>NZ_JBICKW010000031.1:0-68582 GCF_043104645.1 Delftia sp. WSY_12
CGTGCCGCATCGCGGCGGCGCTGCCCCAGGCCAGCGAGGCGCACGCCGCCGACCCCGCCTTTGTGCGCAGCGTGGTGCTGCGCACGCAGCTGTTCGACCGGCTCACCACGCAATTCCTGAGCGCGCATCCGTCCGGCCTGTGCATTGCGCTGGGCGCGGGCCTGTGCACGCGGCGCAGCCGCCTGGCGGCCCTGGCCGGCACCGCACGCTGGCTGAACGTGGACCTGCCCGACGCCATTGCGCTGCGCGATCAATACATGGACGGCGACGAAACCCGCCTTGCCTGCTCCATCCTCGACACCTCCTGGCTGGACGCCGCCGCCCTGCCCGGCAGCCAGCCCGTTCTGGTGCTGCTCGAAGGCGTCTGCCCCTACCTTCCCCAGGCGCCGCTGGAGGCCATGCTGCAGCAGCTGGCCCAGCGTTTTGCCGCGCCCGGCAGCCCGCCGTGCACCGTGGTGCTCGACCATGTGCACCCTGCCCTTGCACGGCTGCCCATGCAGGTGGGCGGCATGCGGCTGCCCGTCGTCTCGGGCTTTGCGGACGGCGCCCAGATGGAGCGCATCCACCCCGCCATCCGCATCAGCCTGCAGGAGCACCTGTATGCCCGGTTCTCGCAGCAGCACCAGCTGTTCGAGACCGCCTTCCACGCCACCACCGGCCAGCACCCGTATGCCGTCGTCCGCCTTGAACTGGGAGCCCCGTCCCTTGCCTGAGCCTGCGGCCCCGGACCTGTTTGCCGACGCCTTCCGCTGGCACGAGAAATTCCTGTCCCCCGTGCAGCAGGGCGACCGCCTCTTGCTGGCCAGCGAACGCGACACCCTGGCCCTGGGCTCCGCCGCCGTCCTGGCGCTCAACGCCCCGCTGCAGGCCGGCACCAGCCTCATGCAGCACTGCGCCACAGCGCCCGATGCGCCGCTTGCGCAGATGCTGCACGCCCTGGGCGCCCTGCTGCGCCAGGGCCTGGTCCAGCCGGTGCTGCACAGCGGCTTGAACGGCCACGGTTATCTGCAACCGGATTTCTCGGCCCCGCCCGTGCGCCTGCAGGCATCGGAGCAGATCGACATCGTCCTGCTGACTGCAGCGCTGGACAGCACAGCCGCCTGCCACTGGGCTGCGGCCGTGGCCACGCAGGCACCAGCCCCCGCCCCCGCCCCGCTCACCATCGTTTTCTGCGACGACTACCTGGACCCGCGCCTGGGCGCCATCGACGCCGGCCAGCGTGCCGCAGGCCGGCCCTGGCTGCCGGTCCGGCCCGCGGGCGAGCAGGCCATGGCCGGGCCCTTGTTCACGCCCCATGCCGGCACCGCATCGGCCTGCTGGCATTGCCTGGCGCACCGCTGGCAACGCAACCATCCCGCACGCGCCGCGCAAGGCGGCCCGCCGCACGACAGCGGCCGCTGCCCGCCCGTGCGCGCCGGCGCCGACCTCATCGCCACGCGGCTGCAGGCCCTGCTGCCCACGGTGCAGCGCCTGCTGGCGCACACCGATGCAGCGCAAACCGTGTGGACGCTGGAGCCCCTCCAGGCCCACCCCGTGGCCGCCCGCCCGCAATGCCCGCACTGCGGCACACCGGGGCTGATGGCACTGCGCCAACGCGAACCCATTGCGCCAGTTCCCGGCACGCATGCCGCGCGCGCCGACGGCGGCTGGCGCAGCGTGCCGGCCGAGACCACGGTGCAGCGCCTGTCCCGGCACGTCAGCCCGCTGACCGGCGTGATTGCCCGGGTCACGCCGCTGACGGCCGAGACAGACGAAGCGCTCACCGTCTACCGCAGCGAAATATTCAGAACGCCCGCGCCTGGCAGCGGCTTCCTGGCAGGCCCCCCGACACAGCTGTGCCTGGGCAAGGGCCTGTCGGCCATGCAGGCCCGCGCCAGCGCCATGTGCGAAGCCGTGGAGCGCTACGCCGCCTTCCACCAGGGCGATGAAGCCGTGGTCGTCGCCCCCGCCGCGCAGCTGGATGCGCCCTGCATTCCTCCCACAGCGCTGGCCCGCTTCAGCGACCGGCAGACCGCCCGCTTTGCCACCGACAGGCCGCCGCATGCCGTGGCCCCCGGCGCCGGCCAGGGCGAACCCCTGTGGTGGGCGCCCGCCTGGTCCCTGACCGCCGATGCGCGCCGCTACCTGCCGCTGGGCTTTTGCCTGGCCCATGCGCCCGCGCAAAGCCAGCACCACGTGGGCTGGACCTCCAACGGCTGCGCGGCCGGCAACACGCGGGAAGAAGCCATCCTCCAAGGCTTCATGGAACTGGTGGAACGCGACGCCGCCGCCATCTGGTGGTACGGCCAGATCCGCAGGCCCGCCATCGCGCTGAACGGCATCGCCGCAGCCACGCGCCAGCGCCTGGCGCGCAGCTGCGGCCCGCAATGGTCGTACTGGCTGCTGGACATCACCCATGACTTCGGCATACCGGTCGTGGTCTGCGTGGGCCGCCACGCGGATACCGGCCATTGGGCCGTGGGCTTTGGCTGCAGCCTGGACCGCGCCCTGGCCTGCGAACGCGCCCTCACCGAAATCAGCCAGCTGATCGCGGCGGGCAAAAGCTTTGCCGTGCCGCAGCAGGTGCAGGCCTTTCTGCATCCGCTGGACGGCACCGATGCGCCGCCGCAACAGCCTGCGCAGCAGGCGGACACCGCGCCGCCGGACATTGCCCGGGCCATTGCGCACTGCGTGGACATCGCACGGGGCCTGGGCCTGGAAACCATCGTCTACGACCACTCGCGCCCCGACATCCCTCTGTACACCGTCAAGGTCGTGGTTCCGGGCCTGTGCCATATCTGGCCGGAACTGGGCAATCCACGGCTGCGCGACGTGCCCGTGGCCCTGGGCTGGCGCAGCCGGCCGCTGCAGGAATCCGAGTTCAATCCGCAGGCGCTGTACGTTTGACAAACTGAAACGCGCAGCGGGCATGTACTCTCTCGGCTTGGCAACAGGCTGCCGGCTCCGGGCCAATGCGCCCCCAGCCCACCCCCTGTTCACACAAGCCCCAAGGAGAATTCGAGGCGATGGCCCTCTTTCGTAACCAACTCGACGGCAGCATCGTCGTGCTGCGGCCCCTGCATACCTTCGGCCGCCACCCCTCGGTCTGCCAGACCGTCATGAAGGCGCCCGACGTCTCCCAGGTCCACGCCCTGTTCCGCTGGAACCGGCAGACCTGGGAAATCGTGGACCAGAGCCGCAACGGCACCATGCTCAACGGCGTGCGCCTGGTCGCCGGCCGCTGGACCGTACTGACCGTGGGCGCCAGGCTCAGCATGGGCGAAGGCGCAGAAGCGGCCTGGACCGTGCAAGACCTGGGGCCGCCCGTCACCTGCCTGAGCCCCGGCCCGGGCCTGCCCCAGGACGCCCCCCTGGCCCTGAACCCGCGCGGCACCCTGCTGCCCGACGCCCAGGAGCCCGAAGCCAACGTCTTCTTCGAAGACGGGCGCTGGCTGCTGGAGTCCGGCGACGGCACCGAGCCCCTGGTGGACGGCGCCATGGTCCACACCTCGGCAGGCAGCTGGGAATTCGTGCAATGCGACGACCTGGAATCCACGCGGGAAAGCAGCTTCGACCCGCATGCGCCCAAGCCGCCGGACGTGTCCTTTCGCTTCCACGTCAGCCAGAACGAGGAGCACGCCAGCCTGACCGTTATGAGCGACGGCAAGCCCATCGCGCTGGGTGAACGCATACACCACTACACCCTGGTCACCCTGGCCCGCGTGCGCCAGCAGGACGCCCACAAGGGCCTGGCCCCCGCAAGCCAGGGCTGGATAGAGCTCGACGCGCTCTCGCGCATGCTGGGCGTGGATTCGTCGTACGTGAACATCCAGATCTTCCGCGCCAAGCACCAGATCCTCAGCGCCCTGCCCGAATGCGCGGCCTTGCCGGCCCTGGTGGAGCGGCGGCGCGGCAGCCTGCGCTTCGGGGACTTTGCGTTCGAGATCGAGGGCGGGGCGCGCAGCGCCTGAGCGGCGAACTGCAACGGAGAACGGCAGGCACACGGCGCATCGCTCGCCGTATGTAATCAGCTGTAATTTTCTTGTTGTGCACACGTCAATAAAGTGGGAACCGGTTCCTGCCGCCTGCGGCAAGGACCTCTCACCCTCCTCCCGGACCGGGTTGCCCGAGTCCACTGGCGCACCTGGAAACCGCAAATGAGCATGGACATGCGACGTGTACTGTTGATCCCCGCCAGCGCGCGGCCCGTTGACCCTGGCCTGGCCAGCCTTTCCATGGACGCACAGGTCTGGGAAAACGGCTATCCCCTGGTCGTCGGCAAGGCCCGCCACGGCCTGCTGCAGGACTTCTGGCGGCACTACTACGGCGAATCCGCCGCCATGTTCGTGGCCTCGGACCAGCTGCTGGAACTGCACAACGACATCATGGCCGCCATCCCCGCCTGCGTGGGCGAGATGCCGGTGCTGCGCTTTCTCAACGACCTCGGAAGAATGTGCCTGCAGGCGCATGGGGACGGCAGCGGGCTGCAGGTCATCGGCGACTGACGAAACGGATGACTCCTGGGGTTGCCGCGCATCCCTGTCGCGGCATTGGGGCGCATGCACAATGGCATGCGCCTTTTTTCGTGCCCGCCCGACCATGAGCAACGCCCCGGATAGCCCCCCTCTTGCCCTGACCGGCAGCTGCCTGTGCGGCGCCATCGCCTATGCACTGCGCTCCACGCCCCAGGCCGTCTCGCACTGCCACTGCCGCATCTGCCAGAAGGCCCACGGTGCCGCATTCGCCACCTACGGCAGCGTGCCGGCAAAGGACCTTGTCTTCACCCGGGGCCAGGAGCAATTGCGCTCCTTTGCCTCATCGCCCGGCATCACGCGCTGCTTTTGCCAGCAATGCGGCTCATCGCTGTCATGGCACAGCCAGCATTACGAAGAAGGCGCATGGATCTCCGTCGCACTGGCCACGCTGGATTCGGAGTTTGTCGTGGGCAGGCAGCGGCATGTGAACCGGGGGGCGGGGATGGCGTGGGTGGATGGTGGGACAAGGTGATCGGGCGGATGGGGTCGGCCAAAAGCGGCCGGATGCCAAGGCCTGCCCGGCCGGTCGACCGGTGGACGACTTGTCCAGTGGCGGCCCTGGGGCGGCACCTATGATGCAGGGCGCGCCAGACGAGCCTGTGCTGGTGGTCTTCTCGGACAAGCAGAACCAGGGCAATCCGGACCGGCCCTTCCAGTACTTATGAACGACAACCCAAGCCAGGCACTCGCAGACCAGCTGCAGAGCTCCACAAAAAACGTCGATGTGTTCTTGGCGCTGCAAGCGCTGTCCTGCGCTGCCCCCGCAGTGGCTTTCGAGGCCATCACGACATTCATGAGGTCCGCGCCGGCAAATCAGCTGCCCCTGGCCCGAAATGCACTGCTGGAGCTGGCGGACCGCGCTCCCGCGCTCCTGGTGAGCGCGACGCTGGACGAAGACGCAAAGGTGGCTGACGCGGCCAGGCAGGCCTTGTTGATCCGTCCCTCCAATGAGGCACTGCCCCTGTACCTGCGCATGGCCAAGTCCAAGAGCGTTGACGAAGCCTGCTCGGGCTGCATGTACCTGGGCCGTATCTCCTCGCCACAGGCCCGGGCGCCTTTGTTCAAGGCCTTGGGCCACCGCAGCGCAGCGGTGCGCGAGTATGCGGCGACATCCATTCACAGCCACGCCGACGAACACTGGATCGCCGACCTGCTGGAGGCCATCCGCACGCTGCGGCGTGAGGAGACCGACAAAAAGAAAGACTTTGGCGAGGTGATCAACACGCTGTGCAGCGCGGTGGTCCAGAAATCCACACACGCCTGCCTGGACCTGCTGATGGAAGGACTCCACGATGCGGACGCCAGAGTCCGCGGGACCTGCATCAGCGCACTGGGGCGCCTGGGCGATACGGCAGCCGTGGTCCCGCTGATCGAGACGCTTGAACACCCGCGCCGCGGGATGCCGCGGGAGCTGAGGACGGCATTGGTCAAGGTGCTTGGCGAGTTGGGCGACGCGCGTGCGATCGCGCCACTGCTGCGTGCCGGAGTGACCGTTGCAGCACCGGCGCTGGGCCCGCTGAAGGCGCAGGAAGCCGTGCCTGAACTGATGGCCGCGCTGGAGCAGGCAAGGACACCGCGCGATGCCGACGAGCTGGCCGAGGTGTTGGCCCAGCTGCAAGGGCCCGGCGAGTCGCAGTGGCCCCGCGCAGGGTTGCGCACGGCGTCGCTGCAGGTACGCCGAGCCGCCGCGCTGCAGCTGGCGCGCACCGCGCCCCAGGAAGCGGCCCAGCATCTGCGCGCCATGCTGCCCCAGCTGTGCGGCGGCGACGCCGTGGGCGTGGCCGAAGCGCTGGCCTTGATGGGCTCAGCAGAGGGTTTCGAAGGCTTCGCGAAGGCATTGGCGGACGACCCCCACCACTGGAATGCCAGCGCCGTGGCGTACGCCTGCCAGAATCTTCGCGGCCCCCAGGTGCAGGCCCTGCTCCTGGGGCTGATACCCGGCATCCGCAACGAATACGTCCACCACGTCTGCAAAGCGCTGGCAGCGCAAGGGGCTGACGTATTGCCTGCGCTGATCGCTGCAGCCCAGGCAGCCGGCGACAGCTTGCGATACCGCTACGTGATGGCGCTTGCCGAATTCCGCGACCCCCAGGGGGCCGGTTTGCTGGCGCCTCTGATGGTCCGCCGCAACCCGTTGCGGGACGCCGCCATGCTGTCGCTGTCAGCCACGCCCAGCGCCGAGGCCAGCGCGGCGCTGGCTGCGGCATTGCTGCAAGCCGAATCGCCGGCTGATGCCCGGCTGATCACCGAAACGCTGGCGAAGGCAGCCACGCGCGAGGCGATTCCCGACCTGATACGGGCGCTGCAGGCCGACCTCGCCACCGAAGAGATATTGGAAGCCTTGGGCCGTCTGGGCAGACTGGGCGATCGGGCGGTTGTGCCTGCACTGATCGATCAACTGAGCAGCCCCAACGCGCGCCGCCGCCAGGCAGCAGCCATGGCGCTGGGGCAGATCGCAGACCCTGCGGCGGGGGCACCGCTTGTCCGCCTGCTGCTGAAAGAGTTTCATCTGGAGGTGGCGCAGGCCGCAATGCAAGCCTGGCTGGCCATGGGCGCGCAAGATGGTGGCGCACTCGATGGGCTGGGCGCGCCGGGCACGCGCGCATTCCTGTTGGCCAGTGCCAGACAGCTGCGCAGGGAACGCTGACACGCACATCCCCGCACGGATTGCGGTGCGCCCGGTCAGGATCTGCCATCGCTGTAGAGCCGGCATTTGGTGCGGCTGCTTGAGGCTGAGAGCTGCCCGGCCCCTTGACGAAGATTCACCGTGCCTTCAGGCAAAATCCAGACGATCGGGAAAGCTTGGCGTCAGGTCTGCCGGGAAGCCCAACTTGAAGAAGGGAACAGTATCAATGGCACTGACGAAGAAGGGCGAGTTCTGGTACGGGACAACGTCCGGCGACACCCAAGCCGAGCTGCGCAGCTACAGCGTTGCGAATCGCCATGAGGCCGTCCGGTTTGCCTCGTCCAAATGCGATTGCGGATGTCGGACTTTTGCGCTGCAGACGGATGAAGAAGCCGGCGTGGCCATCCGCACCTGCACCGACTGCGGGCAGGAACACCTGATGGGCGACAGCGCGGAACATGTTGAAGAGGCCACCCCTGAGGCACACGAGTGCGTGTGCGAGAACGAGACGTTCGAACTGATGTCCGGCGTCTCCGTGTACGAAGGCACACACGACGTGCGCTGGTACTACATCGCTTGCCGCTGCGTGGAGTGCAATCTGGTTGGGGTCTTCGCAGACTGGAAGTGTGAAGCGGGTGATGCAGCGGCCTTCCTCGCCAAGGTATGAGCGCGCGGGATCAAGACGCGCTGCCCAAAGATCTGGTCAAGCGGGTTTGCCGGGTGCATGCAGGCGATAGCGCAAAAAGCGAGTCCCCTCGATATCCAGTGCGCCATCTGGCCGAAATCCCAGCTTGAGAATCCCTTTTATTCTGGTTCTTGAAGGTGGCAGCAAAATCGTGATGGAGCTCAGCCCCAAGCCAGTGAATGCACGTTTCACTATCTCTTGATAGATGGCTTTGCCACTTCCCCAGAATTTGGGGTGAAGCACCAAAGCGAGGTCGGCATCACCTTCCTCGTACTGCAAACCGCCCCAGCCGGCAAATTGCTGGTCAATTTCAAACGCCCATGGCCCATAGCCGTATTGCTGCCACTGGGCATCCTTTTGCCGAGCCCATTCATTTGCTTTCGCCAGGTCGAAATTCGCACTTCCAAGCGGCATTTGTCGTAGCACATCTGGATTGTTGTTCAGCGAAACAATGTGAGCCGGATCAACTTCAGTGAGTCGCTTAAATTTCAAATTCATGCCTGTATCTGGTTGTCTATCCATCAAATTCAAAGCCTACCAAAACGGTGGTTGCCGACCGTCTATCTGAGCGTCAACCAAGGGGCAGCAGTCCACAGTGCGGGGTTGCTGCCGCTGCAAGCCAAGGCTTCACTTTCTGATCGGCGGTGCGCAACCACTGCTCGGCGCTCGGCGACGCACCGCCACCAGACCCGCTGCCAGCAGCGAAAGCAACGCCAGCGCCCAGGGGCCGAGCGCGGGGATGGCCTGCGGGGCCAGCAGCACGGGCAGGCCGGGGTCGGTGATCTGGTTGGGCACGGAATCGCTGTCACCCACGCCGCCATCGGCCAGGGTGAAGGTCACGCTCAGGCCGTCGGGCGCAAACTGCGCGCCGGGCAGCGCATACCAGTGCGGCTGCGCGCAGGCAGCGCTGGTGCAGCCCAGCCCGTCAGGGCTGGGGCCGTATTTGTAATAAACGGCCCCCTGCGGCACTGGTGTGGTGAAGTGCACGGTCACCTGTGCATCTGCATTGCCAGCGACACGCCCCAGCACCAGCACCAGCCCCAGCGGCGCGTGCACCGCACGCACATGGGACGGCAAGGGTGCGGGCAAGGTGGAGGCAAAGGCGGCGCTGCTGATCTCCCAGCCATTCGCGCCGTCCACCTCCACCGCCCCCAGATTGCCGTTGCCGCCCGCACCCTGCCACGGTGCGCTGCACTGCTGCGCTGCGCCGCCATATTCACCGCTGCACTGCCATTTGTATTGGCCGCCAGCGGATAGCACGGTCCCTGGCGTGCCCGTGACGCACAGATTCGCGCTGGGCTTGAAGGCCACAGCGCCGTTGGCCGCTGAGCCGCAGGTGGCATCGACCGGATCGTGGGTGAAAGTGGCGCTCACGCTGCGCGGGCTGGTCACATTGGTGAGCTGGCATGCACCCGTGCCCGTGCAATCGCCCGCCCAACTGGTGAAGTGATAGCCCGCATCGGGCGTGGCGGTGCAGCTTGCGCCCTGCCCATGGTTAACGGGGTTGGGTGCGCAGGTGACCGTGCCGTTTGTGGTGACGGGGGCGATGCTGATGGGGTAGGTGTTCAGCGCGAAGGTGGCACTCACGCTGCGCGGGCTGGTCACGTTGGTGAGCTGGCATGTCCCCGTGCCCGCGCAATCGCCCGACCAACTGGTGAAGCGGTAACCCGCATCGGGCGTGGCGGTGCAGCTTGCGCCCTGCCCATGGTTAACGGGGTTGGGTGCGCAGGTGACCGTGCCGTTGGTTGTGGCGGGGGTGATGCTGATGGGGTAGGTGTTCAGCGCGAAGGTGGCACTCACGCTGCGCGGGCTCGTCACGTTAGTTAGCTGGCATGCACCTGTGCCCGCGCAATCGCCTGACCAACTGGTGAAGTGGTAACCCGTATCGGGCGTGGCGGTGCAGCTTGTACCCTGCCCATGGTTAACGGGGTTGGGTGCGCAGGTGACCGTGCCGTTGGCCGGGGCGGGGACGATGCCGATGGAATAGGTGTTGAGCACAAATGAGGCGCTCACGCTGCGCGGGCTCGTCACGTTAGTTAGCTGGCATGCACCTGTGCCCGCGCAATCGCCTGACCAACTGGTGAAGTGGTAACCCGCATCAGGCGTGGCGGTGCAGCTTGCGTCCTGGCCGTGGGTGACGGGGTTGGGTGCGCAGGTGACCGTGCCGTTGACGGCGGCGGGGGTGGCGATGGAGTGGGTGTTGGGCGTGAAGGTGGCCGAGACGGTGCGCGACGCGGTCACGCTGGTGAACTGGCATGCACCTGTGCCCGTGCAATCGCCCGACCAACTGGCGAAGTGGTAGCCCGCATCGGGCGTGGCGGTGCAGCTTGCATCCTGGCCGTGGGTGACGGGGTTGGGCGTGCAGGTGACTGTGCCGTTGGCCGGGGCGGGGACGATGTCGATGGAATAGGTGTTGAGTACAAATGTGGCACCCACGCTGCGCGGGCTGGTCACGTTGTAGAGAATGCACGCGCTGGCAGTGCCCGCGCAATCGCCCGACCAATGGGTGAAGTGGTTGCCCATCGCGGGCGAGGCGACGCAGATAGTGTCTTGCCCATGGCGCACGGGGTTGGGCGTGCAGTTCACGCTGCCGCCGGTGACTGTGGGGGTGGTAATGGCGTAGGTAATGGGCGCGAAGGTGGCTCCCACGCTGTGCGCGCTGGTCACGTTGGTGAACTGGCATGCACCCGTGCCCGCGCAATCGCCCGTCCAGCCGGTGAACTGAAAGCCCGTTTGCGGCGTGGCAGTGCAGCCAGCGCTCTGGCCGTGGGGCACGGGGTTGGGCGTGCACGACATGCTCCCGCCCGTGGTGGCAGTAGTGGTGATGGCGTAGGTGATGAGCGTCGTATTGGCAGAGACGGTGGTAGCCCCGAGAACCACGGGCTGGCAAGCTCCCGTGCCGCTGCATGCGCCGCCCCAGCCGCTGAAGGGGCGGGCGACTGAGTCATGCACCGTGGCCGTGCAGGTGGCGCTGGAGCCATGGGTCACGGGGTTCGGGGTGCACTGTGCGCTGGCGATGCCCGCATCCGTGTTGACTGTCACCATGTATTGGCGCGGTGCCAGGCAAGCGGCCGTGGTGCCGCCGCTAATGCCCGCGCAATTCCAGCGGAAGGCATCGGCCGCGGCAGACTGGTTGGTGGCCGAACCGGCGCTGCACAAGAGGGTTGGCAAGGTGAGCGAAGGCGCCGTGCTGCCACACGCGCCGTTGGTGGGCGGCGGGGCGAAGGTGGCGCTGATGGTGCAATTGCCGGTAATGGTCGCAGTGGTGTAGGTGTTGCCCGCAAGCGATCCGCCGCAGCCGCTGGCCTGCACCGTATAGCCCGGTGGCGTGGTGAGCGTGAAGCTGGCCTGCTGCCCCGCCGCTACATCGCGCCCCGCCTCGATGCTGCCGCCGCCCGTGGCCTGGGAGGTAACGAGGTAGGCGCGAGGCACGGAGCATTGCGGCGAAGGGTTGCCGCCGTAGCTGCTCTGGCACACCCAGGAGAAGGAGTAGGTATCACCCATCACGCCGCTGGTCGTGCCCACGCTGCACAGCAAGGCATCTGGCGGATAGCGGCGAGGCGTGGCGCTGCTGGCACTGCCGCACACGCCATCGAGCTGCACGGAACCGGCCTCGACCGTCATGCCGATGGAGGTCTGCGGCTCGGCCACCCAGGCCGGGTTGTGGCTCGCCCCTGAATACCAGGTCAGCCCGTCGTTGGTGGCCGTGGTGATCTGGCGGCGGATCATGGTCTGACCGATGCTGCGCACCACCACCCAGGCAAAGTCGCCCGCCGCCACGATGCGGTCGCCCGTGAACACGCGCATGCCTGGCGTGGCCGCGTCGGCGGTGAAGGGGGCGCAGGCCGTCATGTCCACGAACGGCGTGGCGGCGCTGGCGTCGGTTGCGCACACTTGCAGCTCGAACTGGTCGATCTGGGTGAGATTCATCTTCACCTGCGTGATGCGCAGCGACTGGCTGCCAATCGGGATCCGGTTGGCCACCCACAGGTTGGTGTGGTAGCTGGAGTTGTGCTGGATGAGCCACGGGTCATTGGCGGCTGCCAGGTTGTCGAATACCGTGACTGCACCAGCAGACACTGAAGCCGCCGCCGTCAGCAGCAGCATGGCAATTCGAAGGGTAAGGGTTTTCATGGCGATGGGGTGGGTGGGTGGAGCGGTGTTCCACCCAGCCGCGATCGGCCATGAAAAATGCTTTCAGCACTTGTGTATCAAGCGCTGAAAGCCATGTTGATGCAAGCGTGTGGCACGGGTGGATGCGCACTGCCGGCCATCTTGCGGGCGCGCAGCCCTGGCGGCTTGACTGTGCGTTCGTGCCGCGCTTGACTGGACGTTTCGCAAGCCTCACCCCCCCAAAAAAAGGGGCGTTCCCCTCCCCTCCCGCGCTATCATCCGCCCCGGCCCCCTGTCCCGGGGCTGATGCTTCAAAACATCCGTCGTATAGCGGCACAGCCTCTCCGAAAGCGAGGCTTGGTACACCGAATCCATCAGTCAACGCAGATGCGATGGCCTGTGGATTCGATCCGCAATGGAGCACGGAACAATGAGCGCCGTTTCTCTCGCCTGCGCGCCGTCTTTTGGCGCAGCCCCTCCCTCATGCCAGGCCTTTGTGCCCGGCCAACTGCGGAGGGACATGGCATGAACCCCGCCCAGCCCTCCCCCACCACGGACAGCCACAGCACCCGGCAGCTGTCCAACGCCCTCACCCAGGTGGACAATCTCGTGCAGCAAGGCTGTGCAGAAATCTCCGCCATCGCCCAGCTCGCCCTGGCATGGCTGGAGCCCCCCAAGGGCCATCGCCACCTGGACGTGGTGGCCCGCGCCCTGCAAAGCATCCGCGACAGCGCCGACACGCTGGCCGACTACGCCGGCACCGAGGCCCAGACCATGGGCAGCGGATCTGCCATGGCGCGCACTTCATGGCCCGGCCTGTGTTGATGGTCCGGCCACGGGCTGCGACGGTCATCCAGGCTCAGGCGCCCTGCGGCAGATAGCTTGGCCGGGCCGCCGTCATGCCGCGCTTGACCTGCTGGGTGAGCTCGTCGGCCAGCACTTCATCGAGCCCGGCCTCCAGTCCGTCCAGCGCGCGGCTGACGATGTCCTCGGGGCTGGACTTCGGTGCGTCAAGCCCGCGCGTGAGGTCGGTATCGACATAGGCCATGTGCAGGCCCAGCACCTGTGTCTTCTGCCCTGCAAGCTCGCTGCGCAGGGCGTTGGTAAGCGACCAGGCGGCCGACTTGCTGGCCGAGTAGGCGGCCAGTTCGCCGCCATTGACCCAGGAGGCCACCGACAGCACATTGAGCAAGGCCCCGCCGCCGTTGGCCTTGAGAACCGGCGCAAAGGCCTGGCTCATGCGCAGCACGGCGAAGAAGTTGGTCTCGAAGATGCGCCTGGCGACCTCTTCGCTGTCGGGCGCCAGAAAGCCGCCGGGCTGCGCGATGCCGGCGTTGTTGATCACCAGCGTGACGTCCGACGCCTGCGCTGCGGCGGCGGCCACGTCCTGCGGGCGGTTCACGTCCAGCTGCAGGGCATGCACGCCGGGCTGGGTGACGGTGGCGGGGTCGCGCGCGCCGGCGTAGACCTTGCGGGCGCCACGGGCAAGCAGCTCGCGTGCGAAGGCCAGGCCGATGCCGCGATTGGCACCGGTGACGAGAACAACAGCGTTTTCAATTTTCATGGAGCACTCCAGGGGTGGGGGGAAACAGATTCAACGGATCTTGATGACGACCTTGCCCTTTGCGTGGCCGGCTTCGGCATAGGCAAGGGCCTCGTTGGTGGACTCGAATGCGAAGACCTTGTCCACGACCGGGCGGATGGCGCCCGCCTCGATGAGGCGGGTGATCTCGCGCAGCTGGCCACCGTCGGCCTTCATGAAGACAAAGGAGTAGTCGATGCCACGGCTTCGCGCCCGGCGCCTGATGCCGGAGCTGAGCAGCCGCATCACCAGCTTCACGAACAAGGGCGCCGCGATTGCCCTGCCAAATGCGGGATCGGGCGGGCCGGAGATGGAGACCAGCTTCGCGCCGCCCTTGAGCACGCGCAGGGATTTGCCAAGCGTCTTGCCGTCCTGGCTGTTGAGCACCACGTCGTAGTCGTGCAGGACATCCTCGAAGTCCTGCGTGCGGTAGTCGATGACGACATCCGCACCCAGGCCCCTGACCAGATCGAAGTTGGCCGCGCTCGTCGTGGTGGCCACAGTGGCGCCCAGGTGCCGGGCCAGCTGGATGGCGAACGTGCCCACGCCGCCGGAGCCGGCCTGGATGAAGACCTTCTGCCCCCTGGCCAGCCAGGCTGTCTCGACCAGGACCTGCCAGGCCGTCAGGCCCACCAGGGGAATGGAGGCGGCCTCTTCCATCGTGAGCCCCTTGGGCTTGGGCGCCAGCGATGATTCCCTGACCGGCACGAACTCCGCGAACGTGCCGATCCGGAAATCGTCCGTGCGTGCATAGACCTCGTCGCCGGGCTTGAACTGCCGCACGCGCGGGCCGGCCTTGACCACCACGCCGGCCACGTCGTGGCCCAGGATCAGGGGCAGGCGATAGGGCAGGATGAGCTTGAATTGCCCGTCCCTGATCTTGGAGTCCAGCTGGTTCACGCCTGCGGCATGGACCTGGACCAGGACTTCGTCGTCACGCAGCTGCGGCTCGGGCACCTCTGCCAGCTGCAAGGCGCGGTTCGCTCCATAGCTTTCCAGAACAAATGCCTTCATGGTCTTCCTTTATATGATGATCATCATATGTAACGGCAAAAAAAATCCTGGCACATGCACTGGGCATGCGCCATCACTGGTTGGCTGGCGCCAGGTGCTTGAGTGCTGCCTCGCGCAGGCTGTCGGACAGGCCAGGATCGTCCACCGCCCGTGCCAGCAGCAGGCTTCCGACCATGGTGGACAAGGTGACGAGCGCGCGCTCGTGGGCACCGGGCTGTCCCCAGTCCGGTGATTGGCGGGCGATGAGATCGACCATTTCCTTGATGTGGCCCGTGGCCACGCGGCGCACCTCCGGCGCCTGGCGCGAGGTCTCGGAACCCAGGGCCGCCAGGGGGCAGCCCACCTCGGCGCGCTGGACATGTTCCTTGGAAAGATAGGCGGCCAGCATGGCCTGCAGCACCATGCCGGGCGGTGCCTTGGCCACCACGTCGGCGACGGCGGCGCAGGACTCGGCGCAGGCCTTGCCCGCCGCTTCGGCCAGCATGGCATCGCGCGAGGCGAAATGGGCGTAGAAGGCGCCGTGCGTCAGGCCCGCCTCCTTCATGATGTCCGCCACCCCGGTGCCGCCATAGCCGCTGCGGCGGATGGCACGCGCCGCCACGGAGACGATGCGCTCATGCGTGGCCTCCTTGGCGGAAGCCCGGGCGCTGGAATTTGTGTTTCGCATGATGGTCATCATACATTGTTTGCGCCATGCACGCGCCGCAGATGGGACATCCGCCCGCAGCCATTGCATGGACAATCCCGGCATGTCTGCTGCTGCTTCACACCACAATCCATCCCGCCCCGTGCTCATTGTCGGCGGCGGCATCGGTGGCATGGCCACTGCCCTCACGCTGCACCAGATCGGCGTGCCCTGCATCGTGTTCGAGTCGGTGGCGCAGTTGCAGCCGCTGGGCGTGGGCATCAACCTGCAGCCGAACGCGGTGCGGGAACTGCATGACCTGGGTTTCGGCAACGATGTGCTGGACACCATCGGCCTGCAGGCCCGGGAATGGGCGCTGGTCGGGCGCAACGGCAACGAGGTGTATGCCGAGCCGCGCGGGCTGCAGGCCGGCTACCGCTGGCCGCAGTACGCGGTGCACCGCGGGCAGCTGCAGATGATGCTGTTCAACGCCGTCAGGCAGCGCCTGGGCGACGACGCCGTGCAGCTGGGCCGGCGCGTGGTGGGCTACCGGCAGGATGCCGAGGGCGTGACCGCCCTCATCGACACCCGCGATGGCCAGCGGCTGGAGGTGCAGGGCTCGCTGCTGGTGGCGGCCGATGGCCTGCACTCGGCCGTGCGCGCGCAGATGCACCCCACGCAGCCGCCCATACAGTGGGGCGGCGCCATCATGTGGCGCGGCACCACGCCCGGGGTGCCGGTGCGCACCGGCGCGTCCTTCGTGGGCGTGGGCTCGCTGCGCCATCGCGTGGTGCTGTACCCCATCACGCCGCCGGACCCCGTCACGGGCCTGGCCACCATCAACTGGATCGCCGAGATCACGGTGGACAACCAGGGCGGCTGGCGGCAGGGCGACTGGAACCGGCGCGTGGCGCTGGAGGAATTCATCCACCACTTCGACGGCTGGGACTACGGCTGGCTGGACGTGCCGGCCATGCTGCGCGGCGCCACGGATGTCTTCGAGTACCCCATGATCGACCGCGACCCCGTGCCCACCTGGGTGGACGGCCGCGTGGCCTTGCTGGGCGATGCGGCGCATGTGATGTACCCGGTGGGCTCCAACGGCGCCAGCCAGGCCATCGTGGACGCGCGCGTGCTGGGTGCACAGTTCCTTGCCCACGGCGTGGGCCCGCAGGCGCTGCGCGCCTATGACGACAGGCTGTGCAAGGACCTCTCGGCGCTGGTGCTGCGCAACCGGGGGGCCGGCCCCTTCGGCCTGCTGGGACTGGTGGACGAGCGCTGCGGCGGCGTCTTCGACCATATCGACGAGGTGCTGCCACGCGAGGAGCGCGAGGGCTTCATGGCCCGGTACAAGGCCGCTGCCGGCTTTGCGATCGAGACGCTCAACGCCGCGCCCCCCACCATTGCGCCGGGGCAGCGCGTGGCCGGGGCCTGAGCCCTTGTGCGGCGGCAAGGGCCGCGAGTCGCCATAATCGGCCCTTGCCCCTGGCAGCCATCCCCAGATTTACATCACAGACCCAGCAGGAAGACCCCATGCCGATCCAATCCATTCTGAAATCCACCGTGGTGGCACTGGCGATCGTGGGCAGCGGTTCGCTCTTTGCGCAGGGCGCGCCCCTGAACACAGCGGCGTTCGACGCCCTGATTGCGCAAGGCCCCGTCGCCGACGCCGCGACCATCGCATCGAGCACCTGGGCCAGCAAGATCAAGCAGGCCGGCACGCTGCGCCTGGGCAGCACCCAGACCTCCAATCTGTTTTCCCTGCTCAACGAGAAGGACGGCAAGATCCGCGGCTTCGACGCGGGCCTGGCCCAGCTGCTGACGCGCTACATCCTGGGCGATGCGGCCAAGTACCAGTTCGCGCAGGTCACCTCGTCCACGCGCGAGCAGGTGCTGATCAACAACCAGGCGGACATGGTGATTGCCACCTATTCCATCACCCCCGCCCGTGCCGAAAAAATCTCGTTTGCCGGCCCGTACTACACCTCGCAGGCCGGGGTGCTGGTCAAGGCGAGCAACAAGACCGTGCAGTCGTACAGCGATCTGGGCGGCAAGAAGGTCGCCACGCAGGCCGGCTCCACGGGGCCCGCCATCCTGGCGCAGCACGCGCCCAAGGCAGCCGTGCAGGAGTTCCAGACGCACCAGGAAGCGCTTGACTCCCTGCGCCAGGGCCGCGTGGATGCCTACGTGACCGACTACACGCTGCTGCTCAACACGCTGAGCCTGGGCACCGGCGACGCGCGGCTGGCGGGCGCGCCCTTCGGCACGCAGGATTCCTATGGCATCGGCCTGCCCAAGGGCTCGGACGGCGTGGCCTTCATCAATGCCTTCCTGAAGAAAATCGAAGCCGACGGCACCTGGGCCAAGCTGTGGACCATCTCCATCGGCCAGCGCACCGGCAGCACGGCCGTTCCCACGCCGCCCGCCCTGCCCTGAGCGATGGGTGACGTCTCCAGACTCCTGTCCGACCACGGGCCTGCCTTCTGGCAGGCCCTCTTGCTGACCTGGAAGCTCACCGCGTTCTCGTTCCTGCCCGGCTTCCTGCTGGGCGTGGTCGTCACGGTGCTCAGGTTGCTTCCGCTGCCGCCGCTGCGCTTCGTGCTGACGGGCTACGTCGAGATCTTCCGCAACATCCCCAGCGTGGCGCTGCTGATCTTCATCGTGTTCGCGCTGCCCGATCTCAACGTCGTGATCGACTATGAGCCCAGCGTGGTCCTGGCCCTGGCGCTGGTGTGTTCCGCGTTCACGGCGGACTATCTGCGCGCCGGCATCAACACCATCGCCGGCAGCCAGATCGAGGCGGCACTGAGCCTGGGCATGCGGCCCCTGCAAATCATCACCTCGGTGGTCTTGCCGCAGGCGCTGCGCTCGGTGGTGCAGCCCATGACGTCGCTGCTCATTGCGCTGATGCTGTCCACCTCGCTGGCATCCCAGGTGCCGCTGGCGGGCCGGGAACTCACCTCGCTCGTGTCCAAGATCGCCAACGACTCCGCTGCCGGCATGGCCGCCTTCGCCGTGGCCGCCGCGATGTACGTGGCCACCGGATTGCTGATCGCCTGGGCGGGCGCCATCCTGGAAAAGAAGCTGCGGATACTGCGATGAGCCGTTCTCTGGAAGACATTCTGTTTGGCGCACCCAGCCCGCAGGCCCGGCGGGTCACGCAGGTGGCCAGCCTGATCGCGGCGGCCCTGCTGCTGGCGCTGGCCGCGGGCATCGCGCTGCGCTTTCATTCGGCAGGCCAGCTCGAGGCCCGGTTCTGGGAATTCTTCGCCTGGCCCACCACCTGGGCCTTTCTGGCCAAGGGCCTGCTCGGCACGCTGGCATCGTCAGCCATGGCCGCCGTGATTGCGCTGGCCCTGGGGCTGGTGCTGCTGGCGGGG
Organism: Delftia sp. WSY_12; assembly: GCF_043104645.1. NCBI lineage: Bacteria > Pseudomonadati > Pseudomonadota > Betaproteobacteria > Burkholderiales > Comamonadaceae > Delftia > Delftia sp. WSY_12. Next base: position 18,540 of record NZ_JBICKW010000031.1, read on the forward strand.
CGCCTGGCGCGGCCCCGGCTCGTGCGCTGGCCCAGCGTCGCCGTCATCGAATTCCTGCGCGGCACGCCCACGCTGCTGCTGATCTATGTCTGCTTTCTGGTGCTGCCCGCCGCCGGCATCAAGCTGAGCACCTACTGGATGCTGACCCTGCCCATAGGCCTGAGCACCGCCGCCGTGGTGGCCGAGGTCTACCGCGCGGGCGTGCTTGCCGTGCCCCGCGGCCAGACCGATGCCGCGCGAAGCCTGGGACTGACCGAGGTCCAGGTCTTCCGGCTCGTCGTCTTCCCCCAGGCGGTGCGCTTCATCGTGCCGGCGCTGGTCGCGCAGTTGGTCATCGTGGTCAAGGACACCACCTTCGGCTACATCGTCACCTACGGCGAGCTCATGCAGAACGCCAAGGTGCTCATTGCCAACTACCACGCGCTGGTGCCCGTGTACCTGGTGGTGGCGGTGCTCTACTGCCTTGTGAACTACGCGATATCCAGGGCGAGCAGGCGGCTGAACCGGCCCGTGCACTGAGGCCCGCCAGTGCCTGCCCTCAGGGAAGGCTCAGATCCATGCCGAGCATCCTGGCAAGGCCGAAGGTGAAGGCCAGCACGCACAGCAGCAGCAGCGTGAAGACGGCAGCGATCTTGCCGCCCGCAATGAGCAGCTCGCGCCTGTCCGCCCCCTTCTTCTTGCCTTGGTCGTAATGCCACTTGATGGCGAAGAACATGGCCGTGCCGAACACGAGCGCCTTGAACGTGACGAAGACTACGGGGATCCAATCGATCATTTTGAGAACTTCCAGCCAATGACTTGGCACTGTCCACGGTGGGGAGCCCCCCTCCCGGACATGAGAGGCAGAGCGTCAGCGACGGCCATGCAAGCACGGTGCTGCCACACCTTGTGGCGCATACTACCCAAAAGCAATTTCCATACATGGACCCCAACATCGCTGCTGAAAACCATGCAAGATGACTCTTTGCCAAGCTGGCTGCCGCGCCTGGCCGTGCAGCGCGGCCCCCGTTTTCTGCAGATTGCGGATGCCTTGCAGGCAGCGGTGGCGGACGGATCGCTGAAACCGGGTGACCGCCTGCCTCCGCAGCGCCTGCTGGCAGCGCAGCTGGATGTGGACCTGACGACCATCACCCGCGCCTACGACGAGGCCCGGCGGCGCCACCTGCTGGAGGGACGCGGCGCGCGAGGCACCTATGTCGCGGCGCCGAAGGTCGAATGGAGCTCGGTGCTCGACCTGAGCATGAACACCCCGCCACCGCCCGAGGGCGTGGACTTCGACGACATGCTCAAACAGGGCTTGTCGCAGGTATTGATGAGGGCCGATGCCCAGCTGCTGATGACCTACCACCTGGGCGGGGGCAGCGATTCCGACCGCAAGGCCGCAGCCCAATGGCTGGAGCCGATGTTTGGAAGTCTGGATGACAGGCAGATCGTTGTCTGCCCCGGGGCGCAGGCGGCGATCGCCGCCCTGATTCTTGCGCTGACCGCGCCGGGCGACGTGATCCTGGCGGAGCCCGCCAGCTATCCCGGCCTGCGTGCCGCAGCGGCCCAGTTCGGCCGGCGCATCCTGGCGGTGCAGGCGGACAGGCAGGGGATGGTGCCGGAGATGCTGGAGCAGGCCTGCCGCGAGCACAGGCCGGCGCTGGTCTACCTCAATCCGACACTGCAGAACCCGACCGCCATCACCATGTCGGAAGGCCGGCGCAAGCAGCTGGCCAGCGTGGCCAGGCGCTGCCAGGTGCGCATCGTCGAGGACGACCCCTACTGGCTGCTGGCCGACGCCCCGCCGCCGCCCATTGCCGCATTCGCCCCGCAGCAGGTGTACTACATCTCGACCCTGTCCAAATGCCTGACGCCCGGCCTGCGCGTGGCCTTCGTGCTCATGCGCGACCCGCATGAACGCCAGCGCTTCCTGGTGGCGCTCAGGTCCTTTGCGCTGATGGCCACCCCCGTGACGGCCGCGCTGGCCACGCAGTGGATCCTCGATGGTTCGGCCAGGCAATTGATGGACGGCGTGCGCAAGGAGGCGCGCCTGCGCCACCGGATGGCCAGGGACATCCTGGCGGGGCGGTACAGCGGCGCCGGGGACGGCCTGCATGTATGGCTGGAGCTGCCGGGGTACTGGACTTGCGCCCAGCTGGCACGTGCCGCCGACAGCGAGGGCATCGCCGTCACGCCCGCGCAGGCATTCGCCACCGGCAGCGAATCCGTGAATGCCATCCGCATCTCCCTGGGCAGCATCAAGGACCGTGGACGCCTGCACGCCGGTCTTCAACGGCTGTCCCATCTGCTTGCACGGCTGCCGGAGTCGTTCAGCGCTGCCGTGGTGTAGCCGCGCCGGTCGCGGGAGCGCGGCTTGCGGCCGCAGCCGCAGCCGCAGCCGCAGCCGCAGCCGCAGTCGCAATCGCAGCCGCAATCGCAATCGCGAGCGCAGCCACGACCAGCACTGCCGCGACTGCGAACGTGATCCGCATCGCGTGGGCAATGGCCCCGGGATGCGCCGCGGCGATGTCGGCCGTCCCTGACGCGAACGCGAACACCATCCCCATCACGGATGCCCCGGTGACGAGCCCGAGGTTGCGCGACAGTCCGAGCATGCCCGACATCACGCCACGCTGGTCCGCAGCGACATCGGCCATGACGGCCGTGTTGTTGGCGGCCTGGAACAGCTGGTAGCCAGGGGTCAGGACGGCGATGGCGGCAACGTAGCCCGCAACACCGAACATCGCCGCAAGCACGGACAGGGCGAATGCGCCCGCCGCCATGGCGATGAGTCCGGCGATGACCATGGGGGCAGCGCCCAGGCGATCGACGACACGGCCGGCCGGGACACCGCTCAGGATGGCGATGAACGGGCCCACCGACATCACGAGCCCGACCGTGGTTTCGTCAAGCCCGAGCCCGCGAGACAGATAGAACGGCCCGACCACCAGCGTCGCCATCATCACCGTCGAGACGAGCGCATTCATGGCCAGGCTCGCGCTGAAGCCCGGATCGCGGAACCGCTCCAATCGGATCAATGGCGATGCGGCTGCCGCCTGGGCCCTCGCGAAGAGCACGACGCCGAAGGCCGCGGCCGACAGCAAAGCCCCGTTGAGCGAACCGAAGCTTGCGCGCCCCAGCGTCATGGCGAGTGCATAGGCCACAAGCGTCAGAGCGAGCAGCAAGGTGCCCAGGTGGTCGAAGCGCGCCCGATCCGCCTGCGCCCCTTGGCGATGCACGGGCAGGTATCGATGCGCGAGAAGGAATGTCAGGACGCCCAGCGGCAGGTTGATGAGGAAGATGGCCCGCCAGCCGGGTCCGGCGATCAGATATCCGCCGAGTGCTGGACCGAGGGTGGTGCCCATCGCGGACATCGTTCCGAGCAGGCCCATCGCGCTACCGGTCCTCGCCTTCGGAACAGTCTCGGCGACCAGCGCCATGGAGAGGGCCATCATGATGGCCGCGCCCAGGCCCTGCACCGCCCGGGCGGCAATCAGCAGCCAGAGATTGGGAGCCAGGCCGCAAAGGACCGAGGCCAGCGTGAACAGGACGATGCCGGCCAGCAGCAGCCGTCGGCGGCCCAGGACATCGCCAAGCCGGCCGGCGCTGACGGTCAGGGCGGTGATGGCCAGCAGATAGGCCAGGACGATCCACTGGACCTGCTGGAAGGACGCGTTGAACGCCTGCGCGAAGGTGGGCAATCCCACGTTGGCGATGCTGGTGCCCAGCGAGGACAGCAGCATGGACAGCGAAAGGCTGGCCAGCACCCACCGGACTGGCGGCCCCTGTTGCGCACTGCCGGCCCCTGCCCCACCTGTTCCGGCACCGATCGGTTTCGACGTGGACTTCATCTTTGGCGACTCCCATATTCAAGTTCTCAGGAGCCTAGTGCCGTGCCTGGCATGGCGGAAGGCGCACTGCTCTCACTTTATTCATGCGTTTGACGCCATGTCACTACCCGCTGTGCTACGGTCAATCCATGCCGAAGCCCGATCTCAACCTGCTTGTCACCCTGGATGTGCTCCTTGCGGAGGGAAACGTTGCGCGCGCGGCCCAGCGGTTGCGGCTGAGCCCGTCGGCAATGAGCCGGGCGCTGGCGCGGCTGCGTGAGACCACCGGCGATCCGCTACTGGTCAGGGCCGGGCGGGGTCTCGTTCCCACACCGCGAGCGCTTGAGCTGCGCGAGCGGGTCAGCCAGCTGGTGCAGGACACGGAAGCTGTTCTGCGCCCTGCCGGGCAGCCCGACCTCGGACAACTGGTGCGCACGTTCACGCTGCGCACCAGCGAAGGCTTCGTGGAGAATTTCGGACCGGACCTCATTGCCCGCGTGGGCCAGCAAGCGCCCGGCGTACGGCTTTGCTTCGTGCAAAAGACCAACAAGGACAGCGGCCCGCTTCGCGACGGGACGGTCGACCTGGAAACCGGCGTTGTCGCAAGCACGATAGGTCCGGAGGTGCGCGCGCAGGCGCTGTTCCGAGACCGTTTCATCGGCGTCGTGCGCCAGGGCCATCCGCTGAGCCAGGGCGAGATCACACCCGCGCGCTATGCGAGCGGCAGGCATATCCTGGTGTCCCGGCGGGGGCAGGAAAAGGGGCCCATTGATGAAGCCTTGAATGCGCTCGGCCTGCAGCGGCAGATCGTTGCGACCGTCGGCGGCTTTTCCAGCGCGCTGGCCCTGGCCCGCGCCAGCGACCTGATCGCCAGCGTTCCCGAACGACACACCGGCAACCTGCGCGCGCAAATGCACAGCTTCCCCCTTCCGGTCTCCATGCCGCAGATCACGGTTTCATTGCTCTGGCATCCCAGGCTGCATGCCGATGCTGCGCACCGCTGGCTGCGCGGGTGCGTACGGGAGATTTGCGCAAAGGCTGATTCGCCATGAGCGCCCGCAGCCAGCGGGCTGTCATCGCCGCTCCCATGCACCCATGCAGATACCCATGCAGATGGGCCAGCCCATCAGCAGACCAAGGCTGACCAGCGCCAGATGCAGCAGGCGCTGGAGGCCGGGATGGTTACATATGCAACAACGGGTTGCACACCTACGTGGACCGTCCCGCGCAGGCCATACCATCGCCGGCCTACAACACAGAAAGGCGCGAGGTTATGCAGGAGAGTTCTCTGGAGTGCTTCCTCTATCACAGTCAGTTGGCACCAGGGGCCGACACCACCTGCATCGCGGGCATCATCAAGACCGCACGCTCGTTCAACGGGTCGGCCGGGATCACGGGCATGCTGGTTTTCGACGGGGAACGTTTCTTTCAGTATGTCGAAGGGCCGGCACGGCAATTGGGTTTGCTGGTGGAGTCGATCTCGCGCGACGAAAGACATATCAACTTCACGCCGATGTTCCCGCAAACGCGCATTGATCAAAGGCGTTTCGCCAAGTGGTCCATGGCCTATGTGATTGTGGAAGATGCAGAACATCTGGGCACGATTTCCAAGCTGGAAGGCCCTGGTGCGCTGGCCAAATTGCAGGAGCTGTTGCCGCTGCTGGATGTTCAGTAATTCCTTAGGCCAAAGCGGAGCGGGATTTTCATGATGTGGGTTCACTGAGGCAGGAAATCGATGCTCACCCGTTGGACTACCGAATCCGAGAAAGAGCAACTGCTCGGACTTCAGACCGCTGAAATCCTGGACATGACCGCCAGACGGGAATTTCAGCGCATCACCCAGCTGACCAGCCAGATGTTCATGGTGCCGATTGCCATCATCACGGTTCTGGACGAGCACAGGCAATGGTTCAAGGCGCCCGTAGGTGTGGACATGGCCGGCAGCCTGCGCACGGACGCCTTCTGCGACCACACCATCAGAAACGAAGGAATCATGGTGATTCCTGACACGCACCTTGACCGCAGGTTCTCAGGCAATGCGCTGGTAACCGGCCAACCGAACATCAGGTTCTATGCCGGCGTTCCCCTGATCATGAAATCCGGCCATGCCATCGGCAGCCTGTGCATCATCGATACCCGACCCAGAACCTTCTCTGAAGAGCAAGGCCGGCAACTGGCCGCCATGGCTGCGATAGTGCAGGCTCAGATCCAATACCATCACAGCATTGGAAAAGTAGACGAGGTCACGGGCTTGCAAAATCGCTCGCAGCTCCAGTGCGACCTGAACAGCCTTTGCATTGTGGCCCCGCAGGAGGCACGCAGCCTGGTATTGATGGAAGCGATCAACCATTGCAGCCTGCTGGAAATGAGCAATGCGCTGGGCTTGAATTATGTCGAGCAGCTCCTGCGTGACATTGCGAAGGCCGTCACGGACATGACGGGACCGCACGCAACCGTGTACCACGTGGGCCTGGCCAGGTTTGCCTGGATCATCAGCGCGGGCAGGCAAGAAGATGAAGAGGCCCTGGTCAGGCAATTGCTGAAACACCTGCAAAAGCCCATCACCAGTGCCGATCTCCGGTTCGAACTTCAGCCCCGGGCAGGCGTGGTGCGGTTCCGCTTGGCCCAGGCCGAGGTCGATGATGTCATTCGCAAGGCCATGGTGTCCGTGCAGCAGGCTGGCCACAACCATCGGTCACTTCACCGCTATGAGGAGAACGAGGACAGCCGCCAGCGAAGATCCTATCGGCTATTGCGGGACTTTGGGCGTGCGCTGGACAAGGGGCAGCTGCGGCTGGTGTACCAGCCCAAATTCGACAACCGCAGTTTCAGCTGCAAGGGGCTGGAGGCGCTCATCCGCTGGAAGCACCCGGAAATGGGGGAAATCCCGCCCAGCGAATTCATCCCCCTGGTGGAAGCCACCCCGTTGATCCATGGCCTGACGCGGTTCGTGATCAAAACGGCGCTGGCGCAGGTTGCGGCCTGGAAAGCGGAAAGTCTCGACCTCCAGGTCTCCATCAATGTCTCGCCGCGCAATCTGGACGAGGTCGATTTTCCGGACTACCTCAACGCCATGTGCAGTCAATATGGCGTTGCCCTGGAAAATATCGTGATCGAGTGCACCGAAAGCGATGTGCTGACAGGCCATGGCACGGTCCAGGCGCTTCAGCACATCAGAAAACTCGGAATCCCGGTCGCACTGGATGATTTTGGTGCCGCCTACTCCAATCTTGCGTCACTCAAGAATCTGCCTGCCGAGATATTGAAGATAGACCGCTCCATGGTCTGCGACGTCGATACCAATGAACGGGCGCTGGCCGTGCTCAAATCCATCATGACCATGGCCTCGGACCTTGGCTACCGCCTTGTGGCAGAAGGCGTTGACAGCGCCGAAGTCTTCGATCTGCTGGTTTCGCTGGGGTTCGATGAGATACAGGGCTACTATTTCAGCAGGCCCATGGAGGCATCGGAAATCAGGAAATTCGTCGAAGAGCGCAATCGATACGCACAGGGGAAATGAAGGGCCTTGGCCTTGGCATGCCGGGCGCAGGCGCAGGCAATTGGCGGGACGACTGTAGGCAGTCTCCTCACCGTGGCGTTGGATCGGCTGACATGGCTTTGCTTGGTTTTCCGATCTCGCCGCTGCCGGGCTGCGCTCCTAATGAGGGCTTCAAATTTTGTTTTCCAGGAGTTCTCTATGACAGGTCTCAAGACGCTGAAGATGGGTTTGATCGCAACCGCGCTGATCGCAGCCACGGCCTCGACCAGCTGGGCACAGCCCGTGGCGGGCACCACCACCTTGGGCGTGGCGGCCACCGAAGTCCAGGCCGTGGCCACGGGCTGGAGCCTGAAGAAGTCCGTGCTGGGCAAGAGCGTCTACAACGAGGAAGGCAAGGCCGTGGGCAAGATCGACGACGTGATCGTCGCACCCGACAAGGCGGTCTCCTACGCCATCGTCGGCGCCGGCGGCTTCCTGGGCATGGGCAAGCATGACGTGGCCATTCCGGTGAACCAGTTCCGCGTGGAAAACAACAAGATCACGCTGCCCGGCGCCACCAAGGACGCGCTGAAGGCGCTGCCCAAATTCGAGTACGCCAAGAAGTAAGCCGGGCGCGCGCCCTGCTTCTTTGACAAGCCCTGCGTTGCAGGGCTTTTTCGTGGGCGGCCGTGCAGGACCATATGATCGCGGCGGATCAGATTCATACCAAAAAATATCCGCGAGTCAATGAAAACAATCGTCGCCGTATCCTTGGGAATATCGCTGTGCATTCAGGCATTGCCCTGCCTTGCAGACAACAGCAATGGAAAGCAGCTCTACCTGTCCAGATGCGCCATGTGCCACGGGGCAGACGCCAAGGGTACGGGCCCGCTGGCCAACAAGAGCAATCCACCCACCCCCGACCTGGCGACCGCCGCGTTCAGAAAAAGGCTCCATGACTATCCGGGCGTGATCGTCTCGTCCGTCATTCTTCGCCCCAATGGCGACCTGATTCCCAGGACCTTGCGGGAAAACGGGGTGAAGGTGCCGCCCCATGCCTGGACCGTGAAGGATTTCCGCGACCTCAATGAATACTTCAGTGGCCTGATTGCGAAGAAGTAGCCCTATATATCGAGTTTCTGCGCGCGCATATGCTCGCGCACCGCATCGACCAGGATGCTGGCCAGCCGGTCCACGGGCGCTGGCGCATCGAGCGTGGCACGGCCCAGGATCAGATCCATGGACGGCAGGGCCGGCAGGCCCAGGGCCTGCGCATCCAGCGGCTTGACGTGCGCGGGCAGGCCGAACGGCGTGCGCACGGACAGGCCCAGGCCTGCAGCCGTGGCGGCCCAGACGGCGGACAGGCTGGCACTGTTGAAGGCATGGCGCCAGGCCATGCCCTTCTTGTCCAGCGCAGCCGTCACGATGTCCCGCAAGGGGCAAGGCGCATCGAGCATGGCCAGGGGCAGCACGTCGTCGTCCTGCGCTGCACCACTGCGCCAGCGTGCCCAGCCGGCGTCGGCCGCGTCCATGGATGCCGGGCCAATCCACTGGAGCGGCAGACGCATGATGTGCTCCCCATGCACGCACGCGTGGTTCACGCCCGCATCCCATAGCAGGGCCAGGTCGAATTGCCCGAGGGCGATGCGCTCGCGCAGTTCATCGCTGCGGGCCACGCTGGCTTCGATGCGCACATGGGGATGGGCGCGCGCGAACTGCCCCAGCACATGGGGCAGCACGCTTTCGCCCAGGTCCTCCTGCAGGCCCAGGCGCACCAGGCCGCGCAGTTCGCTGCCGCGCACGGCCGCCACGGCGCGGTCGTTGAGTTCGAGCAGGCGCAGCGCGTAGCCGCGCAGGGTTTCTCCGGCCTCCGTCAGCACCAGCCCCCGGCCGGACTTGCGCAGCAAGGGCGTGCCGCATTGGGATTCCAGCTTCTTGAGCTGGGCGCTGACGGCCGAGGTGGAGCGGCCGAGCTTGTCCGCGGCGCGGGCAAAACTGCCCAGTTCGACGCCGGTGCAAAACGTGCGCAGCACATCCAGGTCATAGAGCACACGTGTCATTGCCAAGCCTTCATCGTGCTGAAAAACTGGATTGTAGATACGAAATTATGTGATTTTCAGGATGGTTGGGGCTGACCATACTGCCGGCCATGACCTCTTCTTCCGCCGGCCGCAGCGCCAATCCCAGCCCCTTGGCTTCCCCCCACCCGCCCCGCCACCGATGGAAGGTGCTGGCCGCTGGCGTCATCGCCAACGCCGCGTTTTCCGTGGCTTTCAGCGGCATCCCCATGACGGCCATCCTCATGCGTTCGGGCTACCAGCTGGACACGCAGACGCTGGGCCTGGCGCTGGGGCTGATGGGCCTGGGCATTGCGCTCAGCGAACTGCCCTGGGGCCTGCTGACGGACCGCTGGGGCGACCGGCCAGTGCTACTGCTGGGCCTGTGCGGCACGGCCTTGGCCCTGGCGGCGATGGCGCTCTGGGCCTCGCCATCGCCGGACCATATCCCTTCGTTCGGCCTGCTGGCCGGCGGGCTGGTGCTGGTGGGGCTGCTGGGCGGCAGCGTCAACGGTGCCAGTGGCCGGGCCGTCATGGGCTGGTTTGCCGAAGGCGAGCGCGGCCTGGCCATGAGCATCCGCCAGACCGCCGTGCCCTTGGGCGGCGCCATTGGCGCCCCCTTGCTGACCGGCCTGGCCACGCATGCAGGCTTTGCCGCCGTCTATGGCGTGCTGGCGGCGCTGTGCCTGGCGGCGGCGGTGTTTGCAGCGCTGTGGATTCAGGAGCCACCGCATGCACCGGCCTCAGGCAAGGCCGCTGCGCCAGACCGGGCCGGGCCATCCGCGCCAGGGCCCCTGCGCGATCGGCAAGCCTGGCGCATGGCCGCCGGCATCGGCATCCTGTGCGCCCCGCAGTTCGCCGTGCTCTCGTTCGGAACGGTGTTTCTGCATGACCATGCCCACCTGGGGCTGGGCGTGGCGGCGGCCGTCATGTCGGCCGTGCAGCTCGCCTCCATGGCCCTGCGCATCTGCAGCGGCCGCTGGACCGACAGGCGCCAGAACCGCCCGGCCTTTCTGCGCGCCTGCTGCCAGCTCACCCTGGCGTTGTTCGCGGGCATGGCGGCCCTGAGCTGGAGCAGCCATCCGGGCGCATCGGCAGTGTCGCCCGCCATGGGCCTGGTGCTGATGGTGATGCTGGGCGTGTGCGGTATCTGCGTGTCCGCCTGGCACGGCGTTGCCTACACGCAGCTGGCCGGGCTGGCCGGCGCGGCCCGCGCGGGCACGGCGCTGGGCATGGCCAATACCTCGGTGTTCGCGGTGTGCTTCCTCGTGCCGCTGGCCATTCCGCACTTGCTGTCGGCCCAGGGCTGGGGGCTGGTCTGGGCCTGCGCGGCGGCCTGCGCGGGCTGGGCCATGCATCTGTTTGCACGGGCCGGGGTGGCCGGCAACCCCGGGGCCACGCAGGGGGCGTTATTGAACGAGAATACCGGCTGTCTTCCCACGGCCTCCTCGCACCGACCATGACCATCGCCCACTGGCTTGTTTTCTGCGGCGTCTCGCTGCTGATGTGCTTCACTCCCGGCCCGGCTGTGCTGCTGGCCATCTCCAACTCGGTGGACGTGGGCGCCAGGCGAACGGCCCTGAGTTCGCTGGGCAGCTCGGTGGGCATCTTCGTGGTCTCCGGGCTGGCCATGATCGGCATGGGCACCATTCTCAGCATGTCGGCCCACGCATTTCTGGTCATGAAGGTGGCAGGCGCCATGTACCTGATCTGGCTGGGCGTCAAGCGCTGGCGCAGCAAGGACGCGCTGCTGGGCAGCGACGCCGGCCTGGCGCCTGCCCACCGGCGTGAACGCGGGAACTGGCAGCTGGTGGCGCAGGGCCTGGGCGTGTCGCTGACCAATCCCAAGGCCATCCTGTTCTTCTCCGCGCTGTTCCCGCAATTCGTCATCCCGGGCGAGCCACTGCTCACGCAGTACCTGGTGCTGACCACCACGTTCGCGGTCTGCGCCCTGATCTCGCACGCCTGCTATGTGCTGCTGATCTCCATGATCAAGGGCCACGTGCTGGCGCACGCCAGGCTGTTCAACCGCATCGTGGGCGGCACCTTCATCGCGCTGGGCCTGGGATTGCTCAGGACGCGGCACAAGCTGGGCTGAGTGCGGGCCAGGGCTTTGCACTGGCCGTTCAACAGCTGTCGGATCAACCCAGCAAGCCCAGCCGCTCGTTCACCACCCGCTTGATCAACTGCTCTGCAAAGCGCGTGACGCGGGTGGACGGGCGTGCGCGCGGAATGGCCAGCACCAGGCGGTTGCGCACGACGGGCGAGATGATCTGCGCGATCGACAGCTGCGACGGCGAGGCCGTGCCCTGGATGGCGCTCAGCGGCAGCACGGAGTCGCCCATGCCCCGGGCCACCAGCGAGAGCACGGTGTGCACGGAATCGACCTCGGCCAGCATGTGCAGCGGCAAGCCGCGCGGCACGGTGTAGCTCTCCAGCAGCTTGCGCAGCGCGTTGGGGCCGCGCGCCATGACGAGCTTGCGCTGGGACAGCGCCGCCATGCGGACCTTGGCGGGCAGCGCATGCCTGCTGACCAGCACCAGCGGCTCGCGCAGCAGGGTCTCCGTGGTGATCTGCGGCGAGTGCGGGGGATCGAACAGCAGGGCCATGTCCACGCGCCCGGCGATCAGCCATTCGCGCAGGCTGATGCTCAGGTTCTCCTCGATGGAGATGGTGACGTCGGGGTACTGCTGCAAAAAGCCCTGCACCAGGTCTGCGGCGATGGAGCGCGCCACCCAGGGCGGCAGGCCGATGCTGATGCGCCCGCGCGGGCTGCGCAGCCGGTCCTGCATGTCCGATTCGGCCTGCGCGGCCAGCGCAAAGATGCCGGCCGCATGCTGCAGCAGCGCCTGGCCCGGCTCGGTCAGCACCACGCCGCGCCCGGTGCGCTCCAGCAGCCGCTGTCCCAGCTCCCCCTCCAGCAACAGCACCTGTCGGCTAAGGGCCGGTTGCGACAAATGCAGGGCGGCGGCGGCGCGGCTGAAGCTGCCGGCCTCGGCCACCGCAGCGAAATAGCTCAGGCGCGTCAGGTCCATGGTTCTCCTTGGCAAGGGCTTTCAGCATGCTTTTGGCTGATAGCAGGTATCAGCCAAGTCTATGCCTCATTCGCGGCAAGCCCGCCCACAATCGCCACAAGCCTTCGCTGTCGCTGCCTTGTTGCAAAGCCCCATGCCTGAACTCACCTACGCCCTGTCCCCCTCCAAGCCCGCGCTGCAGCTGCCTGCGGGCGCCTGCGATACCCATGTGCATGTGTTCGGTCCCGGCACCCAGTTTCCCTATGCGGCCGGGCGCAGCTTCACCCCGGCGGACGCGGGCAAGCACACGCTGTTTGCACTGCACCGCCACCTGGGCGTGTCGCGCTGCGTGATCGTGCAGTCCGCCTGCCACGGCCTGGACAACAGTGCGGTGCAGGACGCGATTGCCGCCGGTGGCGGCAACTACCTGGGCGTGGCGCTGGTGGCCGCCGATGTGTCCGATGGCGAGCTGGCGCGGCTGGCGGGTGCGGGGTTCCGGGGCGTGCGCTTCAACTTCATGCGGCACCTGGCCGGCGCCCGCATTGAAGACGTTCTGGCGCTGACCCCGCGCCTGGCCGCGGCAGGCCTGCATCTGCAGGTGCATTTCGAAAGCAGCCTGGTGCATACGGTGGGCCGGCAGTTGCAGGCCAGTGCCGTGCCCGTGGTGATCGACCACATGGGGCGCGTGGATGCGCGCCTGGGCGCAGGGCATGCAGATTTCCAGGCGCTGATGCAGCTGCTGGCCGACCAGCCGCAGTTCCACGTCAAGGTCAGCGGCGTGGACCGCATCGACAGCCAGCCGCCCTATGCCCAGGGCAAGCCGCTGGCGCGCCTGCTGGTGGAGCGCTTTCCCACGCAATGCCTGTGGGGCACGGACTGGCCCCACCCCAACCACACGCATGTGCCCGACGACGGCCTGCTGGTCGATGCGCTGGCCGACATCGCGCCCACGCCAGCGCTGCGGCAGGCCCTGCTGGTGGACAACCCGCAGGGGCTGTACCGGTTCTGAGGATCGCACAAGGCGCCTGTCGCCTGTGGCTCATCGCCCGTCGCCCTGCCCACAGATACCCATAAAAGGAGACATCCATGACAAGCATCCCTTCCACCCGCCGCAGGCGCTGCCTGTCCATGGCGCTGGCGGCCCTGGCGCCCCTCGCTGCCCTGGTTTGCGCCGCATGGCCCGCGCCTGCGCCCGCGCAGCCGCAGATGACGCGCATCGTCGTGGCCTTTCCGCCGGGCGGCCCGGTGGACTTCGTGGCGCGCACGCTGGCCGAGCAGTTGGGCAAGGAGCTGGGCAGCATCGTCGTGGTCGAGAACAAGGCCGGTGCCAACGGCGCCATTGCGGCCGAATACGTATCGCGCGCACAGCCGGACACGCGCACGCTGTGGCTGACCAGCGTGGGCGCCGTGGCCATCAACCCGGCGCTGTACCCCAAGCTCGGCTACAAGCCGGCCACCGACCTCGCACCGGTGTCGCTGGTGGTCAGCAACGTGGAGATGCTGGTGGTCAACGCCAAGGCGCCCTACGGCAACGGCGCGCAGTTCGTGGCAGCCGCACGCCAGGCCCGTACACCGCTGACCATGGCCTCGTCCGGCACGGGCAGCGTGCCGCACCTGGCCATGGAATTGCTCAAAGAGCATGCGGGCATCCAGCTCGCCCACATTCCCTACAAGGGCGCCGCGCCCGCCATCACGGATGTGGTGGCGGGCCATGTCGATGGTTTCTTTGGCGACATTCCCGGGCTGATCGGACAGATCTCCGCCGGCAAGCTCAAGCCCGTTGCCATTGCCGCCAGCCGGCGCCACCCGCGCTTTCCCGAGGTCAGGACCTTTGCCGAGATCGGCATCACCGGCGTGGATTCGGACAACTGGTACGCCCTGTTCGCCCCCAAGGGTACGCCAGCGGCCGAGACCGAAAAAATGAGCCAGGCCGTGCAGCGAGCGCTGAACACGTCCTCGGTCAAAAGCCGCCTGGAAGCCTCTGGCACCGAAGTCGTGGGCAGCACGCCGGCCGAACTGGCCAGGGCGCTGCAGGCCGACACCCTCAAATGGAGCCGCGTGGTACGCGCCAACGGCATCACCCCCGACTGAAGCGAGCCCCCATGAGAATCCAACCCGTACTCCCCGGAACCCGCCCCGAACTGGCGGCTGTGGAATCGCGCATCCTGGCCGAACGCGGCCGCATTTCCGAGCTGTACCAGGTGCTGCTCAACAGCCCGCCCATCGCCCACGGATGGGAGCAGATGCTGTCGGCCGTGCGCAATCGCAGCAGCCTGGATGCAGGGCTGCGCGAGCTGGTCATCCTGCGCGTGGCCGTGCTCAACGGCGCGCCCTATGAATTCAATGCCCATGTACCCCATGCCCACAAGGCGGGCAAGAGCGATGCGGCCATCGAGGCGACCCGCAGCATCCCCTGCGCCGCGGATGCGCCGTGGACCGAGCAAGAGCACCTTGCCATCCGCCTGACCGATGCCATGACGCGCGACATCACCGTCGCCGACGCGCTGTTCGCCCAGGTGCAGGCCCGCTTCAGCGCGCAGGAACAGGTGGACCTGGTGGCCACCATCGCGGCCTACAACATGGTCTCGCGCTTTCTCACCGCATTCCATATCGGGCACTGAAGGCATGGCTGATTCCCGCATACCTGCCGACTGCCTGCTGCTGCAATGGACGATGGCAGCGCCCTGCCTGGCAAGCGCCAAGGCATTCGCAAGAAGCGCCTACGGTCCTGCGTTTGGCGACGCCCTCACCCAGGCGGCAGGCCTGGGCGTGCGCCTGACCGTCCAGCGATTCGCCTGGTCGGCCAGCACGGGGCGCATCTACGTCTATGTGGAGCTGCCGGGCCGCATGGGCGTCTCGCGGCCTGCAGTGCTTGCCGTGCAGGCGGCGGCGCAGGCCATGCTGCCGGCCGCATCAAACCTTGCGGCGTCCAGGCTGACGCTGGCCTTCGACCGGCCCGGCGCCTCGCACGGGCAGCAGCGCCATGCCCACTACACGGTGGAGATGGACCCGGCCGAAGGCTGGGCGCCCGAGATCTTTCGCTGGTACGACGAAGAACACATGCCGGGCCTGGCCGCCGTGCAGGGCAACATCCATTCACGCCGCTACCTGAACCACGACGGCGGCCCGCTGTCCCTGGCCTGCTATGACCTGCAAAACCCCGAGGTGCTGGGCTGCCCGGCCTGGCTGCAGGTGCGCGCCACGGCCTGGAGCGACATCACGCGGCCGCATTTCACGCACACCGTGCGCACCATGTTCGCGACCGTGGACGCGGGGGATGGGGCCTGGCCGCCCTATTGAACGCCCTATTGAGCGCCCTATTGAGCGCCCTGCCCGGGAATCAGCAGCAGCTTGCCCACGCTCTGGCCCGACTCCATGCGCCGGTGCGCCTGCGCGGCCTCGGCCAGCGGCCAGGTGCTGTCGATCACGGGACGGATGGTGCCGGCAGCCAGCGCGGGCAGCCAGCGCTGGGCAAAGCGCCGGACCATGGCCTGCTTGACTTCGGGCGGGCGCGACTTCATCACCGTGCCGAAGATCCTCAGGTGCCTGTACAGCAGCACGTCCATGGGCACGGCCGCCGCCAGCGCGCCGCCCAGCAGGCCCACGCAGACCATGCGCCCGCCCATGGCCATCGAGCGCAGGTTGCGCTCCAGATACGGGGCGCCGATGAAGTCCACCACCACATCCACACCCTGGCCGCCGGTCTGCTCGGCCACCACGGCCTGGAAGTCTTCGCTGCGGTAGTCGATGAACACGTCGGCGCCCAGGCCCAAGACAGCCGCCCGCTTGTCGCCGCTGGCCGTGGCGAACACGCGCGCCCCGGCCGCATGCGCCAGCTGCACCGCCGCCGAGCCCACGCCGCTGCCGGCCGCGTGGATGAGCACGGCTTCGCCAGGCTGCAGTTGGGCCAGGTGGAACAGCGCCTCATGCGCCGTCACGAAGACTTCGGCCACCGCGCCGGCATCCGTCAGCGAAAGGCCCTCGGGCACATGCATGGCCATGCGGTGGTCGATGCGCGACAGCTCGGCATAGGCGCCGCCGCCCACGATGCCCATGACGCGGTCGCCCACGGCGAAGCCCTGCACCTCGGCGCCCACTTGCACCACCGTGCCGGCGATCTCCAGGCCCATGAGGTCGGATTCGCCAAAGTGGGCGCGGCCATAGGCGCCCTTGCGGTGCGAGACATCGGCACGGTTCACGCCGATGGAGGCATTGCGCACCAGAAGGTCATGGGGCCGGACTTCGGGCCGGGCCACGTCGCGGGCCACGAGCACTTCGGGGCCGCCGAAATCGTCGAAAACAATGGCTTGCATGCGGGCGTCGTCATTCATGGCGAAAGAGTGTCCAAAAACAGGTTGAAGAAACGAATGCCCCGAGCTTACGACTGCCGCCAGCCGCTCGAACGCAGCGATTTCGCTCTACAGTGCTGCAAATCTGCATCACGCCAACCGCCATGAACTGGGATGACACCCGCATCTTTCTCGCCCTGACACGCGCCCCTTCCCTGCGCGCGGCCGCACGCATCCTGGGCGTGGACCAGGCCACCGTGGGCCGCCGCCTGAACGCGTTGGAGGCCGAGTTGGGCAGCAAGCTGTTTTTGCGCGCCAGGGATGGCTACCTGCTCACGGCCGCTGGCGAGGCAGCGCTGGGCGCGGCGCGACGCATGGAGGGCGCGGCGCTGGACCTGCGCACGCGCATCGAAGGCCTGGACGACAGCCCGGCCGGCCTGGTGCGCGTGAGCAGCACCGACTCGATTGCCACAGAATTCCTGCTGCCCGCCATCGAGCGCCTGCAGCAGCGCTGGCCCGGCATCCGCGTGGACCTGGAGGTGTCCACCCAGATGCTCAACCTGGGCCGCCGCCAGGCCGACATCGCGTTTCGCAACGTCCGCCCCGAGGCGCCCGAGCTGGTGGTGCGCCGCGTGGCGGCATGGCCGGTAGGACTGTTTGCGAGTGCCGCCTATGTGGCGCGCTTTGGCGAGCCCGTGGCCGAGGACGAACTGCGCGGCCACCACCTCGTGGTCTACGGCCCCTTCCTGGAGCAGCGGCCCGTTCCCACCATGGTGGACGTGCCCGCGCGACAGGCCAGGATCGCCATGGCCGCCAACTCCAGCCTGCTGGTGCGCAAGGCCGTGGCGGCCGGCATAGGCCTGGGCGAAATGCCCGTGAGCATGGGCGAGCGCGAAGGCCTGCTGCGCATCTGGCCGCAGCGCCAGCGCTCGGACGACTACGAGGTCTGGCAGGTCATGCACCCCGACCTGCAGCGCACGGCCCGGGTGCGCGTCACGGCCGAGTTCCTGGCCCAGGCGCTGGGCGCGGAGCCTGCGTGATGCAGAGCTTGTCCAGGGCAGCGGCAATCACGGCGGCAGGGATGCAGGCATGCAGCGGGAGCCGATGATCGGCAGAACCCGCGCCAGCGCACCGGACAGGCTGCCCGGTGGCCACCGGCTTCGCCTTCAGTCTTGGGAAGCAGGCCTGGGCCTGTCCTTGCGCAGCATCTCCAGATAGAGCGCCTCCACCTTCTCGCGCGCCCAGGGCGTCTTGCGCAGGAACTTCAGGCTGGAGCTGACGCTGGGGTCCAGCGCAAAGCAGCGCACCGGAACCTGCCGCGCAAGCCCGGCCCAGCCGTAGCGGGCCTCCAGGGCAAGGACGATGGCTTCGAGCGTGACGCCGTGCAGCGGATTGCGGGGCTGGGCGGCGGGAGGCGGGGTTTCTTGCATGGCGCGATTTTCGCCCGCCTTTGCAGTGCTGCGGACCGCAGCTTTATTTGTAATTACATGCAACCATGCCGTAAGTTTCTGTAGCATTGTGGCGTTCCTGGCCTTCTGCTGCACTCCCCGACCATGCCCGCCCTGTCCCTTCGCCAGAAACTGCTGGCACCGCTGGTTTTCTGCCTTCTCGCGCTGCTTGCGCTCACCCTCTTCAACGCCTACCAGGCACGCGACAAGGCCTACGAGGCCCGGCAGCAGGCGCTGCGCGACTTCGTCGATGCGGGCGACAGCCTGATTGCGGCGATTGCCGCCGAGGCCAAGGCCGGCAAGCTGACAGAGGAAGAAGCCAAAGCCACCGCCATTGCCCGCGTCGGCCAGTTGCGCTATGCAGGCGGCGCAGGCTACATCACCAGCATCACCACGGATTCCGTGGTGCTGAACAATCCCGCAAGCCCGGGCATCAACGGCAAGAACATGGGCGGCTTCCAGGATGCCAAGGGCAACTACCTGTACCGCAACATTGCCGCCGTGGGCGCATCGGCCCAGGGCAGCGGCTACCTCACGTACTGGTGGCCCCGCCCCGGCGCCAAGGAGCCCAGCGAGAAGCTGGCCTATGCCAGGCGCTCCACTGCCTGGAACTGGGACCTGATCGCTGGCGACTATGTGGACGCCATCCAGCAGGCCTTTGTCGCCACCATCACCAAGTCGGTGGCGGCGCTGGCCGTGCTGGGCGCACTGCTGTCCCTGATCGCGTGGCTGGCCACGCGCAGCGTGCTCAATGCCATTGGCGGCGAGCCGGCGGTGGCGGCCGAGATTGCCAACCGCATCGCCTCGGGCGACCTGTCGCAGTCGGGGCTGGCGGGCGCAGCCCAGGCCCCCGAAGGCAGCGTGATCGCCGCCGTGCAGCGCATGAGCGAGCAGCTGCGCCAGTTGGTGACGCGCATCCATGACACGGCCGGCGTCATCCACCGCTCGGCCGGCGAGATCGCCACGGGCAGCGTGGACCTGTCGCAGCGCACGGAGCGCCAGGCCAGTTCGCTGGAAGAAACCGCCGCCTCCATGGAGCAGCTCACGGCCACCGTGCACCAGAACGCCGAGAACGCCCAGCACGCCAGCCAGATCGCCTCGGGCGCCTGTTCCGTGGCCGAGCGCGGCGGCTCCGTGGTGGACCAGGTGGTGGCCACCATGGGCGAGATCAACAGCTCCTCGCGCCGCGTGGTGGACATCATCGGCGTGATCGACGGCATTGCCTTCCAGACCAATATCCTCGCGCTGAATGCGGCCGTGGAAGCGGCGCGCGCGGGCGAGCACGGGCGCGGCTTTGCCGTGGTGGCGGGCGAGGTGCGCACGCTGGCACAGCGCAGCGCCTCGGCCGCGCGCGAGATCAAGACGCTGATCCAGACCTCGGTGGAAAGCGTGGACGCCGGAGCCACCCTGGTGGACCAGGCCGGCCAGACCATGCGCGAGGTGGTCACCACGGTGCGCAACATCACGGGCATCGTGACCGAAATCGCCTCGGCCAGCCGCGAGCAAAGCAGCGGCATCGAGCAGGTGGGCCATGCCGTGACCGACATGGACCGCGTGACCCAGCAAAACGCCGCCCTGGTCGAGCAGTCCTCGGCTGCCACCCAGGTGCTGCAGGAAGAATCGGAGAAGCTGTCGCGCCTGACGGCTTCGTTCAAACTCTAGAGCCGGCTCTGCCCTCCCTGCCTCCCCTTTCCTTTCCTCCCCTTCTTCCATCCCCATGATCACCTGCTACCTGCGCTACATCATCGACCCGTTCAAGGCCAAGGAATTCGAGGAGTACGGCAAGACCTGGATTCCTCTGGTCGAGAAATTCGGCGGCAAGCACCACGGCTACTTCCTGCCGTCCGAAGGCGCCAACAATGTGGCGCTGGCCATGTTCAGCTTCCCCAGCATGGCGCTGTACGAGGAGTACCGCATCAAGTCCATGCAGGACCCCGAATGCCAGGCGGCCTTCCGCTACGCGGAGGACACGCGCTGCATCCTCAGCTACGAGCGCAGCTTCATGCGCCCCGTGTTCGGCTGAATCTGCCCGGCGCCGCAGCCGCCCGTCGAACCGGGCAAGCGGGCAAGCGCTGGCGGCTCGACAAATCCGGCGCCGCGCCTGCACGGGCCTACAGCAGAATGTCCGCCGTGGGGTACTTCCAGAAGTCGCGCAGCAGGTAGCTGATCGGCAGGTTCAGATTCGTGGAGCTGGGTGGAATCGGCTGCAGGAACCACTTCTCGTAGATCGGGTGGATTTCGCGGCTGGTGATGATGCGCTTCATCTCTTCATCGACCAGTTTCTTGAACGAGGTATCGGCCTTCGGCAGCATGATCGCCAGGGGTTCGGTGGACAGGAACTTGCCCACCACCTTCAAGGCACGTGGATCGGGCCGTGCAGCGGCCAGCCCGTTGAGAAGCACGTCATCCATCACGAACGCGTCGGCTTCGCCCTTCTCCACCATCTCCAGGGCCCTCGCGTGATCGGGGGCCTCCACAATGGTGATGCCCATGAGGCGCTGTCTGTTGGCCTGAGTCACCAGGGCCATCGGGCTGGTGCCCTTGGTGGAAACCAGCTTTTTGCCCTTGAGATCCTCCATCGCGTTGATAGTGCTGTCGGCCTTCACGAGCATCCGGGCGCCGGTGATGAAATGGGGAACCGTGAACGCCACGGTCTGGCGCCGCTGCGCGTTGTTCGTGGTCGAGCCGCACTCCATGTCGGCCTTGCCCTGCTCGATCACGGCCATGCGATTGGCGGGCGTGACCATCAGGAACTCCACCTTCATGTCCTTCCTGCCTGTCTGCTTGCGCACCGCCTCGGCCAGGCGAAGGCACAGATCCAGCGCATAACCGACGGGCTTGCCGCTGCGGGTGTCGATGTAGGAGAAGGGAACAGACGATTCCCGGTGCGCAATCACCAGCGCGCCACCGGCCTGGATCTTGTCCAGCACACCGGCTGCAGATACACCGCTCAAGGCCCACAGGCCCAACGCACCCAACGCAATACCCCACTGGCGAAAGATCATCTGAGTCCTTGGCTCGCAAGCGCCGGGCGGCGCCCAGCAGGTTGTGACAGGTTATACACGTATTGTTACCAGGTGCGCAAACCTGGGCTGCTGGCGGTTTCGATGGCAGCTTGGGCACTGGCTTTTCCCCCTCCCCCGTTATGGCAGGATCACCAGCACCAGAATTACCGAGGGAACTCCCATGCTGATCAACTGCGTTGCCTACGAAAACGGGGCCAAGCTGGCGGACATTCCTGTCGCCGACATCAGCAACTACATAGAGCGGCCCGGCTGCTTCGTCTGGGTGGCGCTGGCGGACGCCACGCCGGCCGAGCTGGAGGAGATGCGCCAGGAGTTCGGCCTGCATGCCCTGGCCGTGGAGGATGCGCTGCACGGCCACCAGCGGCCCAAGCTGGAGGAGTACGGCAGCTCGCTGTTTGCCGTGATGCACCTGCTGGAGCCCGAGCCCGAGCGGCCCGGCCACTTCAACCACGGCGAGGTCGACGTCTTCGTGGGCTCCAACTACGTGCTGTCGGTGCGCAACCGCAGCAAGCGCGGTTTCCTGGGCGTGCGCGAGCGCTGCGAGAGCGAGCCCGAGCTGCTGCGCCATGGCTCGGGCTTTGTGCTGTATGCGCTGATGGATGCGGTGGTGGACCGCTACTTTCCCATCATCGACGCGCTGGAGGTGGAGCTGGAGCAGATCGAGCAGCAGATCTTCACCAAGGGCGCGGCGCGCGACAACATCAAGCAGCTGTATGAACTCAAGGGCCGCGCCATGGACCTCAAGCACGCCGTGGCCCCCCTGCTGGAAGCCGTGGGCAAGCTCAACGGCGGGCGCGTCCCCCAGATCTGCGTGGGCTCCAGGGACTACTTCCGCGATGTGATGGATCACCTGGGCCGCATCAACGCCCAGATCGACACCATGCGCGACACCGTGGGCACGGCCATCCAGGTGAACCTGTCCATGGTGTCCATCGAGGAAAACGAAGTCACCAAGCGGCTGGCAGCCTGGGCCAGTATCTTCGCCATCTGCACGGCCTTCTTCGGCGTCTGGGGCATGAACTTCGAGAACATGCCCGAACTGAAGTGGCAATACGGCTATCCGGCCGCGCTGCTGTTCGTGCTGGGTGTTTGCGGCCTGCTCTACTACAAGTTCCGCAAGGCGGGGTGGCTGTAGGCGGCGGGAAGACGAGCGGTGCCAGGGTATTCACCCAGCCGCACCGTCACAGCCGCGTCACACATCCACGCCACCATCCCAGGCGCCAACTCCTGGACGCCCGGATTCCCCACCATGTACGACGAACTTCTGCCCGACCACCATGATTCGCTGATGCAGCGCATCGAACGCGATCTGCTCGACAGCTACGACGAAGAACTGGAGATGGAGATAGACGACGCCCGCCTGGGCAGCGGTGGCGACGATCTGGACGGTGCCGACTCCGTGAGCCGCCAGACCTACTTCCGCGAGCTGCTGCGCCTGCAGGGCGAGCTGGTCAAGCTGCAGGACTGGGTGCAGCACCACAGGAAAAAGGTGGTCATCCTCTTCGAGGGCCGCGATGCGGCCGGCAAGGGCGGCGTGATCAAGCGCATCACCCAGCGCCTGAACCCGCGCGTGTGCCGCGTGGCCGCCCTGCCCGCGCCCAACGACCGCGAGCGCACGCAGTGGTACTTCCAGCGCTATGTCTCCCACCTGCCTGCGGGCGGCGAGATCGTTCTCTTTGACCGCAGCTGGTACAACCGCGCCGGCGTGGAGCGTGTGATGGGCTTTTGCTCCGACGAGGAGTACGAGGAATTCTTCCGCTCCGTGCCCGAGTTCGAGAAGATGCTGGTGCGCTCGGGCATCACGCTGGTGAAGTACTGGTTCTCAATCACCGACGAGGAGCAGCACCTGCGCTTTCTGGGCCGCGTGCACGACCCGCTCAAGCAGTGGAAGCTCAGCCCCATGGACTTCGAGAGCCGCCGCCGCTGGGAGGACTACACCAAGGCCAAGGAAGCCATGCTGGAGCGCACCCACATCGCCGAGGCGCCCTGGTGGCTGGTGCAGGCCGTGGACAAGAAGAAGGCCCGGCTCAACTGCATCTCCCACCTGCTGACGCAGCTGCCCTACGAGGAGATAGAGCACCCGGCCATCGTGCTGCCCGAGCGCACGCGCAACCCGGAGTACACGCGCAACCCGGTTCCCCAACACATGTACGTTCCGGATCTGTACTGAGCGGCGGCCGGCGGCCGGCAGCGGGCTGCCGGCGTTCTCACGCCCCGTCTTCTCAAGACCCGTTTCCTCAAGCCTTCTGCGCCTCGCCATCCTCCACGGATGCCTCGGGCCACTCAGAGGACGCGGAGGCCTCGGAGGACTCGGACGCCTCAGGCGTCTCTGGCGCTGGCTCTGCCCCGGCGACTGCAGCCGCCTGCGGCACCTCGGCAACCTCTACAACCTCGGCCGCACGCTTGCGCCGGTCCTGCTCCAGCAGCGCGGTCAGCGCCGCGTGGATGCGCTCCAGCGTGCCGCCCGGGTTGACCCACCAGTCCGTGGACCAGATGCGCAGAATCTGCCAGCCCAGGCCGCGCAGTACCTGCTCGCGCAGCTTGTCGCGGTCGCGTGCCGTGGCCGAGCGGTGGTAGGTGGCGCCGTCGCACTCCACGCCCGCCAGGTAGCTGCCCGCATGGTCCGGGTGCACCACGCCCAGGTCCACGCGGAACGAGGATGCGCCGATCTGCGTGTGCACGCGCCAGCCCTTGCGCTCCAGCGCCTGGGCCACGCTGGCCTCGAAGGGGCTGTCGAAATCGCCCTGGCTGCCATGGTGCGACTCGGCCAGCGCGCGCGGGCCGCGCTCGGCAAATTCCAGGAAGTGCTTGAGATCGCGCACGCCCGCCGCCTGGGTGCGCGACAGGTCCATCTGCTCGCCGCGCAGGCTGGAGAAGATGCGCAGCTCCTGCCGCGCGCGCGTCACCGCCACGTTCAGCCGCCGCTCGCCGCCGTCGCGGTTGAGCGGGCCGAAGTTCATGGACACCGCGCCCGAGATATCGGGCCCGTAGGTGATGGAAAAGTACATGATGTCCCGCTCGTCGCCCTGCACGCTTTCCAGGTTCTTGACGAAGACGGGCTCCAGCAGCGCATCGGAGAAAAACGGCTCCAGCCCCGGGTCCTTGCGGCGCTCCTCGTCCAGCAAATCCTCGATCAGGCTTTGCTGCTCGGAGTTGAAGGTGACCACGCCGATGGTGGCACCCGACTGCGCAAACCCCGGCGACTTCAGCCGCGCCACCAGGTCGGCCACCAGGGCCTTGGCCTCGGGCTGGTTGATGCGGGCGCCACCTTTTTCATAGCGGCCCTGCACGGCGTGGAAGCTGACGGCGCGGTCATCGGTGACGGGCGAGGGAAAGGTCACCAGCCCGCCGCCGTAGTAGCGGTGGTTGCTGAAGGCGATCAGGCTTTCATGGCGCGAGCGGTAGTGCCACGACAGGTTGCGCGTGGGCAGGCTGGCGCCCAGGCATTCGTCCAGGATGCTTTCCATGTCCCCTTCCACGCCCTGCGTGTCGTCGTCGAAGGTGTCGGAGGTGTCGGCGCGGCCGAAGAAGCTGGTGGGCGGCAGTTGCTTGGGGTCGCCCACCATGACCACCTGCCTGGCACGCGCCATGGCGCCGATGGCGTCCCAGACGGGGATCTGCGAGGCCTCGTCGAAGATGACGATGTCGAAGTTGCTGGTCTCGGCGCTCAGGTACTGGGCAATGGACAGCGGGCTCATCAGCAGGCAGGGCGTCAGGCGCAGCACGGCCGAGGGGATCTGCTCCAGCAGCTGGCGCAGCGGCAGGTGCTGGCGCTTCTTGGTGATCTCGCGCCGCAGGATGCCCCACTCGCTGTTGCGCTGGATGCTGTCGGCCGACGGCAGGCCCGCGCACAGCCGCGCACGTATCCACTGGCGCGTGACCGAGGTGAATTCATCGTCCAGCGCGCGGAAGTCGGCAATGCGCCGCTCATGCTCGGCAGAGACGAAGCGCTTGAGCACCTCGTCCTCGTCCACGGCCAGCGCCAGCCACCAGCGCGCGTAGTTGACCTCGAAGGCCTGGGGCGCCTGGGCCGGTTCCAGGCTACCGGACTCGATGGCGTCGGCCAGCGCTCCCAGCCCGCCCGCGCGGGCCGCGGCCTGGGCATTGCGCCAGGCGCACCAGGCATGCAGGCCGCCCTGCCCGGCCAGCACGCCGCCCGCCGTGGCCGCCAGCTGCTCGGCCGTGCGCTGGGCCAGGGCACGCTGCTGCGGCTCGCCATGGGCTGCCGCCGCGCTGAAGGGGTCTATGGCCGCGTGCAGGCCGGCCAGGCTGTCCAGCAACTGCTGGCAGGCCATGCCGACCGCGGCGCCCTCGCCCAGCTCGGCGCTGCGCAAGGCCAGCACCTGGTGCAGGGCCTGGCGTGCCTGGGCCAGCTCGGCCTCCTGCCAGCCCAGCCCGGTCAGCCCTGCCTGCAGCGATCCCTGCAGGCGCAGCGCATGCTCCACGGCTTGCGGGCGCGTGTCCAGACCGTCCCAGACGCCAGGGCAGCGCAAGCGCAGATCGTCCAGCGCCAGCAGTTGTTCCTCGATGGCGCTGCGGGCCGCCAGCTGCGCATGGGCCTGCTGCAGCGCCGCGCCACAGCGGCCCTGGGCCACGGCGGCGTGCGATGCCATCAGGCTGCCGCGCCGCGTCAGTTGCAGGCGCTCGCGCTCGAAGGCCAGCGCGTCCTGCAAGGCCTGGGCATCGGTTTCCAGGCCGCGCCACAGGCCGTGGCTGGCATCGGCCAGCGGCAGGTAGCCATCGAGCTGGCGGTCGATCTGGTACAGGGCCTGCAGGCGCTGCACTTCGGCAGCCCAGCGCTCGCCGCCATGGCCTTCGGCCACGGCCTCCAGTCCATCGAGCGAGAAGGACTTCTGCGCGCGCGCGGCCAGCAGGGCCGCATTGGCCTTCAAGGCGCTGCGCGCATGGTCGGTGCGCGTGCGGTGTCCGGCCCACAGGCCGTCGGCTGCGGCGCCGGGCTGGATCTGGTCCAGTTCCTCTCGCAGGCCCCGGATGCGCACCAGGGCGGCCAGGTCATCGGCCACGCGCGGCTCGCCCGCGCCTTCGATGGTGGCCTCCAGCGCCGCGCGCACCTTGCGCCGGCCCAGCCAGGACAGCGGCCACAAGGACTTGCCGGCCCTGGCCCATTCGCGCTGCAGCTGCGAGACATTGAGCTGGCCCACGCCCGCGCCGTACTTGACGGACAGGCCCTGGCGCAGCGCCGCGATCTCGTCGATGCACTGCAGGCCGCGCTCCAGCTCATCGCCCAGGGCCACGGGCCAGGGCGTGCCCAGCCCGGCCTGCAGGCGCCGGCGCTGCGCCAGCAGGTCCAGTGCCTGGGCCAGGCGCGCCTGCAGCTCGGCCGGCCAGGGCGCCGGAATCTGTGCGGACAGATCACCGTGCTGCGCCAGCAGCTGCAGGCCCGATTGCAGGGATTCGCCAATGCGCGCGCCGTCAGGCAGCACGCAGAAAGCCAGGTTGCGGCCTGCGGCCGCAGGCAGCGCGCGCGCGATCACGCCCAGCGCCGAGCGCGCCTGGCGCCCCAGCGCCGGCCACTCGATGCGCAGCAGCCGGCCCAGCTGCTGCGCCGCCTCGGCAAAGCCCTGGCCTGCATCGTGCAGGGCCTGGGCGGCATCCACCATCTGCTGCTGCCAGCGCACGGACCAGTCGCTGGCCTGCACCGTGGCCAGCGGCCCGTCCTTCAGATGCTGCGCGCCCACGGCCTGGGCATTGGCCTGCAGGCGGCCCGCAGTCTCGCGCAAAAGGGCCAGGCCCGCTTCGTCATG
Source organism: Delftia sp. WSY_12 (assembly GCF_043104645.1). Classification (NCBI taxonomy): domain Bacteria; kingdom Pseudomonadati; phylum Pseudomonadota; class Betaproteobacteria; order Burkholderiales; family Comamonadaceae; genus Delftia; species Delftia sp. WSY_12. The sequence goes on from NZ_JBICKW010000031.1 coordinate 45,429, forward strand.
GGCCTGGGGCGTGGGCCAGTGAAATCCCAGGCGCGGCAGCGCCTGGCCACCGGCCACGGCGCCAATGGCGCGGTAGATGGTCCAGCCGTTGGCGTGGCGCCGGTGCAGGCGCTCCACATAGGCCGACAGCTGCTCGCGCAGGCGGCCGAGCTGGCTGGCCTTGGCGGCCCAGGCCTCGGCATCCACCTGGCCATGCGAGTCCCAGGATTTCTGCAGCTGGCCCAGCACGTCGAGCTTGCGGCTCTTGTTGGAGTGCAGCTCCAGGCAGAACTCGCCCAGGCCCACTTCGCGCAGGCGGCGGTAGACCACGTCCAGCGCGGCGATTTTCTCGGCCACGAAGAGCACGCGCTTGTCCTCGGCCAGGCACTGCGCGATCAGGTTGGCAATGGTCTGGCTCTTGCCCGTGCCCGGCGGGCCGATGAGCACGAAGTCCTTGCCGCGCGCAGCGGCCATCACGGCCGACAGCTGCGATGAATCGGCCGGCAGCGGGCTGAAGACCTGCTGCGGCGCGAACTCCTGGTCCAGCCGCCGCGTGTCGGGAAAGGCGATCTCCGAGCGATAGGGCTCGCGCGGCGTGTCGATCAGGTGGGCGACCACGGGCGAGCTGCGCAGCTGGTCGGCGCGCTCGGCCAGGTCCTTCCACATCAGGTATTTGGCGAAGGAGAACATGGACAGCACCACGTCCTCGCTGACCTCCCAGCCGCGCACGTCCTTGATCGCCTCGCGCACGCGGGCCCAGATGCCGGTGATGTCCAGCCCGGCCTCGTCGCGCGGCAGGTCGCCTGCGGGCACGCCCAGCTCCAGCTGGAAGTCCTGGCGCAGCATCTCGACCAGCGTGGGATTGAAGCGCGGCTCGTCCTCATGCGCCTGCAGCGTGAAGCCCGAGCGCGCGCTCTTGCGCTCCAGCGTGACGGGCAGCAGGATCAGCGGCGCGCGCACGCGCACATCGGGCTTGTCGGGCCGGCTCCAGACCAGAAAGCCCAGGGCCACGAACAAGGTGTTGGCGCCGCCTTCCTGCAGCGCGTTGCGCGCGCCGCGAAACAGCTCCACAAAGCGGCTGTCCAGCTCCAGCGGCTCCAGGTCGATGAAGACCTCGCGCCGCTGCAGCGCCTCTTCGGCGTGCGCGCCGCGCAGATCTTCCAGGCTGCGCGCCTCGTGCAATGGCTGGCTGCGCGGGTCCTTGCCCTGCATGAGCTCGGGGCTGGGCAGCAGCTTGAGCACCTGGCCCCGGGCCAGCGTGTCCTCCAGCGCGGGCGCGGCCACCTGCAGCAGCAGCGATTTCTTGCCAGGCTTGAAGTTGAGCAGCGCATTGCGCAGCGACAGGTCCAGCAGCCGGCGCTGCCAGCGCGCCAGCCTGTCCTTGGGATCGAGCTGGGAGGTGGGCACTTCGCGTGTCTGCGCCTGCGCCAGGAGTTCGGGCGGCGGCTCCACGGTGAGCCGTGGCTCGGCCTGTCCTTCGCCGGCCTCGGGCGCGGCGTCCTGCGGCTGGGCCAGCGCCAGCGGGCGGATGCGCTGCATGCGCGCGCGCCGAACGTCCACCAGCAGCTCGAACTGGTCCTCATGCTCTTCGGCCAGCTGGCGCGCGCCCTGGGCAATGGCCTGGCTGAAGGCCACGGCCTGGCCTTGCGCGGCCAGCGTGGTCTCGAAGACCACCAGCTCCTGCAGCTTGAGCCGCTTGCGCACGGCCGTGATGTCATCGACCACGGCGGTCGAGAATTCCTGCCTGCCCAGCCACAGGCCCACGAAGGCATGGCCGCGCGTGAAGACCAGCAGTGGGTTCAGGTGCGCCTGCTCCAGGCAGGAGGCGAACAGCAGCGTCAGGTCCAGGCAGGTGGCCAGGCCCGCATCCAGCACCTGGGTCGCGCCGCGTATCTTCTGGCCCGCATGCTCGAAGCTGGCCGGCGGCAGCGCGTAGTTGAGTTTCTTCTGGAGCACGGAAGTCCAGATGGCCGAGGCCAGTTCCCAGGCCCGCTGCGGCCCCTGTTCATAGCCGTTGATGGCGCCGGACTTGCCCGCCGCCTCCAGCGCCTGCGCCGCGCCCTTGAGGATGCGGTCCACGGCCGGATCATTGGGTTGCACGAAGGCCGCCACCATCTCGGGCAAATGCCCCAGGCCGCCCCACTGGTTGCGGGCCAGCAGTTCCAGCGGGTGTTCGTGCCGGGCCAGCACCGTCTGTGCCGGCTGGCCGCTGCGCAGCTCCAGCCGCAGCACGGCAGGCTCGGCCTCGGTCAGGCGCGAGAGCAAGGCGCCGTCCAGCGCCACATCCAGGTCGGTCAGCGCATAGGTGCTGTGCGCGGCCACCGACTCCAGGCGCCACGTGCGCGGCTTGATGAAGGCAGGCTCCGAGGCCAGGTGCAGGCTCAGCGCCTGCAGCGGCAGCTCGCCCTCGTTGACGATGGCCAGCTCCAGCAGCGCGGGCACGGCGTTCTGGAAGTCGGCGAGATTGAGCTTGGCGACGGTGCCGATGCGCAGCTGCGGGGCCGTCTGCGGCGCCTGGGCGGCGGCGGGGGCGGCATCTGCGGGGGAATCTCGGCGGGGGTCTTCTGTCATGCGCGGTAGTCCTTGGCTGGCCAGCAGGCGGCGGGAACTGTCGAAATCCCGTCATATTCCTGGCCCGACGATTGTCCGCTGCGAATGAGGCGCCGTGTCCGAGATGGGCGGTTTTCAGGGGTCACTGTTTGCAAAAAATGAGAGCAGGAAACCGCGCCGAGAGCGCCAATCCGCAGGGCCGGCCATCACTTCATCAATCACTTCATGTACGAGCGCATCACCGACAGCACAAGGTCCACGTCGTCATCACGGGCCTGGCCGCCGGCCGTGCCATCGGCCAGATGGGTGCGCACATGGCCCTCGAGCACCTCGAAGATCATGCCGTTGACGGCGCCGCGCACGGCTGCCAGTTGCTGGAGGATGGCCGCGCAGTCGTGCTCGGCCTCGAGCGCGCGCTCCAGCGCCTGGGCCTGGCCCTGGATGCGGCGGATGCGCGTGAGCAAGCGCTTCTTGTTCTGAATCGTATGTGCCATGAAGGCCATTCTAGGCGCCTGCATATACTGGGGTACAGTATCTGCATGCGCAGCATTCCATCCCTCTCGACCGCTGGCGGCGCCAGCCCCAGGCAGCATTCACACCGTTTCGACGAAGGCAACCCGCTGGGCGAGCGCCGTGCCATGCTGGCTGCGGGGCTGACGGCGGCCATGATGGTCGGGGAGATCGCAGGCGGGTGCGGATTCAACTCCATGGCGCTGCTGGCCGATGGCTGGCACATGGGATCGCACGCGCTGGCGCTGGGGCTCTCAGCTGGCGCCTATGCGGCCGCGCGCAGATTGGCGGGCGATACGCGCTTTGCCTTCGGCACCTGGAAGATCGAGGTGCTGGCCGGCTACACCAGCGCCATCTTGCTGCTGCTGGTGGCGGGCGGCATGGCCTGGCAGTCGGTGCAGCGCCTGTTCTCGCCCTCGCCCATCCATTACGAGCAGGCCCTGGGCGTGGCCGCGCTGGGCCTGCTGGTCAACCTTGTCTGCGCCTGGCTGCTGAAGGGCGGGCACGGGCATCACCATGGTCACGACCACGGACATCACCACGGGCACGGCAGGCATGCGCACGGCGGCCACGCGGGCGACCGCCATCACGGCGACCACGGTGACCATGACGACCACGGCGATCTCAACCTGCGCTCGGCCTACCTGCATGTGCTGGCCGATGCCGCCACCTCGGTGATGGCCATCGCCGCCCTGTTCGGCGGCATGGCCTGGGGCCTGGGATGGCTGGACCCGGCCATGGGCCTGGCCGGCGCCGTGCTGGTGGCGGCATGGGCCATGGGCCTGCTGCGCGACAGCAGCCGCGTGCTGCTGGACGCCGAGATGCACGCCCCCGTGGTCAGCGAGGTGCGTGAGGCCATCGCCCAGGCGCCGTTTGCCGCGCAGATCTCCGACCTGCATGTCTGGCGCGTGGGCAAGGCGCGCTACGCCTGCATCGTGGCACTGGACGCGCCCGCAGGCGTGGACCCCGATGCCGTGCGCCAGTTGCTTGGCGTGCATGAGGAACTGGTCCACGTCACGGTGGAGGTCAACCGGCCGCAGCCGGCTGCGACACACTGAGCCTATTGCGCGCCGGCCACCGCAGCCTGGCGCGCACCGGGCTGCTTGAACAGCTTGAAGTACGGCGTGTTCGACGGATTCACCGGGATGTCGAACTTGCGCACCATGGCATAGGTCTGGATCTGGTCGTGCAGCGGCAGGTAGATCAGCTCCTTTTGCACCGTGCTCCAGATGGAGTGGATGGTGGCATCGCGCTTGCGCGCATCGCCCTCGGAGGCCAGGGAGACGATCTGGCTGTCCAGCTCGGCATTGCTGTAGCGCGTGGCATTGGTGTTGCCCCGGCCATTCTTGCCGCGCGTGTGCACCAGGTAGTCGAAGACGTAGGCCGAGTCATAGGTGGGCACGCCCCAGCCGTAGAGGTAGAAATCCGTCTCCTGGTTGTTGATGGCCGCCGTCTGGATGGCCAGCGGCCGGGACGACACGGCCGTCTTCACGCCGATGCGGCCCAAAAAGCCGGCGATGGCCTGGCAGATGGCCTCGTCGTTCAGGTAGCGGTCGTTCGTGCAATGCAGGGTGATGCCGAAGCCGTTGGGATAGCCGGCCTCGGCCAGCAGCTTCCTGGCCTGGGCCAAGTCGGCCTTGCCCACGGCGCCAAAGGATTTCTCGTAGCCATGCACAAAGGGCGGCGCAATGATGTTGGTGGGCACGGACAGGCCGCGCATCACGGCGCGCTGTATGGCCTGCCGGTCTATGGCCAGCTGGAAGGCCTGGCGCACGCGCAGGTCAGCCAGCGGGTTCTTGTCCTTCACATCGGAATGCGACAGCGGGGCGGCGCCCACGTTCAGGCCCAGGAAGATGGTGCGGTTCTCGGCGGCCTGGTTGATGCGAAAGCGCGGGTCGGCGCTCAGGCGCGCAATGTCCTGGATGGGCAGGTCCTGCACGAAGTCCACCTCGCCCGACAGCAGCGCCGCCACGCGCGTGGCCTGGGACTTGATGGGCAGGTAGACCAGTTCGTCGATCTCCAGCGGGAACAGCCCCTTGCCCCAGTAGCCGGGAAACTGCCGCAGCACGGTGCGCGTGTCCTGCTCGCGCGAGGCGATGACGTAGGGCCCCGTGCCGTTGGCGTTGCGCGTGGCGTAGTTCTCTTCCTTGGCCAGCGCGTTCTGCGGCTGCTCGGCACCATGGGCCTTGGCCCAGGCGGCGCTCAGGATCTGGATGTTGATGAGGCTGGCCGGCAGCAGCGGGTTGGGCCCGTTGGTCCTGATGTGCACGGTGAAGGCATCGACCTTGGTCACGTCGGTGATCGAGGTCAGCAGCGAGCGCATGTCCGAGGTGGCCGAGCGCGCGCGACGCAGCGAGAACAGCACGTCGTCGGCCGTGAACAGGCTGCCGTCATGGAACTTCACGCCCTTGCGCAGCTTGAACTCCCAGACCGAGGGGTCGGCAGTCAGCGCCCAGGACGTTGCCAGGGTGGGCAGCAGCTTGCCATCGGCCGTGCGGATGATCAGCGGCTCATAGATCTGGTGCAGCAGGTTGTGGTTGGGGCCGTTGTTCAGCGCGTGCGGGTCCAGCGTGGATGCGTCGGTGGAGCGCGCCCAGCGCAGGGTTTCGGCCTGGGCGGGCGGTGCGCACAGCAAGGCTGCGGCCAGGGCGGGAAGCAGTGCGGAGGTTCGCAGGGTGCGCAAGTGGGTGCGCAGCAGGGAAAGGCGAGGCAGGAAGCGTCTTTGGGTCATGAAGTGTCCTGGCAGCCGGAACAAGATCGCAGGAAGGCGGCGGCGGGTGCCGCGCCGGCTGCACCAGACGGCCGATTGTGTGGAGCCACCAGCCCGCCGCAAAGCCCGATTGCGCCTATGCAAATGCGCTGCACGCAGATGCAAAGCGCTGCGACAGCAGGGCGTACAGCGCGCGCAGGCCCTGGGCTTCGCCGCCCCTGGGCCGGCCGGGGCGCTCCTCCAGATTCCAGGCGAACAGGTCCAGGTGCAGCCAGGGCAGCTCGGGCGGCACAAAGCTCTCCAGGAACAGCGCAGCCGTGATGGCGCCGCCCTGTGGCGTGCTGGCGGCGTTGAGCAGGTCGGCCTGGTCGGAGCGGAGCATGCGGCGGTACGGCGCCCACAGGGGCAGGCGCCACAGCGGGTCGGCCTGCGCGCGGCCCTGGGCCAGCAGCTCATCGGCCCAGCCGTCATGGTTGCTGAACAGCGCGGGCAGGTCCGGCCCCAGCGCCGTGCGCGCAGCGCCCGTGAGCGTGGCCAGGTCGATCAGCAGCGCGGGCGGCGTGGGCGCGCTGCGAATGGCGTGGTGCAGCGCATCGGCCAGCAGGAGCCGGCCTTCGGCATCGGTGTTCTCGATCTCCACGCGCCGGCCGTCACCGGCCTCGATGATGTCGCCGGGCCGCAGCGCACCGGCACCCACGGCGTTCTCCACCGCAGGCACCAGCAGCTTCAGGTGGATGGGCAGGCCCGCCTGCATCAGCAGATCGGCCAGGGCCAGGGCGTGTGCGGCGCCGCCCATGTCCTTCTTCATCCAGCGCATGCCTGCGGCGGGCTTGAGGTCCAGCCCGCCGGAGTCAAAGCACACGCCCTTGCCGATGAGCACCACATGGGGCAGCGCGGCATCGCCCCAGGTCAGCTCGGCCACGCGCGGCGCCTGGGCCGCCCGGGACGCCGCCCGACCCACGGCGTGCACCAGGGCAAAGCCTGCGGCGGGCAGCTCGTCGCCCACCCATTGCCGGTAGCGCGCGCCATGGCGCGCGGCCAGGTCGGCCACGGCCTGGGCCAGCTGTTCGGGACCCAGCTGGTTGGCAGGCAGGTTGACCAGCCGCCGCACCTCGCCAATGGCGGCGGCCATTGGCGCGACGGCGGCCTGCTCATCGGGGCTTGCCACCAACCGAGCGAGTGATAGAGCGAGTGATGGAGCGGTTGCCGCATCCGACTGCCGCGCCTGGCGGGTCGATGGCAGCGCGCCCAGTGCCCAGCCCAGCAGCAGATGCGGCCTCTGAGCCTCATCCGCATCGGCGAGCGCATAGGTGCCGGGCGGCAGCGCAGCCGGCAGGCCGGCCAGCTGCCACAGCAGCTGGTCCGGGTCCACGCCGACCAGCACGCCAGCGAGGGCAGTGCCCTCGCCCTGCCCTTCCCTCTGCACTTCGCTCTGCATGCCGGGCAACAGCAGGATGCGGCCCGGCTGCGCATCAAAGCCTGCGGCGCGCGCCCATCGGGCCTGGGCCGGGGGTAGTTGCTCCAGCACGGCCGCCAGCGTGGCGGGCGTGGCACGGTGCAAGGCCGTGGCGGGTTGGGATGAAATGGCAAAGGCGCCGGGGCGGGAATCGGAATGGACGGTTGTGGCGGAGCTGGACATGGCGTGGTCAAAGCGCGCCAGCCTAAAGGCCAGCCCGGCTATCGCAAACAAGCCTGCCGCATATGGATATGCGCATCTGGCGCTTTCCCGATACCGCCGCGCGCGATGCCCTGCTGGCGGGCATCAAGGCCAGCGGCTGGTACGGCTACTTCGACCATGTGAACGCGGCCAGCGGCACCGGTGGCCTGGAAAGCCATCTGAAGGCGCTGGCCGAGGTCTGAGGCGGACGGGCGATGGGTGATGAATGGGTGCAGGATGGATGCTGCAGCGCCGGCGCTACGGCTGAATCGGGCAGCCCAGACGCTTGAGCGTCTCGTCGATCCATGGCGCGCTGTAGGTACCGGCAGCGATGTCGGCCACCATCTTGGCCTCAACCATCTGTTTTCCATGTGCTGCATCCAGCAGGGCCTGCGCTTGCGCATAGGGTACGCACAGCAAGCCGTCGTCATCGCCAATCATGAGGTCGCCGGGCTCGATCACCATGCCATCGATGGCGATAGGCACATTGATTTCGCCCGGGCCATCCTTGTAGGGTCCGCGGTGCGTGACGCCCGCAGCGAATACCGGGAAGCTGCCAGCACGAATCCATGCCGCGTCCCGGATCGCGCCATTGATCACGATGCCGCCCAGCTGGCGACGCATGGCGTCTCCGACCATGATTTCTCCGATGAGTGCGTTGGTGAGGTCGCCACCGGCATCCACCACGATCACGTCACCTGGGCTGGCCAGTTGAAGTGCCTTGTGGAGCATGAGGTTGTCGCCCGGGCGTGTCTTGATGGTCAACGCGGGGCCGGCCATGCGCCCGCCGCCGTGCATGGGGCGCAGCCGCGCGCCGCCAGCCGTCATGCGGGCCATGCAGTCGCTGACGTTGGCAACAGGCACGTCGAGATAGCGCCTGGCAATATCCAGGCTGACAGCGCGTTGCCGCTTCAGAATTTGAAGACCGATCATGGTGTGGTGCTCAGAGTGGATGGAATGAAAGCCGTGCCGCTCAATCGAGCGTGGTGCCAGAGCTCTTGACGATGGGTGCCAGGCGTGCGCGGTCGCTGGCGTAGAGCCTGGCCATGTCCTGCGGTGTGCCGGTGATGAGTTCGGCGCCGGAGTCGGCGATCTTCCTGGCCGTGTCGGGTGCGTTCACCACCTTGTTGATGGCTTCGTTGAGCTGCCTGACGATGGCGTCGGAGGTGCCGGCCGGGGCCATCACGCCCCACACGCTGGCCAGCTCCACGCCCTTGATGCCGGATTCGGTGTAGGTCGGCACGTCGGGCAGCAGCTTGGAGCGGCTCGCGGTGGTCACGCCGATGGCGCGCACCTTGCCCGACTGGATGTGCGACAGCAGCGTGGGGATGGAGCCCATGTACATGTCGATGCGCCCGCCCAGCAGGTCGGGCATGGCCTGCGCCATGCCGCGAAACGGCACGTGGGTGAACTTCACATCCGAGCTTTTCTGCCAGGCCTCGCTGATGAGGTGCGAAATGGTGCCGGTGCCCGGCGTGGCAAAGCTCAGGCGCCCGGGTTCCTTCTTCGCCGCCTGGACGATGTCGTCCAGGGACTTGTACGGCGAATCGGCATTCACCACGAGCACGGCCGGGCCGGCTGCGACCAGGGCCACGGCGCGCAGGTCCTTGTCGGGGTTGTAGGTGAGCTTGGAGTACAGCAGCGGGTTGAGCACCACGTTGTCGGTCTGCGCCATCACCAGGGTCAGGCCGTCGGCGGGGGCCTTGGCCACCTGGTCCAGAGCCAGGTTGCCACCGGCACCGGGCTTGTTCTCCACCACGATGGCCCACCCATGGGCCTCGGTGAGCTTGGTGCCGACCAGCCGCGTGAGGTTGTCGGTGCCGCCACCGGCCGGAAAGGGCACGATGAACCTGATGGGTCGCTGCGGATAGGTGCCCTGGGCATGGGCCGGAGCCATGGCGGCAGCGGTCAGTGCCAGCAGGCCGGCGAGGGCCAGGCGGCGTCGGGTCGGGGTCGTCATTGCGGATGTCTCCTTTGGTGGTGTCGGTTGGCGCAGGGGTACGTTGATCAGGCTTGGCTGGCGAGCACGTGGCTGCCCAGCCAATCGATGGCCTCGTCGGTGGAGGTGCCGGTGAACGGTTGGGCCGCATGCGCCCGGGCCGTGGCGGCGAACAGCGCCTCGACGGCGGGCGAGGCGATGGGCGCCAGGCCGTTGCGGGCCATCTGCTGCCGGGCCTCGGCCACCTCGTTGCGGCGGCGTGCGGAGTGCGGGATGTGCGTGCGCACCATGGACTCCATCAGCGTGCGCAGCGGTGTCTCGTCGATGTCCTGCAGCACGACATGCAGCTGCTCGCGCAGGCCCATCTGCTGGGCCGTCACCAGGCACTCCACGGCCAGCGCCTCGGTCCCCTTGGTGTAGATGCTGCGCAGGAGCTTGAGCGCGGCGGCATCGCCCGGCTGCCCACCCACCACGCGAACGGAGCCGCCAAAGGGCAAGAACAATTCCTGTACAAAACCGGCCTTGCCACCGGCCACGAGCAGCGGCGTCTTGCTGCCGCCCAGGTTGACCGCGCCGGTGATGGCCACATCCACGAAGTGCACCGCCCTGCCCTGGGCGACGCGCCGGGCCAGCTCGCCGCATTCGCGCATCTCCTGCGGGTCGGCCGTGGTCATGTCCACATAGACCACGCCATCGCGCAGATGGGGCAGGCAGGCCTCGAACAGGCTGCGCGCCACGGTGCCGAACACGGCGCTCACCACCACGTCGGCCTCGGCCAGCCAGGCGCCGGGCGCGGCATGCACCTGCGCGCCAGCGGCCTGCACGGCGTCGGCCACCGCAGCGTTGGGCTGCAGCTCGCACAGGCCCACCAAGCTGTGCCCCTGCTCCAAAAAGGCCTGCATGTAGCAGGCGCCGACCATTCCACCACCCAGTATTGCGAACTTCATAAAAATACAAATTTAAAACATTCATCGCAGTCTACGGAGCGCATCTCCTTTTTCTTCCTAGAGATTTCCCGTAGAACTTCGAATATTTGTACTTGTTTTGTATTTTTCGGAATGAAACGAAGCGCAACGGGCACCTCCGCCGTCACCTAGAATCGGCGCACCACTCCCATCCACTTGGTGCAAACACAGTGCAAAACGTGAAAGACAAGGCGTACGAGGTTCTGCGGCAGCGGCTCATCGGCGGCCACTACCGACCCGGCGAACAGCTCAAGGAGGAACCCATTGCCCGCGACCTGGGACTGAGCCGCACGCCGGTGCGCAATGCGCTGCACCGCCTGGTGGAAGATGGCCTGGCCACCGATGGCGCGGGCCAGGGTATCCGCGTGTCGGAGTGGAGCGACTGGGATGTGGAGGAGACCTTCCAGCTGCGCATGCTGCTGGAGCCGTACGCCTCGTTCCTCGCGGCCACGCGCGGCGGCGAGGGGCTGGCCGATGAGCTGGAGGCCAGCAACCAGCGCATGGAGGCCGGCATTGCCGCTGGCCACGACGGCATTGGCGAGGTGCAGTCAGCCAACCGGGATTTTCACCACGCGCTGATCGAGGCATCGGGCTCGCCGCGCCTCAAGACCATGCTGGCGACGATGATCGACATGCCGATCATCAAGCGGTCGTTCTACATCTACACGCCCGAAGAGCTGGTGCAAAGCCTGCACCACCACTGCGACCTGGTGATCGCCATACGTGCCAGGGATGGGGAGCTGGCACGCCAGGTGATGCAGCTGCACCTGCGCATGTCCTACCACCGGTTCATGAAGCATCGGGGTGAATACCGCGCGGATGCATGAGCGGTGTCATGACCGGGGCTGAACCCTTTGCGCTGCCCCCACCCGGTACAGCCACGGCAGCCAGACAAAGGCGATGAGGACCAGCACAACGCCCGCCAGCGCCATGGGCAGCACCATCGGCCAGGCACCGTGGCGCATGGTCGGATCGACAAATTGCGCCGCCAGCTGGCCGGCGCAGAAGGCCACGCACATGATCGCGAAGCCCGAACACGACACGGCCCGCCCGGCCAGCTGCGGCGGCAGGCCACCCACCGCGCCCGCCTGGCCGCAAGGCTGGTGCAGGCCATGGCCCAGCGCATACACCGCGTGCCCCAGCAGCAGTGGAAAGGGCGAGGCCGGCGCCAGCACGCAGCCGGCGATCTGGATGCACGGCCCCAGCAGACTGAGCGAAGCGCCCAGCTGCACCGTGCGCACCGGCCCGCGGCGCGACAGCAGGCGCCGGCACCATGTGATGCCGAGGATGTAGACCAGCGAGCCGCCTGCTGGAATCCAGCCGTAGAGCACGGGCGACAGGCCGAACAGGTCGACGTACACCATCGGCGACAGCAGCAAAAAGCAGAAGATGCCGCCGTAGGTGGTTGCGGCCAGCGCCGTCCAGGCGCAAAAGCCGGGGTCGGCGAACACCTGGCGCACACCGCCAGCGGATACGGATACGGGTACGGATGCGATGACCGGGGCAGACTCCGCCGGCGCTTGCCGCGTCTCGCTGAAAGTGCGCCAGCACAGTGCCAGCAAAGCCAGCGAGTAGACGCCCATCGCCACCAGCACCCAGCGCCAGCCGGTGGCCTGGACGCCCCATGCACCGGCAATCGGCGCCACCAGGGCCACCAGCCCCAGGCCCATCAGGCCGCAGGCCATGATGCGCGGCCCTTCATGGGCCGGATACAGGTCGCGCACCGCAGCCCGTGCGCACACCAGGATGGCCGCCATGGCCGCGCCCTGCACGGCGCGCCAGGCCACCAGTGCGTCCGCGCTGCCCGCCAGCGCACAGCCTGCCGCCGCTGCCGTGTAGCAGGCCAAACCCGTCAGCAGAACGGGCCGGCGCCCGAAGCGGTCGGCCAGCGGTCCGCACACCAGCTGGGCGACACCGAAGGCCAGCATGAACACGGTCAGGCTGCTGCTGGCCGAGCCCAGGTCGCGCGCGATCTCGGGCAACGCCGGCAGATAGCCATCGGTGGCGACCGGCTGCGCGGCCAGCAGCAGCGGCAGCAGCAGGAGGAAGGAAGCGGTGCGGCGCGGGCCGGGATCAGCGAAGTTCATCTCAATGAAGCCTGGTCACGGCATGCCGCGCGTCGAGCGAGGCAGTTCCAAGGGAGATACATGGCCAGTTGCGCGCCAGGCATCCTATGCGACGGCGGACAGCGCGGCCCGCAGGCCCAGCAGGTAGCTGTCCGCGCCGAAGCCGCAGATCTGGCCCCGGACGATGTCGGCAAACACCGAGTGGTGGCGGAAGGGCTCGCGCGCATGGATGTTGCTCATGTGGATCTCCACCACGGGCACGGTGAGCATGGCCAGCGCGTCGCGGATGCCGTAGCTGTAGTGCGTCCAGGCACCGGCGTTGATGAGCACGCCATCGACGCCGTCCCGAAAGCCCTGGTGGATGCGCTCGCACATGGCGCCTTCGCAATTGGTCTGGAAGCTGTCCACCTCGCAGCCCAGCTGGCTGCCCAGGCTGCGCAGCGAGGCGTCGATCTCGGCCAGCGTGACCGTGCCGTACTGCGCCGGATCGCGCTGGCCGAACATGTTGTGGTTGATGCCGTGCAGCATCAGGATGGTCTTCATGGGGTGTCCTCGATTCAGGGATTCGTTCATGCCACCGGGGTCTCGACGGCGGCACCGGTACGCGCCGCCTCTGCAATGGCCTCGGTGATCTGCAGGTTGCGCAGGCCGTCGTGCACGCTGACCAGAGGCTGCGCCAGGCCGCGCGCCACCTGCGCGAAATGCGCCATCTGGCGCACCAGCGGGTCTTCGCGCTCCACGGCGGCCACATCCAGGTCGAAGGGCTCATTCCAGGAGCGCTGGCCGGCCGATGCATAGGTCTTGAGCCGCATGCTCGGTATGGCCAGCGAGCCGAAGGTGCCCGCCACCAGGTAGCAGTCTTCGTCCTCATAGCTGGCATAGGCCTTGTTCTCCTGCGAGGTCTGCTCCCAGCTGCGCGCGCTGGCGGCCGTGTCCGAAAGCACAAAGCTGCCCAGCGCACCGCTGGCAAAGCGCAGGTTGATGGCCACCGTGTCTTCCACGGCAAAACCGCGCGTGGCATGCGAGGCGAAGGCCTGCACGGCCACGATGTCGCCGCACAGCATGCGCAGGTTGTGGACCTCGTGGATCATGTTGAGCAGGATGGGGCCGCCACCGGCCTCGCGACGCCAGGAGCCTTCCTCGAAATAGGCGTCCGGCTTGTAGAACAGGGCCGCGCCGGTCACGGCCACCAGGCGGCCCAGCCGCCCCTGGGCGATGAGGGCTGCGGCCCGCGCCATGATCGGGCTGTGGGCGCGGTGGTGGCCCACCAGCAGCCGGGCGCCGCAGCGATCGGCCAGCGCGGCCAGCCGCTGGGCCTCGGCCACGGTGGCGGTCACGGGTTTTTCCAGCAGCACGGGCAGGCGCGCATGCATGCACTGGGCCGCCTGCGGGGCATGCAGGCGGTTGGGCGTGGCCAGCACCACGGCGTCGGGCCGGTCATGGGCGATCAGCTCGCCCAGGTCGCGCCACAGCGGCACCCCGGCCCTTTGGGCAAGCTCCCGGGCTGCGGGCGCCGGGTCCACGATGGCGGACAGGCGGCAATCCGCCTGGGCCCCGATGGCGGCGATATGGGCCTGGCCGATCGCGCCGGCGCCGGCCACGGCAATGCGAAGCGGGTGCAGCTGTGCCATGGCATGCCCCCTCAGAAGCGGTGCAGCACACCCAGCTGCACGCCCTTGATGGTGCGGCCGTTGACGTCGTCGGCCGATGTGAAGTTGGGCTTCATGCCGCCCGAGGCCGCCAGCCGGAAGCCCGCATTGCGGTCGTTCTTCAACTGCTCGGCCACCGCGTAGAGCATGGTGCGCCTGGACAGGTCGTAGTAGGCCGCGACCGCGCCGCCCGATGCGCCGCGCCCGCTGTCCGAGCCATCCTGTATGCGGCCCCACAGTGCGCCCACGCGCAGCTGCGGCGTCACGCGGTAGTCGGCCGACAGCTGCCAGACGCGGTAGAAGCGGCGCACATCGGCATTCGTGCCCGCCACCAGCCCGCCCACATTGCCCAGCACCGTGCCTGTGTTGTTGCCCGCCGAGCCTGCCGTGCTGTTGTTGGACCGCACAAAGGCCAGCTGGACCTTGCCCTTGCCGTAGTCGTAGTTGGCGTAGAGGTTGTCGTAGCGGACCGCGTCGGTATAGGCCGCGCTCTGCGGCGCACGCGCATACAGCCCGGCATAGCCGACGCGGTAGGGGCCGTTCAGGTAGTCCAGGCCCAGCTGGTAGATGGCCTGGCGCGCTGGAGCACCGGTCTCGGCCATGGCGTAGTGGGCCTCGAACAGGAAGCCGGCCACGCGCGGCGAGGTGTAGGAGATGTCGTTGTCGAAGCGCGAGGGCACGCCGAAGTTGTTGACCATCGATCCCAAGGTGCGCGAGGTGAAGTCGATGTAGTCGCCGCGCCCGAAGATCACGGTGTTCTGCCGGCCCAGCCGCACCTCGCCCCAGCCGCCGCCCAGGCCCACCCAGCTTTGGCGGTCGAAGCCGCGCGTGCTGTCGGCCTGCGTGCCGTTGTCGGCGTTGATGCCCATCTCCAGCTGGAACTTCGCGTACAGGCCACCGCCCAGGTCTTCCTGCCCGCGAAAGCCCAGGCGGCTGCGCAGCAGGGCACCGTCCTCCAGCGTGGTCATGGATGCACCCGAGCTGCTGCGCATGTGGTTGATGTACTGGTCCACGCTGCCGTAGATGGTGACCGAGGACTGGGCGTGGGCACCCGCGCCCCAGGCGCCCAGCACGGTGGCCAGGGCCAGGATGCGAAGGGCCCCGCGCTGCGGCACTCGCGGTGTCTGGTGCATTTGCTGTTGCATGGTCTTGTCTCCTTCTCTGTGAAAAATGCTTTTTCGGGCGTGGCTGCGCCCTGCCCCGGACGCATCCAGGGCCGGTTGTCTGTCGGCTGGATCAGTAGGAGATGTGGGCGGTGGCGCGCAGCTCGTCGGGCGTGGCGCTGCCGAAGCCGAAGAATTCGAGGTAGGCGGGAATCATCTCGAACAGCATGTCCGTGCCCACCTGGAAGTCGCAGCCCTTGTCGCGCACGGCGCGCAGCAGGGGCGTGAACTCGAACTTCATCACCACCTCGCCCACAAAGGTGGTGGGCGCAATGCGCTGCACATCGAAAGGCAGCGGGTCATCGTCCTTCATGCCCAGCGGCGTGGCGTTGACGACCACGTCAAAGCCCTGCGGGTCCCTGGAGCCCGTGCCCACCTTCATCCTCGGGTAGTAGGCAGCGAGCCGCCCTGCCAGGGCCTGCGCGCTCTCAGCCCGCGTGTCGAACAGCATCAGCTCGCCCACGCCGGCTGCCGCCAGCGAGGCGGCAATCGCCGACCCTACGCCACCCGCGCCGGAAATCAGCACCCGCGCGCCCTGCAGTTGCCGCCCCTTGCGCAGCACGCCGCGCACAAAGCCCGCGCCGTCGAACTGGTCGCCCAGCAGCGTGCCGTCCTCGCGCCGCAGCACGGCATTGCAGGCGCCTGCAATGTGCACGGCGGGCGTGACCTCGTGCACCAGGTCCACCACGGACACCTTGTGCGGCATGGTGATCAGCGCGCCGCGCAGGTTGGTGAAACGCATGATGGCCGCGAAGTCCGGCGCGAAATGCGCCGCCTTCACGCCCATGGGCACGACGCAGGCGTCTATGCCCCGGCCGTCGAACCACGGGTTGTAGATCATGGGCGACTTGAAGGTCTCGGTCGGGTCGCCGATGTGCGCGATGAGGGTGGTTTTTCCGGAAATCATTTCCTGGGGCCTTCGGATGCCTTGGGTTGCAGGATTCAGCGGCCGGACTGGGCCAGGGCCTGGTTGCGCAGGCGGTCGTACTCGGCAGCTGCCACGGGCTGCGCACCGGCCTCGCCCAGGTCTTCCATGCGCACCCGGTAGGTCTCGCGGGCGCTCCACGCGGCCAGGGCGGCCACCACGGTGATGCCGAAGGCGATCAGGCCCACGGTCAGCCAGATGTTGTGCGCACCCGGAGGCGCCACGGCCGTGAACAGCGCGGGCAGCATGGCGGTGATGGCCGTGCCCAGGTTCTGCGAGATGGCCATGGCCGAGACACGGGTGCGGGTGGGGAACAGCTCGGGGTAGAAGCTGGGGAACACCGCGTTGTAGCCCTGGTAGACCACGCCCCACATCAGGATGGACATGGCGAAGGCCAGCGGCATGTTGCGTTCGCTGATGGCGTAGAGGTAGCCGATGGCCAGCAGACCCGACAGCAGCGCGCCGAAGATGATGGGCGGGCGCCGGCCGATGCGGTCGGACAGGTTGCCCACCATGGGGATCACCAGCACCGCGACGATGTTGCCCACCACGGGAATCCACAGGTACATGTCCTTGGCGAAGCCGATGCCGTAGGCGGGCTGCACGGCGTAGGCCGCGCCGAAGATGGTGGCCACCACCGGGATCACGTTCATCAGCGCCATGCAGACCACGCGCAGCATGTCGGGCGAATGGTGGCGGAAGGCCTCGACCACGGGCGAACGCGGACGCGCCTCGCTGCGGCCTGCGGCGGTGAAGGCCGGGGTCTCGTTGACCTCGCGGCGGATGATCCAGCCCGCGATGATGACGACGAAGCTCAGGATGAAGGGAATGCGCCAGCCCCAGCTGTTGAACTGCTCGGGAGGCATGTAGTGCGCCAGCGGCAGGAACACAGCCGCTGCCAGGATCTGGCCGGCCTGCACGCCCTGCAGCGTGAAGCTGGCGAAGAAGCCGCGCCGCCCGAACGGGGCATGCTCCAGGATCATGGAGCTGGCGCCCGAGATCTCGCCGGCCACCGCGAAGCCCTGTATCAGCCGCATCAGCACCAGCAGCGCGGGCGCCCACAGGCCGACCTGGTCATAGGTGGGCAGCAGGCCCACGGCGATGGTGGAAAAGCCCATCAGGAACATGCACCACACCAGCACCTGCTTGCGCCCGTGCGTGTCGCCCAGGTGGCCCAGCACGAAGGCGCCGATGGGCCGCGCCACATAGCCCACGCCATAGGTGGCCAGCGAGGCGATGATGGCAATCGCCGGATCACCCTGCGGAAAGAAGATCTGCGGAAAGATCAGCGCAGCCGCCGTGGCGTAGATGAAGAAGTCGTAGTACTCCAGGGCCGAGCCTATCCAGCCGCTGGTGGCGGCCTTGCGCGGCTGGTGCCCGGTGGGCTGTGTGTGTATCGGGGTTGCGCTCATGTGTTGTCTCCTCCATGTAGAAAAGGCCCCTGCCCGATGCTTGCGGCCAGGCCGGCGGGATGTAAAAAATGTAGTTCCCGCCTATGGATGCGCCCAAGCCAATTTCGAAAGGCATGTGCGCTGATCGCACCGCGCTGTTCGATAATCGCACGCACCCAGGGTTAATACGGAAAAATCAAAACCGTCATGACAACACCTTCCACCCTCGCCCAGCGCGACTGGATTGCCGGACTGGAACGCGGCGTATCGATCATCGAAGCCTTTGACGACGCCCACCCGCGCATGACGGCCGCCGAGGCCGGCCAGCGCACGGGCATGACGCGCACCGCCGCGCGGCGCTACCTGCTGACGCTGCAGCACATGGGCTACGTGGCGGGGGACGGCAAGCTGTTCTGGCTCACGCCGCGCGTGCTGCGGCTGGGGCAGTCGTACCTGGAGTCGGCGCGGCTGCCGCGCATCGTCCAGCCGTTCCTGCAGCGCGTGGCCGCCGGCACCCATGAAACCGCCTACCTGGCGGTGCTGGACGACGACGAGGTGGTCTACATCGCGCGCAACGGACCCAACCGCAACATGAACACCGGCTACGTGCTGGGCGCGCGCGTGCCGGCCCAGGTCACGGCGGCCGGCATGCTGATGCTGTCCATGCGCAGTGACGCCGAGCTGGAGCACTGGCTGGACAACCGCGCGCTGACGGTCTTCACCTCGCACACCATCACCTGCCCCGCCGAAATGCGCCGCGAGCTGGCCTTGATCCGCACCCAGGACTGGGCCCTGTGCGAGCAGCAGCTGAACCTGGACTCGCGCGGCATTGCCGTGCCGCTGCGCGACCGCCACGGCGCGCTGGCCGGCGCCCTCAACATCACCATGCCCATGGGCCGCGAAACCGGCAAGGACGCCGTGGCGCGCGTGCTGCCCATGCTGCGCGAGACGGCGCAGGCCATGCGGGATCTGATCTGATGGTGAACAACACGGCCATGGCGCAACTTCCTGACCTGGACATGCATGGAGGCGACGACCATCTGCTGCAGCATCTGCAGGCACTGGAAGTGCGGCTGCACGATCCGCAGGTGCGATCGGACGCAGGCCAGCTGCAGGCGCTGCTGCATGAAGACTTCCTGGAATTCGGCCGCTCGGGCGGCATGCACGACCGGGCCGCCACCGTGGACGGCCTGGTGGCCGCCTTGCCAGCAGGGGCCCCTGCCCGGCTGGTGTCAGGCGGCTTTGCGCTGGCGCGCCTGGGACCGGACAGCGCGCTGCTGACCTACCGCTCGGCCAGCGTGGCCGAGGATGGAACGGCCGGCCGGCATACGCTGCGCTCCTCGGTCTGGCTGCGCACGGCCCAGGGCTGGCAGATGCGCTTCCACCAGGGCACGCCCACGGCGCCATTCGACCTGGCCGCATCCATGCCATGAGCGGCCTGCGGCGTGTTCAGACGGTCTCGAACGCGTACTTTTCCGTATCCACCTCGCGCTGCGAGGCCACGGCATAGCGGTCGCCCTGGATGCGCTCGGGCTTGAAGAGGTCGTCCAGTTCGGCCAGCAGGGCCGCATCCAGGCGCACGGCGCCGCCGCGCAGGTCTTCGTGCAGGTGGTCCACGCTGGTGGTGCCCGGCAGGGCAATCACATGCTCGCCCTGGTGCAGCACCCAGGCGATGGCCAGCTCGGCCAGCGTGCAGTCGGCGCGCTCGGCGATCGACTGCATGGGCGCGAGCAGTTGCAGGTTCTTCGCATAGGCCTCGGGCGCGAAGCGCGGCATGGCGGCGCGGATATCGCCCTTGACCAGGCCCTCGACCTCCTGGAGCTTGCCGGTGAGGAAGGCGCGGCCCAGCGGGCTGAAGGCCACGTAGGCAATGCCCAGTTCCTTGCAGGCCTGCAGCGTGCCCAGCTCGGCATTGCGCGACCACAGCGAATACTCGCTTTGCAGCGCGGCGATGGGGAAGGTGGCATGGGCGCGGCGCAGCGCGTCGGCGCCGATCTCGGACAGGCCCAGGGCGCGCACCTTGCCCTCTTCCACCAGGCGCGACATCTCGCCCACCGATTCCTCGATGGGCACGCGGCGGTCCCAGCGGTGCAGGTAGTAGAGGTCGATGACATCGGTGCCCAGGCGCTGCAGGCTGTCTTCGCAATTGCGGCGCAGGGTCCTGGGGTGGCCATCGATCACGCGGCGCACCACGCCGTCGTCGCCGCGCACGCCGGCCATGCCGCATTTGCTGGCCAGGGTGATGTGGTTGCGGTGGGACTTGAGCACGGGGCCGACCAGGGATTCATTGGCGCCGAAGCCATACAGCGCCGCCGTGTCGAACAGCGTGACACCGGCGTCCAGCGCCGCATGCAGCACGGCCCTGCCCTGCTCGGGCGACGGCGGATGGCCATAGGCGTGGCTGAGGTTCATGCAGCCCAGGCCGACGGCGCTGACGGAGAAGGGACCCAGGTTTCGTGTGGACAGGTTGGTCATGGTGGCTCACAGGGAAAAGAAGAAAGGGAGCGGCCGGCGCTCCCTTGCAGTGCATTCGCACAACGATTTTGCCGTCAAACCGCAGCGCCCCGCACGCCCGTGCGCGCCCAGGCCGGCAGCGGCACGGGCCGGTGCAGCACGTCATCGTTGAGCCACTGCGCGCTGCGGCGCGCGCGCTCGGCCACGGTGTCCAGCGGCAGTTGCTGGTAGTCGTCGTTGAAGACCTCGAAGCTGTAGTCGCCACGGTAGCCCAGGCGGTCCAGGCGCAGCACCAGGTCGGCCAGGCGCTCGCTGTGCACGCCCTCGCCCGGAAACACGCGGAAGGTGCGCGCCGTGGCCATGCGTTCCTCGAAGGTGGGCGCGTCATGCCACATGAAGTCGGACAGCTGCACCAGGAAGATCTTGTCGCGGTCGATCAGCTCCAGCGCATCCAGCGGCGTCTTGGCGGCCAGGATGTGGAAGGAGTCCAGGCCGATGCCCAGGTTGGACATGTCGGCGCGGCAGACCACGTCCCAGCTGGTGGTGAATTCGTTGACGTTGCGGCCCCAGGACAGGCCCTCGTAGGCGATCTTCACGCCCAGCGGAATGCCGAGCATGGCCAGCTTGCGCAGGTCGCGCGCAATCACGTCGAGATCGCCCGTGGCATGGCGCGAGGTGGACGAGCAGGCCAGCAGCACGGGGCTGCCGATCTCGGCGCACATCTCCAGCATGGATTTGGCGATGTCCACCTTGTAGTGGTGCAGGTGGTCGGACAGGCCCTCGAAGTCGCGCAGCACCTGAAAGCCCGTGGGCCGCAGGCCGCTGGCGCGCACCGCCGCCGCAGCCGCCTTGACGCCGCCCGGGTGGCCGGCCAGGTCGCGCGCGCTGAGCATGACCTGGGTGAAGCCCGCGCGCCGGATGGCGTCGAGCTTGGCCTCCAGCGAGCCATTCAGAGTGATGGTGTCCATGCCATAGCTGTCCAGCAAGCCCATGTTGCCCTCCAGGATCGTTGTGTGTATCGGCGGTTGAATCGGACGGCGGCGCGCCAGGCTTTGCGCTAGGCGTCGCGGTGCACCAGCTCGAACACCACGGTGCCCATGGCGTTGCGCGTGAGCGCGCCGCGGTCATCGGGGTGCAGGCGGCTCGATTCCACGAACTCCACGCCGCGCTGGCGCAAGGCCTGCACGGCAGCAGGCACGTCGGTGGTGCCCAGGCCGATGCGCTGCAGGCGCTCGGGCATGTCGTCCCACTCCAGGCCCGGATCGGGCTCGATGAGCTGCCACAGGAAGCGCTTGCAGGGGCTGCGCATGAGCTTGCCCTTGGGCAGGATGCCGAAGCGCTGCGCATCGGGCAGCAGGTGGAAGTCGAACATGCGTTCGAAGTAGGTGATCCAGTCGGCGCTGCGACCACGCCCTATGTACTGGACCACGCCGAAATAGCCCAGGCCGGCCAGCGCCGGCGGATGGGGATCGGCCCCGGCAACGGGCTTGAAATCGATGTCATAGATGGAGAACTCCTGCCATCGATCGACAAAGTAGAAGCGGCTGCCACCCGGGCCGTGGATGGCCGGAATGTGCAGCTCCATCGCCTGGGCCTGGCTGGGCGCCGCCCAGGCTCCCAGCTCGATGCAGCGCGTATGCGCCTGCAGGGCATCCTGCACGCGCAGCGCCACGGCCGAGATGACGGGCTGCCCGTCCGAGGCGGCATGGGCCAGCGCATCGGCAGCGCCCGCATTGACCACCAGGTTCATGTCCCCCTGCCGGTACAGCGTCACCTCGCGCGAGCGGTGCCGCGCCACGGGGCGAAAACCCAGCCCCTCCAGCACCTGGCCCAGGGCCTGGGGCTGGCTGGTCGTGTACTCGATGAACTCTATGCCGTCGATCCCGAGGCGATTGGACGCCTCGGGCACGTCTTCCCGGCTGCTGGAGGAGGAATCGGTCATTGCGGTACTCCGGATGGGAACATGATCGTCGTGCCACGCACAAGTGGCATCGCTCTCCTACGATCAAATACGCGTAAAACTGGCGCGGCCCAACTCAGAGACACCGAGGAAGGGCCGCCCCGCACCGAGGGTGTCGTCCCCCTTTCAGGGGGAAGACGCGAAGCGGCTCAGGGGGTGAGCTGTTTTTCCAGATCGTGCAGGACCTGATAGCAGGGCAGCACCTGAGCCACGCTGGAATTGGGCTCGCGGCCTTCGCGGATGGCGGCGAAGAACTCGCGGTCCTGCAGTTCGATGCCGTTCATGGACACGTCGACCTTGGAAACGTCGATCTTCTCTTCCTTGCCGTTGACGAGGTCGTCATAGCGCGCGATGTAGGTACCGGTGTCGCCGATGTAGCGGAAGAAGGTGCCCAGCGGGCCGTCGTTGTTGAACGACAGGCTCAGCGTGCAGATGGCGCCATTGGCGGCCTTGAGCTGGATGCTCATGTCCATGGCAATGCCCAGTTCCGGGTGGATGGGGCCTTGCACGGCGTTGGCCTTCACGATGGGGCTGCCGGCCTGGTAGGCGAACAGGTCCACGGTATGGGCAGCGTGGTGCCACAGCAGGTGATCGGTCCAGCTGCGGGCCTGGCCCAGCGCGTTCATGTTGGTGCGGCGGAAGAAATAGGTCTGCACATCCATCTGCTGGATGTTGAACTCGCCGGCCGCGATCTTCTTGTGCACCCACTGGTGGCTGGGGTTGAAGCGGCGCGTATGGCCGCACATGGCCACCAGGCCGGTCTGCTTTTGCAGATCGGCCACGGCCTGGGCGTCCTTGAGGCTGTCGGCCAGCGGGATCTCCACCTGCACATGCTTGCCGGCCTTCAGGCATTCGATGGCCTGGGCGGCGTGCATCTGCGTGGGCGTGCACAGGATGACGGCATCCACCTCGGGCAGGGCCAGGCTGTCGGCCAGCTCGGTGGTCACATGCTGGATGCCGTACTTGTCGGCCACTTCCTGGGTCTTGGCCAGCTCGCGGCCCACCAGGGAGACGACTTCCACGCCGTCGATGTTCTTGATGCCGTCCAGATGCTTGATGCCGAAGGCACCGGCGCCCGCCAGGGCGACTTTGATGGTCTTGTTGCTCATATGAGTCTCCGTAGAGCCGCCTCAAGGAGGCGAAGGCCCCCTCGGGGGGCAGTGAATACACGCAGTGATGAACGTGGGGGCCTCAGCCGTTCTCCAGGATGAGATGTCCCACGGCCGTATTGGACGC
>NZ_JBICKW010000032.1:0-7094 GCF_043104645.1 Delftia sp. WSY_12
CTGCAACGTTGCACTGCTTCGTTGCTGCGATTCAAAAATTGTAGCACAGCGTTTTTGGGGCAATTCCGGAATGCATGACTTTTTTATGTCGCCCTGCATTCCGGCGCCCTGCTGCAGCCCGGGTCAGGCCAGGCTTTGCCCATCGCGTATGCGGTGGATCTCGGCGATGTCCACCACCCAGACCAGGCCGTCGCCGACCTGGCCCGAGTGACAGGCCGAGGTGATGGCCGCGCGGATGGGCTCGACCATGGATGCCTCGGCCAGCACGCAGACCATGATCTTGTCGGAAAAGTCGGTCAACTCCTCCTTCACGCTGCGCTTGTCGATGGCGGCCGGGGCCGTGAAGCCCTCGGCACGGAACAGCGTCACGCCGGGGAAGTTGGGAATGGCGCGCAGCGCGTCGCGCAGGCGCTCCAGGCGGCTGGGGCGCACGATGGCCCGGATTTCCTTCATGGTCATTGCAGTGTCTCCTTCATCAGGCTTCCAGCGGTTTTTCGTCAAACCAGCGGTACAGGGTCGGCAACACCACCAGCGTGAGCAGGGTGGACGAGATCAGGCCACCGATCACCACGATGGCCAGCGGGCGTTGCACCTCCGAGCCGGGGCCGGTGGCGAACAGGAAGGGCACCAGGCCCAGCAGCGCGACGGTGGCCGTCATCATCACGGGGCGGAAGCGCTGCACGCAGCCTTCGCGCACGGCCTCGGCCACGTTCATGCCATCTTCGCGCAGCTTGCGGATGCAGGAGACCAGCACCACGCCGTTGAGCACCGCAATGCCCCACAGCGCGATGAAGCCCACCGATGCCGGCACGCTCACGTATTCTCCCGTGACGAACAGGCCTATCAGTCCCCCGATGGAGGCGAAGGGCAGCACCAGGATGATCAGCCCGGCCAGCTTGACCGAGTTGAACAGCAGGAACAGCAGGAAGAAGATGGCCACGATGGTCAGCGGCACGATGATCTGCAGCGTGCCCATGGCGCGCTCCATGTTCTCGAATTGGCCACCGTACTTGAAGTAGTAGCCATCGGGCAACTGCACTTCACTGTCGATGCGCTGCTGCACTTCGGTCACGAAGCCGCCCAGGTCGCGCCCTTCCACGTTGGCTCCCACCACCACGCGGCGCTTGCCGCCTTCGCGGCTGATCTGCGCGGGGCCGTCCACCAGCTCGATGCGGGCCACGCTGCTCAGCGGCACCTGGGCGCCCGTGGCCGTGGTCAGCAAGGTGGCGCCGATGGCGGCGGGCGAGCCGCGGAACGGCTCGGGGAAGCGAACCACCACGTTGTAGCGGCGCTCGCCCTCGTAGACCGTGGTCACTTCCTTGCCGCCGATGGCCGACTCGATCACGCCCTGCACGTCGGTGACGTTCAGGCCGTGGCGGGCGATCGCCTTGCGGTCGATATCCACGGTCAGAGCCTGCTGGCCTGACAGGCGCTCGACGCGGATGTCCGTGCTGCCCGGCACGCTCTTGAGGATGCGTGCGACCTGCTCGGACACGTCGCGCAGCTCGCTCAGCTCGTCGCCGAAGACCTTGATGGCCAGTTGCGAGCGCACGCCCGTGACCATTTCGTCCACGCGCTCGGAGATCGGCTGGGACAGCACGATCTGCACGCCCGGGATCGAGGACAGGCGCTGGCGGATGTCTTCGTCGATCTCATCCTGGGTGCGGTCGGACTCGGGGTCCAGCAGCACGATGGGGTCGGACTCGTTGGGGCCTGCGGGATCGGCCGGCGATTCGCCGCGTCCGAGCTTGGAGACCACGCTGAGCACGCCGGGCACTTCGGCCACGGACTTCATCGCCGCCATTTCCATGCGGATGGACTCGTCCAGCGAGATGCTGGGCACGCGGTTGATCTGCGGCGTCAGCGCCCCCTCCTTCATGGTGGGCATGAAGGACTTGCCCAGCAGCGGGAACAGTCCCAGCGAGCCCAGCAGCAGCGCCACGGCCACGGCCAGCGTGGCGCGGTTGCGCGCGGTGGCCAGGTCCAGCAGGCGCAGGTAGTGGCGCTTGAGGAAGGCGATCAGGCGCGTGTCATGGTCCGCGCCGCCCTTGAGGAAGTACGAGCACAGCACGGGCGACAGGAACAGCGACACGGCCAGCGAGACGGCCAGCGAGATCGCGATGGTCAGCGCCAGCGGGCCGAACATCTTGCCTTCGATGCCTTGCAGCGTCATCAGCGGCAGGAACACCAGGATGATGATGGCGATGCCGAAGATGGTGGGCGTGGCCACCTCGGTGGTGGCCGACAGCACGGTGCGCACGCGTGCGCCCATGCTGTCGCCGGCCTGGCCGAGCTTGTGGAACACGTTCTCCACCACCACCACGGTGGCATCGACCATGAGGCCGATGGCGATCGCCAGCCCCCCCAGCGACATGAGGTTGGCCGAGATGCCCCAGCGGTTCATCATGATGAAGGTGGTCAGCGGCGTGATGATCAGCGTGGCCACCACGATCAGGCTGGAGCGCACGTCACCCAGGAAGATGAAGAGCACCACGACCACGAGCAGGATGCCCTCGATCAGCACCTTGCCCACGGTCCACAGCGCCGAGTCGACCAGGTCGGTACGGTCGTAGTAGGGAACGATCTGCAGGCCGCCGGGGAGCATGCCCTTGGAGTTGATCTCCTGCACGCGCTCCTTCACGCGGGTGACCACCTCCTTGGCATTGCCGCCGCGCATCATCAGCACGATGCCGGAGACGCCTTCGGTATAGCCGCCCTTGATGATGGCGCCCTGGCGCACTTCCTGGCCCAGCTGGACCTCGGCCACATCGCGCACGAAGACCGGCACGCCGCCTTCCTGCTTGAGAACGATGTTGCCGATGTCATCCAGCGACTGGACCAGGCCCACGGCGCGGATCAGGTACTGCTCGGTGACCTGGGGCAGGATGCCGCCGCTGGCATTGGCGTTGTTGTCGGCGATGGCCTGGACCACATGGCGCACGGACAGGCCGTAGTGGCGCAGCCGGCCGGGATCGACCTCCACCTGGTACTGCTTGACGTAGCCGCCCTGCGAGTTGATTTCGGCCACGCCGGGAATGGAGCGCAGCAGCGGGCGCGCCACCCAGTCCTGGATGGTGCGGCGCTCGGTCAGCTCCTCGGGCGTGAGGGCCCGCTTGCCGTCGTCGGGATGGTCCAGCGTGTACTGGTAGACCTCGCCCAGGCCCGTGGACACCGGCCCCAGCACGGGGATGATGCCTGCGGGCATGCGCGGCGTGACCTCCATCAGCCGCTCGGTGACGAGCTGGCGTGCAAAGTACACGTCGGTGGCATCGGTGAAGACCAGGGTGATGATGGACAGGCCGCTCTTGTTGAGCGAGCGCATCTCCACCAGGCCCGGCATGCCGGTCATGGCGATTTCCAGCGGCACGGTCACGAAGCGCTCGATTTCCTCGGGCGAACGGCCTGGCGCCTCGGTGGCCACCTGAACCTGGACGTTGGTCACGTCAGGAAAGGCATCCACCGACAGATTCATGGCGGCGCGCAGGCCGAAGCCGCACAGCACCAGCGAGAGCACGATCACGATGAGCCGCTGGCTCAGTGCGGCCCGGATCATGGAAGCGATCATGGGCTTACTCCAGCTCTGCGCGCTTGCGCTCGTTGTTCAGGTGGAAGGCACCCGTGGTGACGATGACCGTGCCATCGGCCACGCCCTTGTTCACGGGGCGCATGCCGCCG
Source organism: Delftia sp. WSY_12 (assembly GCF_043104645.1). Lineage (NCBI taxonomy): Bacteria > Pseudomonadati > Pseudomonadota > Betaproteobacteria > Burkholderiales > Comamonadaceae > Delftia > Delftia sp. WSY_12. The sequence goes on from NZ_JBICKW010000032.1 coordinate 3,676, forward strand.
CTGGCGGTGCCCAGCTCGACGGGCGTGAGGCGGTAGTGGTTCTCGCCCTTCTTGACGAAGACATGGTCGCGGTCGTTCTCGCGCACCACGGCCTCGGCCGGCACGGCCAGCAGCTGGCGCACCTCGCCCTGGATGCGCATGGTGGCCAGCATCTGGGGCTTGAGGTCGCGCTCGGGGTTGTCCACCTGGGTGCGGATGGTGACGGTGCGGGTCTCGGGCGTCACGGTGTCGCCCACATGCACGATCTGGCCCGACAGCACGCGCTCGCCCAGGGCGGGCACGGCGATCTCCACGGCCTGGCCGGCACGCACGCCGCTGGCCATCTGCTCGGGGATCGCGCCCACCACCCAGACGCTGCTCAGGTCGGCCACGGTGAACAGCGGATCGCCGGGCTGGGTCACCTGGCCGGAGCTGACCTTGCGCTCGATCACCACGCCGGCCCCTGTGGACAGCACGGCCGCATGCGACTGCAGCGTGCCCTTGTCGCGCAGCTGGGCGATGGCGCTGTCGGGAATGCCGATCAGGCGCAACTGGTCGCCGGCAGCGCGCTGCTCGGCGCGCGCAATCGACAGCTCGGACTCGCGGCGCTGCAGCTCGGCCGAGCCGATGACGTCGGCGGCTATCAGCTGGCGCGCGCGCTCCACGCCGCGCTCGGCCAGCGTGGCGGCGGAGTGTGCACGCAGATAGGCCAGCTGGGCGGTGGTCAGCTCGGGGCTGGCCACGCGGGCCAGCACCTGGCCCGCGCGCACGCGGTCGCCCACTTCGACCAGCACTTCGGTCACGCGTCCCGTGGCGGCCGCGCCAATGCGGGTGACCTGGCGCTCATTGGCCTCGATGCGGCCGGACACCTCCTGCAGCAGCGCGATCTGCGCCTGCGCCACGGGCTTGACGGCGAAGTTGGGCGCCATCTCGGCGGTGACGCGGACCTCCATCGGGTCCTGCTCCTGCGCAGCGGCCGCTGCGGGCGCCGCCTTGGCTTCGGCCTCTTCGTTCTTGCCGCAGGCGCTCAGCGCCAGCGTTGCGGCCAGCAGGCCGGCCAGGGCCAGGGAGTTCACCAAGGTGCTGCTGCCTGCGCGGGCGGCGATGGGTTGCGGATGCATATTCAAGGACATGTTCGTTTCTGATTTCGGGTGTGAGGCAGGGACGGCGGGCTTCACAGCGCGGACGGATCGTCGTAGCGGCCCGCCAGGTATTCGAGCTGTATGCGCGCCGCCTGCAGCTGGTAGCGCGCGTCAAGCAGGTCTGCACGGATGGAGCGCAGCACGCGCTGCGCATCGAGCACATCGAGAATGCCGCGCTCGCCGAAGCGGTAGGCGGCCTCGGCCACGCGCAGGGCCGACTCGGCCTCGCGCACCGAACCCTGGCTCAGTGCCTGGGTGCGCAGTCGCGCCATCTCCAGCTCCTTCCAGGCCTGCAGCGTCTGCTGGCGCAGCTCGATCTGCCGGCCTTCCAGCTGCAGACGCGCGCGCTCCAGCTCGGAGGCCGCCTCGTCGATGGGGCCGCGGTGCTGGTCGAGCAAGGGGATCTGGATGCTCACGCCCACCGTGTTCAGGCGCACGTCGGGCTCGCGCGTCTGGCCGTAGCGCAGCTCCACGCCCGGCCAGCGCGAGGCCTTGGCACCGTCAAGCCGCGCCTGGGCACGCTCGACCTCCGCCTTGAGCTGGCGCAGTTCGGGATGCTCCATGGGATCGATCTCGCCCATGTCCTCGATGCGCAGCGGATCCTCCAGCGACACATCCAGGCGGAAGCGCACGGGCAGCTGGCCTGCGGCCAGGCGGCCCAGCGCCAGCTGCGCCTGCTCGGCACGCAGCCGCGCGGTCTGCTCCTGCTGGCGCGCCTGGATGATTTCGGCATCGGCCTTGATGATTTCGTAGCGGGCCGCCTCGCCGCTGTCCACGCGGACGCGGACGCGCTCATGGGCCTGCTCCAGAAGGCGCACCGCCTCCTTGGCGGCCTCGACCTCCGCCTCGCGCAGCACCATCTCGTAGGCGCGCAGCCGCACCTGGGCCACCAGCGCATTGCGCGTGGTCGCCACGAAGTGCACCGAGCCCTGCTCGCCTGCCCTCGCGGCCTCCACGCGCGCACCTCGCACGGCGGGGTTCTCGATGGGCAAGGCCACGGCCCAGCCCTGCACCGTGCCGGCTGCCGCGCCCGGAACGCGGGCGCTGTTGCGGCCCTGGTTCCATTCGAGCTTGGGATTGGGCAGCGCCGAGGCGCTGACCACGCCTGCGCGCGCCGTGGTCCGGGACTGCTCGACAGCGCGCAGATCGGGGTTGTGGTCCAGCACGGCGCGAACGACCTCGTTCAGGCTCAGCTGGGGCAGGCGCTGTGCGGCGGCCGAAGCCACCGAAGGCGCCTCTGCGGCCGAACCGGCCTTCGGCACGATCGGCGTACGGGACGCCGCGGCCTCGGCGGCCTCGGCGGCGGCCGGAGCCGCCTGCGTCAGGGGCGCCTGGGACGCCTGGGGCTTGCCAGGGGGGTGGGCCTGCGCCGAAGCGCCAGCACCCCAGCCCACCAGCAGGCTGCAGATCGCGCCTTGCAGGACCTTGCGCGAACAGGATGGAAAACGGGCGGGGGCCATTCCCGCCAATACCGTTGGATTCACCATGGCATGCATCTGCCGCAAAGCGACAGTCGAGGGGTTGAGTAAGAGATGGGCCCTTCCCTGCGGACCACGCGGGAACGGGCATGGCCGCGCCGTGCGCAGTCAGCGCGCGGACGACGGCATGGCGTGCACGCCAGCAAGGCGCGCACGAGCAGTGATCAGGCAGTGGGATGCGTCAGCCGACAAGGGGCGCAAGGGGCACAAGGCATGCCTGCGCCGCAATATGCGGTCAGCCGAGCAGGGAAGGTCTTGGAGGGCGCAGCAACTGGCCCGGGGCGGGCGACAGGTGCGCCTGGGAATAGGTCGAAGGCGGGGCCCACAGCGACACCACCTGCACGGCGATGGGCTCGGGCGGCCAGTACATCTCGGCGGAACGGTCCTCGCCGCAGGCCAGCAGGGCCAGCAGCTGGCGCTTGTTGCCGCTGTGTGCCGTCAGCTCGGCAAACTCGGTCTCGTCGTCTTCCTCCACTTCCGCGAGTTCCTCGAGGAATTCCTCATCGATGGTCACGACGGGATGGTGCGCCAGCAGGCCATCGCCTTCCAGTCCATCGGAAGATGCCGAAGCTGCCACCTGCCCGCAGAAGATGGACAGCAGCATCAGCAACGAAAAGACAAACGATGGCGCAAGGCGCATGGAGCGGGGCAGACGAGTCGGTGAAAGATGGACGCCCTGCAAACAGGACACCGTCTATTGTTACGAATGTTGAGGGAAAGTTCCGGGTTTGCCCTTAAAAAATCTGGGCAATAGATCGTGTTTTGTGCACAAAGGCTTTCCATGTGAAGAAGTCACACCGAAAACTGCAACAACCAGAAA
>NZ_JBICKW010000033.1:0-322 GCF_043104645.1 Delftia sp. WSY_12
GAACTGGTCGACGGCCTGCTGGGCGGCCTGATCCCGGGCGGCACGGGAGGCGGCAGCGGTGACGGCCTGGTCACCACGGTCCAGGACGTGGTGGACGGCCTGCTCGGCGGCACCGTCGCAGCCCCTGTGGGCCAACTGCTGGACGCGCTGGCCAATCCCACCGATGGAACGGCCTCGGTCGTCACCGGCCTGCTGGAAGGCCTGACCAGCGTGGACGGTGGCCCCCTGGGCGTGCTGACCGAACTGGTCAACGGCCTGACCCAGGTCGATGGCCAGGCACTGCAGCCCGTGATCGGAACCCTCAACGGCCTGATTGCCGGCC
>NZ_JBICKW010000034.1:0-215600 GCF_043104645.1 Delftia sp. WSY_12
GACAAAAAAAGCCACCCTTGGGGTGGCTTTTTGCATGGGCGGCGCAGGCTGTCAGGCCTCGCTCCAGGACACGACCCCGGTGAAGGCCGTCACCAGCACGATGATGCCGAAGGCGATGCGGTACCAGGCAAACGGTACGAAGCTGTTGGTGGAGATGTAGCGCAGCAGCCAGCGCACGCACAGCCAGGCGCTGATGAAGGAGAACACCAGGCCCACGGCGAACATGGGGATGTCGGCCACCGACAGCAGAGCGCGCTCCTTGTAGAGGCTGTAGACGCCGGCGCCGATCAGCGTGGGAATGGCCAGGAAGAACGAAAAGTCGGTGGCCGCCTTGCGCGACAGGCCCATCAGCATGCCGCCGATGATGGTGGCGCCGCTGCGGCTGGTGCCGGGAATCATGGCCAGGCATTGCACCAGGCCGACCTTGAGGGCATCGAGCGGTGTCATCTCGTCCACGGTCTGCACGCGCATGGCCGAGGCGGGCCGACGTTCGGCCCACAGGATGACGAAGCCGCCCAGGATGAAGGTGGTGGCCACCACGGTGGGCGTGAACAGGTGCGCCTTGATGAACTTGCCGAAGATCAGCGCCAGCACCACGGCCGGCAGAAAGCCGATGATGACGTTCAGCGTGAGCCGCTGCGCCTGGCCGCTGGTGGGCAGGTCGACCACGGTGGAGCGGATCTTCTGCCAGTACACCAGCACCACGGCGAAGATGGCGCCGGTCTGGATGGCGATGTCGAAGACCTTGGCCTTGGCATCGTCGAAGCCCAGCAGCGAACCGGCCAGGATGAGGTGGCCGGTGGAGGAGATGGGAAGGAACTCCGTCAGCCCTTCCACGATGCCCATGATGGCGGCCTTGACCAGCAAAAGAATGTCCACGGCAAGCGTCCTGTCGCAATGCAAAAGTGCGCCATTATCTGCGCTGGCCATGGCCTGACGATGGACGCCTGCCGGCCCGCCGGCGGCAATCGCAAACTTTTACAACGGCCGGCGCGCGACGTTGCTGTGCGCCCGGCGCTGTGCTGCAATGTGGGGGCGCTGGATTTCGGCGCGCCTTCAAAACCATTCCATCATGAAAAAAATCGTTGTTCTGGCAGTTGTCTCCCTGGCCTGCAGCATCGGCATGGCCGCCGGAGACAAGGCCCCCACGGCCCAGCAAAAGCTGATGGGCACCTGCAACACCGAAGCCGCCGGCAAGAAGGGCGACGAGCGCAAGGAGTTCATGAAGTCCTGCCTGTCCGACGGCAAGAAGCGCCAGCAGGAACGCATGAAGACCTGCAATGCCGACGCCACCGGCAAGAAGGGCGACGAGCGCAAGGCGTTCATGAGTGAATGCTTGAAGAAGGACTGAAGCTCCCCCTGAGCGGCTGACGCCGCTTCCCCCTCTCTACCCGCTTCGCGGGGGAGGGGGACGACGCCCTCGCCGCGAGGCGGCTCTTGCTCGGCGTCTCTGGTGTCGGGCCGCGCCAGATTTGGAGGCTGCGCCCTATTTCTGCAGCAAGCCTTCATTGAAGCCACCGTTTTCGGTGGCTTTGCTGTTTGGGCGGATAGTTTTCTGATTTGGCTATCAATGGAGCTGTGTACTACCGACAGCCGTTCAAACTCGCAGGGCTCAAGCGCGGGCAGCCGAGCAAGGGCCGCCCCGCAGTGAGGGCTGCGTCCCCCTCCGCGAAGCGGGAAGGGGGAAGCGGCGCAGCCGCTCAGGGGGTCATCTTCCTGGCCCTTCGCTTGCGCCACCAGATGATGACGCCGGTGATCGACAGGACGGCGACGAGCACGCCGACGAAGGACATGAGCACGCGGCCGGGGGTGCCGAGGATGCGGCCGCTGTGCAGGGGCAGCTGCAGCTGGACGAAGACGTCGGCGGCCGTGCCGTGCCAGGGGCGGTAGGTGCCCAGGACTTCGCCGTTGTCCGAGCTGACGTAGATGTTGGACAGGCCCATGCCCATGGCGCCGGTTTCGTCGTGCGGGTCGAAGAAGGAGATGTTGTAGAACGGGAAGTCGCCGCCCCACCAGATGCCGCCTGCGGGCTGGGCGAAGCCCAGGCGCTTGGCCTCGCTCTGGGCGATGGCGATGGCCTGGGCGAACGAGACCTTGGGCTCGAGGAGCGTGCCCTGTGGCGCGGGCTTGAGGGTTTCGTAGGGGCCGGGCGTGGTGGTGGAGACGGTGCTCATCACCGGGTAGAAGACTTCGCGGTACAGGTTCAGCGAGAACGAGGTGAAGGCCACGATGACGATGACGGCCCAGACCCACAGGCCGCCCGCGCGGTGCAGATCGAAGTTGAGCTTGTAGGCGCCGCCGCCCCAGCGCACGCGCCATGAGGGCAGCCAGCGCCGCCACCACGATCCCACGGCCGCCGTCAGGCGCGGGGCGCTTTTCCTGAGCTTGACGGGAAAGGTCAGCAGCAGCGCGACAAAGCTGTCGGCCACCCACAGCAGGGCCAGGCTGCCCATGAACCAGTAGCCCCAGCGGTCCGTGCCCCAAAAGCGCGGGGCCAGCAGGCTTTCGTGCAGGTGGCGCAGCCAGGGCATGAGGTTGCGCTGGCTGAGCGCAAAGCTGCGCCCGTTGCGCTGGCCGGTGATGTGGCCGCTGACCGGGTCGACGAAGACCGTGTCATAGCCCAGCGCAGGCGCCTGGCCCGTGGCCGGGTCGGGCCGGGGGCGCACCATGAACATGGCGGCCTCGCCCTCGACCAGGCCCAGGGTCATGTAGCTGATCTCGGCGCGCGGCTCGCTGGCCTGCACGGCGGCGGCCAGCTCCAGCGGGGTCTTCAGCGGGCCGCGTGCCGGGGTCTCCAGCATGTCGGCGTTGAGCCATTCGTCGATTTCATGGTCCCAGGACAGCACGGCCCCGGTGAGGCCGGCCATGGTGAGGAAACCGGCCAGCACCAGGCCAATCCAGCGGTGCACCACCGTCCACAACGCGCGCATGCTTCAGATCGCTCCGGCTCAGAAGTCCACCGATGCGCTCAGCGAGAAGGTGCGCGGCATGGACTGCACCAGGTAGTTGGCGCCCGGGTAGCCGCCCACCGACGACCAGTAGCCCTTGTCGAACAGGTTGTCGATGCGCGCGCGCAGGGTCAGCAGGCGGTTGTTGCCGATGTCCATGAGATAACGCGCGCCGATGTCGGTGCGCGTCCAGGAGGCCACCTTCAGCGTGTTGGCGCCGTTGGCGTACTGGCTGGAGGTGTGCATCACGCGCGCATTGAGGGCCAGGCCCGAGACGCCGGGCACATCCCAGTCCACGCCCAGGTTGAGCAGGCGCTTGGGCACGCCGATGGCGTAGTTGCCGATGGTGGTGGCATCGGCGGCTTCGCGGATCTTGGCCTCGCTGAAGGTCACGCCGCCCAGCACGCGCAGGCCCTTGACGGGTTCGCCGAAGACCGTGGCCTCCAGGCCGCTGTTGCGCTGCTTGCCGTACTGGCCGAAGACCTGGTTGGCCACATAGGCCGAAGGCATGTCCGTGGTGTACAGCGCCACCGTGGCGCCCAGCTGCTGGCCCTGCCACTTGAAGCCGATTTCCTTCTGGCGCGACTTGTAGGGCGCGAACACCTGGCCTCCGTTGGACACGGGCAGGTCGTTGGCCGTCTGCGGCGCCACGGCGCCCTTGGTCAGGCCTTCGATGTAGTTGGCGTAGACCGAGGTGTTCTCGCTGGTCTTGAACACCAGGCCCAGCATGGGCGTGGTGGCCGACTTCTTGTAGTTGTCGGTCTGCGCGCCCGTGTTGTAGTCGTAGCTGCTTTGCTCGATGCTCTGGCGGCGCACGCCCACGGTCAGGCGCAGGCGCTCGTCCAGCATCGTCAGCGTGTCGCCGATGGCAAAGCTGTTGAGTTGGGTTTCGCCCGCACGCGTGGGATCGGCCAGATTGCCGCCGAACAGCGTCATGGCGGGGCGTGCGCTGCTCCAGGGGTTGTAGATGTTGTTGACCACGCCAAAGCCCATGCCCCAGGCATTGCGCTCGGTGGCCGAGTAGGTGCTGGCCGTGGCCACCAGCTCGTGGCCCACGCTGCCCGTGGCCAGGCGCGTGCGTATGCCGACCTCGCCCGTGCCCACGCTGTCCTTGCGCTTGTTGTCGAAGCGCGTGCCCGTGGTGTCGCCGGCCGCATTGCTCACGGTCACGCCGCTCAGGGAGTTGTCTTCCTTGCCGCGGCGCAGGCCGCCTGCGGCCCAGGCCGTGGTGGTGTCGTTGATGTCCCATTCGGCGCGCAGCGTGGCGAACAGGTCGCGCTCGGTGGAGTACGACCAGTTCTGGCCGTAGTTGGTCTTGTTGTCGGGCACGGCCGGGATGAAGCTGCCCGGCGTCACGCTGGGGCGGCCGCCGTTGTAGCTGTTGCGCTGGTAGCCCACATCGCCCGACAGGCGCACGTTGCGGCTGCGCCAGTCCAGGCCCACGCCCAGGGCGGTGAGCGAGCGGTCTTCGCCATCCACGCCCGTGCCGCCGTCGCGGCGCACGGCGTTCAGGCGGATGCCGGTGCTCTGGTCAGGGCCGAAGCGGCGCGAGATGTCGGTGGAGACAAAGGCCTGGCCGCCCGTCTGGATGCCGGCGCCCACGCGCGTCAGCGCATCGTTGCCGGCGCGCTTGGGCAGCAGGCTGATGGTGCCGCCAATGCCGCTGCCGCCCGGTGCTGCGCCATTGAGGAAGGCATTGGCGCCGCGCAGCACCTCCACGCGCTCGAAGAACTCCGAGGCGATGTACTGGCGCGGCAGCAGGCCGTACAGGCCGTTGTAGGCGATGTCGTCCGAGTACACCGGGAAGCCGCGCAGCACATACAGCTCCTGGAAGTTGCCGAAGCCGCGCGCCTGGCGCACGCCCGGGTCGTTGAGCAGCACATCGCCCACGCTCTTGGACTGGGTGTCTTCGATCAGCTGCTGCGTGTAGCTGGTGGTGGAGAACGAGGAGTTCTTCCAGTCCAGCGTGCCCAGCACGCCGTTGCGCGCGCCCGTGGCCACCTGGCCGCCTGCAAAGGGCTTGGACAGGCCCTGGGCCGATGCGTCGGCACTGGCCTCCACCGTCACGGCCTCCAGCACGGGGTCGCCGCCCCGGGTCTGGGCAATCAGGGCCTGCTGGCTGCACAGGCAGAGAACGGCCAGGGAAATCGGGCGGATGGAGGGCATGAGGATGATACTGAGAATGATTTACAGAATCCGTTAGCTTACCAACCACGTTAGGGCGCTGCTATGAATTTTCTCAATCTGTTGCATCGAAGCAATCCTCCAAGTGATTGAATTCAAAGGCTCTTCGCAATAGTTTGTGCGCACTCCCCATAGCCGCAATCTTCCAACGACCACGGAGATCCCTGCAGCTCGCGGCGCCCCGATGCATCTGGCACCCTGCCGGCGCCCGTCCGTCGCATGGCGCTGGCCCGGCCCGCGTCCGGCAGCGACAGTCCTGTCCCATACAGGCCCACCAACCCGGGCCGCACGCCAGGACACCGCCATGCAAATGACACCGCTGATCGCCATCCACATGAGCGCCGCCCTCGGGGCCACGGCCACGGGTGCCATCGCCTTGCTGGCACGCCGCCAGGCCACCGTCCATCCCCGCCTGCACCGCGCGGCCGGCTACGCCTTCGTCACGCTCATGGTCTGCGCGGCGGTGTCCGCCTGCTTCATCCGCGACTACCGTCTGCCCAACTGGGCCGGCTACACGCCCGTCCACCTGCTGGTGCCGCTGACCTTTGCCGGCCTGGGCCGCTCGTTCTGGCACCTGTACCACGGCAACATCGCCGGCCACCGCAAGATCATGCGCAGCGTCTACATCGGCGCCTGCGTCGTGGCGGGCCTGTTCACCCTGCTGCCCGGCCGCTACCTGGGCGACCTGCTGTGGCAGCAGCTGGGCCTGGCCTGACGCCGCTTTCCTTTCCCTGATGGAGAACTTCCCATGCGCACCCTCGATCCCCTTGATCCCCTCGATCCCTCTGCCCGCCACGACGACGATGCCCTGGAGCGCATGGCGCGCCGCCGCGCAGGCGCCAAGATGGGCTGGATGATCCACGCCAGCGTCTATGTGCTGGTCAACCTCGGGCTGGCGGCGCTGTCGCTGTCCCAGGGCAGGCACTGGGCCATCTTCCCGGCCCTGGGCTGGGGCCTGGGGCTGGCCATCCACGGGGCCGTGGTCTGGCTGGCCCTGCCGGGCAACGGCTGGCACGGGCGCATGGTGGAGCGTGAGCGGCAGGCGCTGCAGTCACGCCAGGACCGCGCCCGCTGAACGACGCCATGGGACTACGATTGCTCTCCATGCCCGACCTCGCATCCAACGCCCCATCCCAGCGGGCCGCACAGGGCCACATCGTGGAACGGACCACGCTGCTGCGCCACGGCATCGCAACGACCTCGGCCTGCGCCCTGATTGCCGCCGCATTCAGCCTGAGCAACCATGGCCGCTGGGACGTGAACCTCATCTATTCGCTGTCGATCGGCCTGACCAGCTGGCTCACCATCGAACTGGGCCGCTGGCGCCTGACGCGGGGCCAGGACATTCCCTGGCCCGGCGGCTGGCGCGGCGCCGCGCTGGTGGTGGCCGGCATCGTGACGGGGTTCGTGATCGGGTCGCTGATCGGCACGGCCTACAGGCAGTGGGCCGATCCCGACGCCAGCACGGCCCTGATGCACCGGCTGTGGATACCGCTGGCCGTCACCATCGTCGCCAGCACGGTGATGTCGCTGGCCTTCTTCCTGCTGGGCTACTCGCGCCACCTGCAGATGCAGGCCGAGCAGGCCCGACGCCAGGCGGCCGAGGCCAAACTCACCCTGCTGCAGGCCCAGCTGGAGCCGCACATGCTGTTCAACACCCTGGCCAACCTGCGCGTGCTGGTGGCCAGCGACCCGCAGCGCGCCCAGGCCATGCTGGACCATCTGATCGCCTACCTGCGCGCCACGCTGGGCGGCTCGCGCAGCACCGAGCATGCGCTGGGCGAAGAGTTCGCACGCCTGCGCGACTACCTGGCGCTGATGTCCATCCGCATGGGCCCGCGCCTGCAGTACACGCTGGACCTGCCCGAAGACCTGGCCCAGGTGCCCGTGCCGCCGCTGCTGCTGCAGCCCCTGGTGGAAAACTGCATACGCCACGGACTGGAGCCCAAGCTGGAAGGCGGGCATATCGCCGTGCGCGCGCGCCGCACCGCCGGTGGCCAGCTGGAGCTGACCGTGGCCGACAACGGCATGGGCCTGGACAGCGGAGCGCCCGCCCTGCCCGGCAGCCGCTTCGGCACGGCCCAGCTGCGCGAGCGCCTGGCCAGCCGCTACGGCGACGCCGCGCACTTCGAACTGGCCGCCCTGCCCGAAGGCGGCACTCTGGCCAGAATCACCCTCAAATGCACCCCCTGAGTCGCTTCGCGCCTTCCCCCTCTCGCTTCGCGGGGGGGACGACACCCTCGGTGCGGGGCGGCCCTTCCTCGGTGTCCCTGAGTTGGGCCGCGCCAGTTTCATACGCTGTCGGCAATGCGCAAGTGAAATAGAAGACTGAAATGACCCACTCCCCCCGCGCCCTGATCGCCGAAGACGAACCCCTGCTGGCCGAGGACCTGCGCCAGGCCCTGGCCCGCGCCTGGCCCGAGCTGCAGATTGCCGCCATGGTGGGCGACGGCCTGAGTGCCGCCCGGCAGGCGCTGGCGCTGCAGCCGGACGTACTGTTCTTCGACATCCGCATGCCGGGCCAGAGCGGCCTGGAGGCCGCCGCCGAGCTGGCCGACGCCTGGCCAGAGGCGCAGCCATTTCCCATCCTCGTCTTCGTGACCGCCTATGACCAGTACGCCATGGACGCCTTCGAGGCCCAGGCGGTGGACTACCTGCTCAAGCCCGTGCAGCCCGAGCGGCTGGCGCGCAGCGTGCAGCGCCTGCGCGAGTTGCTGGCCCAGCGCACGGTGGCCCCGGCTGGCGCTGCCCTGGCGCAGGCGCTGGAGCAATTGCGGCACCTGGCCGGTGCCACGGCCCCCGCCGCCACCGCCACCGAGCCGCCGCTGCAGATGATCCAGGCCGGCGTGGGCACGCAGATCCAGATGGTGCCCGTGCACGACGTCGTCTACTTCGAGGCCGCCGACAAGTACGTGCGCGTGCTCACGGCCTCGCATGAATACCTGGTGCGCACGCCGCTCAAGGAGCTGCTGCCCCGGCTGGATGCGGAGGAATTCTGGCAGGTGCACCGCGGCACGGTGGTGCGTGCGGCAGCCATTGCCAATGCCCAGCGCGACGAGGCCGGCCGGCTGTGGCTGCAGCTGCGCGAGCGAGGGGAAAAACTGGCCGTGAGCCGCCTCTACGCGCAGCGGTTCAAGGCGATGTAGGTGGCGATGTAGGTGGCGATGTAGACGCCGGCTCCGTCAGCGCAGCGGCGGCTGATCGAGCAGGTCCAGCACGTCGTCCCAGGCCACGCCCTGCATCTCGTCCCAGTGGGCGACGATCACGCAGCGCGGCCCGTGCCCGGCCACGGGGGCCGATTGCTGGCCGGCACGGTTGAGCCCCGCCAGCGTGCGCTGCACATGGTCGATCGATCCCCGGTCCAGCGCGGCCAGTGGCTCGTCGATCAGCAGCAGCGGCACGCCGCTGGCCCAGCCCGCCGCCATCCACAGCTTGCGCAGGCTGCCCGTGGACAGGGCCAGCAGGGGCTTGTGCAGGTGGGGCTCCAGGCCCAGGCCGTCGGCATGGACCTGCCAGGCCGCCTCGCTCCAGGCCGGGTGCAACTGCCGCTGGTCCTGCACCCATTCCTGCGCGGGCCGGGCGCGCTCGGCATTCGACAGTTCGGCGCGCGGGTCGCGCCAGAACAGCGCGGGGCGCTGCGACGGGTCCGGCTGCTGCGGATACGCCAGGCGCCCGCCCTGCAAGGGCAACTGGCCGGCCAGCATTTGCAGCAGGCTGGTCTTGCCGCAGCCCTCGCCGCCGCGCACCAGGCACAGGCCCACGGGCCAGTCGTGCGAGGCGCCATCCCACAGCAGCAGGCCCGGCTGCCCGAAGCGCAGGGACTGCGCGCTCACCATCGGCGGCGCCATCGATTGCTGTGCGGTGTCCATCTGAATGTCTTTCCGGTTCTGCGATGCGGGCGATTGTGCACGCGGCACAATGCCGGGCTTTCCCTTTTCCAACCACGCACTACGCATGCGGACCGCCACCATGACCCTCGACTATCTGGATTTCGACTACAGCGAAGACGACGAAGGCACGGGCTGCTGGGACGCCATGGCCAGCGTGTCCGCCACGCGCGTGCCGGCGCTGGCGGCCGAGGTGGAGCAATTGCTGGCCTGGGCGCACCGCCGCTTCAAGGGCCGGCGCGGCCCCATCGAGGAAGGCGGCGACTGGGACTACGAGCTGCAGGCCCAGGACGACAGCGCCCAGCCGCTGGCCTGGCGCTTTGACGCAGCCACGGCGCGCCTGCAATCCGTGGCGGCCGGGGATGGCCGCACCACGGTGAACCTGTCCATCAGCGGCAGCGCGGCCTTCGGCGAAGCATTGCGCCAGGCCTTCGAGCTGCAGGACTGAACATCAGCGCGCGACAGCCTGCGGCCCCTGCACGGAGGCCGGTCCCAGCGGCTGCCACCGCCCGGCCACGTTCTTGAGCAAGGTGTTGACGGCGGCCAGCCGCCGGTTGCGCACATCGATCAGGCTGCGCCGCGCCGACAGCACCGTGGTCTGGGCGCTGAGCACATTCAGATAGGCCACCGTGCCCGCGCGGTACTGGTTGTTGACGACATCCAGCGCCTTCTGCGCGGCGGCCACGGCCTCGATCTGCACCTGCTGCTCGCGCGCCAGGGCGGATGCGGTGACCAGGTTGTCCTCCACCTCCTGCAACGCCGTGAGCACGGTCTGGCGGTAGGTGGCGGCGGCCAGGTCCAGCGAGGCACGCGCCGACTCCACGGCCGCCGTGCGCGCGCCGCCGTCGAACAGCGCCAGCGCCAGCGACGGGCCCAGCGACCAGAACAGGTTGGGCGCACTCACCAGGTTGGACAGCGATGCACCCCGGTAGCCGGCCGTGGCCGACAGCGTGAGCGCCGGGAAGAAGGCCGCGCGCGCCACGCCCACCTGGGCGTTGGCGGCGGCCACGCGGCGCTCGGCCGCTGCAATGTCGGGGCGCTGCTCCAGCAGTTGGGACGACAGCATGGCCGGCACCTCGGGCGGCGGCGGCAGCTCGGCGCCGGCCTCCAGGCTGAAGGCGGCAGGCGGCAGGCCCAGCAGCGCGGCCAGGGCGTGCTCCAGCTGGGCGCGGCTGGTCTGCGCCTCGATGAGCTGGGCCTGGGTGCTTTTGTACTGCGCCTCGGCCTGGGCCACATCGGCCGACGAGGCCACGCCCGCGCGGTAGCGGTTGTTGGTGAGCTTGAGGCTTTGCTCGTAGCTCTGCAGTGTTTCCTGCAGCAGCCGCACGCTGGCATCGGCCGCGCGCAGCGAGAAATAGGTCTGCGTGATCGATGCCTGGGCCGACAGGCGCGCGGCGGCCAGGTCGTCGCTGCTGGCCTGGGCGCTGGCCTGGCTGGCGCTGACCGTGCCCGACACGCGGCCCCACAGGTCCAGTTCCCAGCTGGCGTTCAGGCCCAGCGAATAGTTGGTCGAGATGTTGCCGCTACTGCCGCTACTGCCGGTGTTGCCGCCCGTGCCTGATGCACCGGAGGCCCCGCCGCTGCGCGAGCGCGTGGCGCCGGCCGTGCTGCCCAGCGTGGGGAACAGCCCGGCCTGGCTGCTGGCCACGGCCGCCTGCGCGGCACGCAGGCGCGCGGCGGCCTGGGCAATGCTCTGGTTGCCGGTGGCGGCCTGCTGCTGCAGGCGGTTGAGCTGCTCGTCGCCGAACAGCTCCCACCAGTTGTCGGGCACTTGCGCGCGCGACGGGTCCGCGGGCCGCCAGATGCCGGCCTCGGCCGCCTCGGGCGTGGCTTCCTTGAACTGGGCCGGCACCTCGAGTGCGGGGCGCTGGTAGGCGCTCTGCGTGGAGCAGCCGGCCAGCAGCGCGGCGGCCAGCCAGATCGCCGGGGAGTGAAGTGTCTTGAACTGCATCAGCTTGGGCTTTCGGATTCGGTTCACTGGGGTGATGCGGCTGGCACAGGGGTGCCACGGTCCTTGCCCTGCACGCGGCCACGCAGGCCCAAGGCACGCTGGCGCAGCCTGTCCAGCAGCACATAGACCACGGGCGTGGTGTAGAGCGTGAGCAGCTGGCTCAGCATCAGGCCGCCCACGATGGCAATGCCCAGCGGCTGGCGCAGCTCGGCGCCATCGCCCCGGCCCAGGGCCAGCGGCAGCGCGCCGCAGATGGCCGCCAGGCTGGTCATGAGGATGGGGCGCAGCCGCAGCTCGCAGGCACGGTAGATGGCCTGGGCAGCCGTGGCATGGCCGGCGCGCTGCCGCTCCAGCGCGAAGTCGATCATCATGATGGCGTTCTTCTTGACGATGCCGATCAGCAAAATCACCCCGATCAGCGCGATCAGCGAGAACTCCGTCTTGAACAGCATCAGCGCCATCAGCGCGCCCACGCCGGCCGAGGGCAGCGTGGACAGGATGGTCAGCGGATGCACCAGGCTTTCATAGAGCACGCCCAGCACCAGGTAGATGGTGATGATGGCCGCCAGGATCAGCAGCGGCTGCCCCGACAGCGCCTGCTGGAAGGCCCCCGCCGTGCCGCTGAAGCTGCCGCGCACCGACACGGGCACGCCCAGATCGGCCACGGCCGCGCGAATGGCATCACTGGCGTCCGACAGCGCCACGCCCTCGGCCAGGCTGAAGCTGATGGTGCTGGCCGGCGTGCCCCGGTCGTGGTTCACGGCCAGCGGCGTGTTGGTGGTGGTGATGCGCGCAAACGAGGTCAGCGGCACCTGCACGCCCTGGTTGTTCACGAAGAAGAAGCCGCGCAGTGTCTCGGGGCTTTGCAGGTAGCGGGGCGCGGCCTCCATCACCACGCGGTACTGGTTGAGCGGGTTGTAGATCACGCCCACCTGGCGCTGGCCGAAGGCGTTGTTGAGCGTGCCGTCGATCTGCGCCACCGTCAGCCCCAGGCGCGTGGCCGCGTCGCGGTCGATCACCAGCGAGGTCTGCAGGCCGAAGTCGGACACATCGCTGTTCACGTCCGTGAGCTGGGGCAGTTGCGAAAGCACCTGGCGGATGCGCGGCTCCCAGGTGCGCAGGTCCTGGATGTCGTCGGCCTGCAGCGTGTAGTCGTACGAGCCCGAGCTTTGCCGCCCGCCGATGCGGATATCGCTTTGCGTGACCATGAACAGCCTCGCGCCGGGCTCGTTCTTGAGCTTGTCGCGCAGGCGGTTGATCACCTCGTCGGAAGACACCTTGCGCTCGGCCAGCGGCTTGAGCGACATGAACATGTTGGCCGCATTGCGCTGCCCGCCGCCCGTGAAGCCCGTCACGTACTCCACGGCCGGGTCTTCCTGCACGATGGACAGGAAGCGCTTGAGCCGCTGCTCCATGGCCTGGTAGGAGGTGGACTGGTCGGCCCGGATGAAGCCCATCACGCGGCCCGTGTCCTGGCTGGGCATGAAACCCTTGTCGATGGCCATGTACAGGTGCACGTTCAGCGCCACCACGCCGGCCAGCACCAGCAGCACCAGCGGCTGGTGGCGCAGGCACCAGGCCAGGCTTGCGCGGTAGCCGGACATGGCACGCCGCTCGGCCCGGCCCACCCAGGCGCCGAAGCGGTCCCAGGCGCGCTGCAGGCCGTTGCGCGGCCGGCCCGGTTGAGCGACACGCTGCGGGCGCAGCAGCGCCGCGCACATCATGGGCGTGGTGGTCAGCGACACCACCATCGAGATCAGAATGGCCGCCGACATCACCACCGCGAACTCGCGGAAGAACCGCCCCACGATGCCGCCCATGAACAGGATGGGCACGAACACCGCGATCAGCGACAGGCTCATGGACACCACGGTGAACCCGATCTCGCGCGCCCCGTCCAGCGCCGCGCGCAGCGCGGTCTTGCCGCGCTCCATGTGGCGCATCACGTTCTCCAGCACCACGATGGCATCGTCCACCACAAAGCCCGTGGCCACCGTCAGCGCCATCAGCGACAGGTTGTCCAGCGTATAGCCGGCCAGGTACATCACGCCGAACGTGCCCGCCAGCGACACCGGCACGGCCACGGCCGGAATCAGCGTGGCCCGGCCATTGCGCAGGAACAGGAACACCACCAGGATCACCAGCGCCACGGCGATCAACAGCGCCCGCTCCACCTCCACCACCGAGGCACGCAGCGTGGGCGTGCGGTCGGACACGATGGTCAGATCGATGGCCTCGGGAATGGACGCCTTGAGCTGCGGCAGCAAAGAGCGCACGCGCGCCACGGCCTCCAGGATGTTGGCGTCCGGCTGCTTGAAGATCTGCAGCAGGATGGCGGGCTTGCCGTTGGCCACGCCGTAGTTGCGCACGTCCTGCACCGAATCCGTGACATCGGCCACGTCCTGCAGCCGGATCGCATTGCCATTGCTCCAGCGCAGCACCAGCGGCGCATAGTCGGCCGCCACGCGCGCCTGGTCATTGGCGGTCACCTGCCAATAATGGTCCTCGCGCTCCACCGCGCCCAGCGGCCGGTTGGCATTCGTGGCCGAAATGGCGGTACGCACCTGGTCCAGCGACACGCCATTGGCCGCCAGCTTCACCGGGTCCAGCTCCACGCGCACGGCCGGCAGCGCCCCGCCGCTGATGGACGCCTGGCCCACGCCCTCCACCTGCGAGAGCTTCTGCGCCAGCACGGTGGACGCCGCGTCATACATCTGCCCGCGCGTCAGGGCGCTGGACGTCAGCGCCAGGATCATGATCGGCGCATCGGCCGGATTCACCTTGCGATACGTCGGATTGCCCGGCATACCCGAAGGCAGCAGCGTGCGCGCCGCATTGATGGCGGCCTGCACATCGCGCGCCGCGCTGTCCACCGTGCGCGACAGATCGAACTGCAGCGTGATGCGCGTACTGCCCAGGCTGGAGCTGGACGTGATCTCATTGACCCCCGCAATCGCCCCCAGCGCCCGCTCCAGCGGCGTCGCCACCGTGGCCGCCATGGTGTCGGGGCTTGCACCCGGCAGGCTGGCCGACACCGAAATCGTCGGATAGTCCACCTGCGGCAGCGGCGCCACCGGCAGCAGGAAATACGACACCGCCCCCGCCAGCGCCAGGCCGATGGTCATCAGCATGGTGGCAATGGGCCGGAAGATGAACGGCGCCGAGAGATTGGAAAGCTGGCTCATGACCCACCCCCCAAAACCCCAGGCCGAGCGAAGCGATGGCCCGTCCCCCGGCCGTCCCCCCTCTGCCCACGCCTGCGTTGGGCGCGATGCGGGGTGGCAAGCCTGCCGAAGGACAGGCTTGCTTCGTCATCTGACTTGCCGCAGTTGTCTGAGCGGCGCGCGAAGCGCAAAGCGAGTTCTGCGGCACACCCCGCATCGTGCCCAACGCAGGTTGCCCGCAGCGAAGCGAAGGGTCGTGGGCAGTGGGGGCGCATTTCTTTGCCTACTTTCTTGCTGCGAGGCAAGAAAGTAGGTCGGCCGCCGGGCCGAACCCCGGCCAGCGGCGCCAGCCAAAAACGCAGATCAAGCTCAAGCATGGGCCTGCTCCGAAGAAGCACCCCGACGCTCCCGCCACCGCTGCGCCCACCCTTCAAAAGTCAGATAAATCACAGGCGTAGTGAACAGAGTCAACAACTGACTCACCAGCAAGCCCCCCACCAACGTCACCCCCAACGGATGCCGCAACTCACTGCCCACCCCCGTCCCCAGCATCAACGGCAAGGCCCCCAGCAAAGCAGCCAAAGTCGTCATCAGGATAGGCCGGAACCGCAGCAGGCAGGCCTGGTAGATGGCCTCGCGCGGCGTGTGCCCCTCCTCGCGCTGCGCCTCCAGCGCGAAGTCGATCATCATGATCGCGTTCTTCTTGACGATGCCGATCAGCAGCACGATGCCGATGATGGCGATGATGTCCAGGTCCAGCCCCGCCAGCAGCAGGGCCAGCAGCGCGCCCACGCCGGCCGAGGGCAGCGTGGACAGGATGGTCACCGGGTGGATGGTGCTCTCATAGAGCACGCCCAGCACGATGTACATGGTGATCACCGCCGCCAGCACCAGCAGCAGCGTGTTGGACAGCGAGGCCTGGAAGGCCAGGGCCGCGCCCTGGAAGGCGGCGTCCACCGACAGCGGCATATGGCCCTCGGTGCGCAGCTGGGCCATCAGGTCCTGCACGGCCTTGACCGCATGGCCCAGCGACACGCCGGGCGCGGTGTTGAACGAGATGGTGGCGGCGGGCAGCTGGCCCACATGGTTCACGGCCAGGGCCATGGGCCGCTCGCTGACCGTGGCCACCGAGGACAGCGGCACGGGCGCGCCCGCGCTGGAGGCCACATAGATGGCCTGCAGCGACTCGGGCCCGATCTTGAACTGCGGCGCCACTTCCAGCACCACGCGGTACTGGTTGGACTGCGTGAAGATGGTGGAGATCAGCCGCTGGCCGAAGGCGTTGTACAGCGCCGTGTCGATGGCCGCGACCGTCACGCCCAGCCGGCTGGCCTGGGCCCGGTCGATCTGCACGAAGGCCTGCAGGCCCTGGTCCTGCAGGTCGCTGCCCACGTCCACCAGCTCGGGCAGGTCGTGCATGCGCTCGACCAGGGCCTGGGTGCTGGTGGTCAGCTGCGCCATGTCGGGCGAGGACATCAGCAGCTGGTACTGGGTGCGCGCCACGCGGTCCTCGATGGTCAGGTCCTGCACGGGCTGGGCGTACAGGCGTATGCCCGGGATCTGCAGCGCATCGTCGGACAGGCGGCGCAGCACGGCGGGCACGCCATCGCGCTGGCCATGGGGCTTGAGGTCGATCAGCAGCCGGCCCGTGTTCAGCGTGGTGTTGCTGCCATCGACGCCTATGAAGGACGAGATGCTCTGCACGGCCGGGTCCTTGAGCAGCAGCTCGGCCAGGGCCTGCTGGCGCTCGGCCATGGCGGCAAACGAGATGGACTGGTCGGCCTCGGTCGTGGCCTGGATGGTGCCCGTGTCCTGGTCGGGGAAGAAGCCCTTGGGCACGGCAAAGTACAGCAGCACGGTCACGGCCAGCGTGGCCAGGAAGACGATCCAGGTCAGGCCCCGGCGGTCCAGCACCCAGGTGAGGATGCGGCCGTAGCCGGCAATGGTGCGGTCGAAGAAACGGCCCGTGGCGTGGTACAGGCGGCCATGCCGTTCCTCCTCGGCCCCTTCGGGCTGGTGGCGCAGCAGCCGTGCGCACAGCATGGGCGTGAGCGTCAGCGAGACCACGGCCGAGATCAGGATGGCCACCGCCATGGTGATGGCGAACTCGTGGAACAGCCGTCCCACCACGTCGCCCATGAACAGCAGCGGGATCAGCACGGCGATCAGCGAAATCGTCAGCGAGATGATGGTGAAGCCGATCTGCTTGGCGCCCTTGAGCGCGGCTTGCATGGGCGGCTCGCCCTTTTCCACGAAGCGCGCGATGTTCTCGATCATCACGATGGCATCGTCCACCACGAAGCCGGTGGAGATCGTCAGCGCCATCAGCGTGAGGTTGTTGATGGAAAAGCCGGCCAGGTACATCACGCCGAAGGTGCCGATCAGCGACAGCGGCACGGCAAAGCTCGGGATCAGCGTGGCCGAGGCGCTGCGCAGGAAGACGAAGATCACCGCCACCACCAGGGCGATGGCCAGCATCAGCTCCAGCTGCATGTCGTTGACCGAGGCGCGGATGGTCACCGTGCGGTCGGTCAGCACCTGCACGTCCAGCGAGGCCGGCAGCGTCTCCTTGAGCTGGGGCAGCAGCGCCTTGATGCGGTCCACCGTCTCGATCACGTTGGCGCCGGGCTGGCGCCGGATGTTGAGGATCACGCCCGCGCGCGAACCGCCTTCGGGCGTGCCGGCCCAGGCGGCCAGGCGCGTGTTCTCGGCATCGTCCACGGTCTGGGCGATGTCGGACAGGCGCACGGGCAGGCCGTTCTTGAAGGCGATGATGAGGTTGCGGTACTCGGCCGCCGACTGCAGCTGGTCGTTGGCATCGATGGTGGAGGCGCGCGCCGGGCCGTCGAAGCCGCCCTTGGCCTGCTTGACGTTGGCGGCGGCGATGGCGGTGCGCACATCGTCCAGCGTCATGCCCAGGCCGGCCAGCGCCGTCGGGTTGGCCTGGATGCGCACGGCAGGCCGGCGACCGCCGGCAATCGCCACCAGCCCCACGCCGTTGACCTGCGAGAGCTTGGGCGCCAGCCGGTTCTCCACCAGGTCATTGACGCGGATCACCGGCAGCGAGGGCGAGGTGATGGCCAGCGTGAGGATGGGCGCATCCGCCGGGTTGACCTTGCTGTACAGCGGGGGCATGGGCAGGTCGCTGGGCAGCAGGTTGGAGCCCGCGTTGATGGCGGCCTGCACCTGCTGCTCGGCCACGTCCATGGCCATGTCCAGCGCAAAGCGCAGCGTGATCACCGAGGCGCCGCCCGAGCTGGTGGACGACATCTGCGACAGCCCCGGCATCTGGCCCAGCTGGCGCTCCAGCGGCGCCGTGACGTTGGAGGTCATCACGTCGGGGCTGGCACCGGGGTACAGCGTGGTGACCTGGATGGTGGGGTAGTCCACCTCGGGCAGGGCCGAGATCGGCAACAGCCGGTAGGCCAGCAGGCCGGCGATCAGCACCGCCACCATCAGCAGCGAGGTGGCGACGGGTCGCAGGATGAAGATGCGGGAAAGATTCATGGGGCCGCCTGGAAGGGCTTGCAGTCTTCAGGTGCCGGGGCGCTGCTCAGCGCCCGGCCGGAGCGGGAGCTGCGGGAGCAGCAGGCGCAGAGGGCGCAGAGGGCGCCGCAGGTGCCGGGCCGGGCGAAGGCTGTGGCGATCCGGGCGACGGTGCCGGCGCCTGGCCTGCGGGCGCGGAGCCTTCGGCCGCCGGCGCGGTCACGTTGCCGCCGTTACCGCCACTGCCACCGTTACCCCCATTGCGCTGCCCACCGCGCTCGGCACGCAGCTTCTGCAGGTAGGCCTTGCGCTCGTCGGGGTTCATGGTCGCCAGCTTGGCGCGCACATCGGGCGGCAGATTGCGCATGCCGCGCGGCTGGCCGGAGGCGTCCTGCACGGCCTGGTCCACCTTCTGTACCTTGTCGGGCTCGATCACCGTGACCTTGGCGCCTTCGCGCAGGCGGTCAATGCCATCGACCACCACCTGCTCGCCAGGCTTGAGCTCGCCCTTGACGCTGACGCGGTCGCCATCGGTCACGCCCACGGCGATGCGCCGCTGCGTCACCGTGCCATCCTCCTGAACCAGGTAGACGTAGTTGTTCTGCACGGCCGTGGTCGGCACGGTCAGCGCCTGCTCCAGCCGGTCCACTTCCAGCTTGACGTTGACGAACTGGTTGGCGAACAGCCGGCCCTCGGCATTGTCGAAGGCGGCCTTGGCCTTGATGGTGCCGGTGGCGATGTCGATGCTGTTGTCCACCGCATTGAGGCGGCCGCGCCCTAGTTGCTGCTTCAGGTCACGATCCCACAGCTCCACGGGCAACTCGCGGCCCTCGGCCAGGCGCCGCGCCAGCGTGCCCACATGGGCCTCGGGCACGGAGAACACCGCGTCGATGGGCTTGACCTGGGTGATGGTGACGATGCCGTTGGCATCCGAAGGATTGACCACATTGCCCCGGTCGGCCTGGCGCAGGCCCAGCCGGCCCGCAATGGGCGCCGTGATGCGCGTGTAGCTCAGTTGCAGCTTGGCCGCATCGGCCTGGGCCTGGTCGGCGGCCACCGTGCCCTGGTACTGGCGCACCAGCGCAGCCTGGGTATCGACCTGCTGGCCGGCAATGGAATCCTGTGCCTGCAGCTCCTTGTAGCGCTGCAGGTCCAGCTGGGCGTTCTTGAGCAGCGCCTGGTCGCGCTGCAGCGTGCCCTGGATCTGGTTGAAGCTGGCCTGGAAGCTGCGCGGATCGATCTCGGCCAGCAGCTGGCCGGCCTTGACCTCGTCGCCTTCCTTGAAATGCAGGCGCAGCAACTCGCCCGACACCTTGGCGCGCACCACGGCCGTGGCGCGCGGGTTCATGGTGCCGATGGCGCTGATCAGCACGCGCATGTCGCGCCGCTCCACCACGCCCACGGACACCGGCTGCGCCTGGGCACCCATGGCGCCGGGGCCGCCAGGCCCACCCGGCCCGCCGGGGCCGCGCCGCCCGCCTCCCGCACGCCCGCCACCCGGGCCGGGCGCACCGGCCGAGGCCTGCTCGCCCTGCGCCGGCGCCCGCTTGTTCCACCACCACAGCCCGCCCCCCGCCACCAGGGCCAGTGCCACCACGCCCCACATCAGGGCGGGCCGTACCCGGCCACGCTGGCGTACGCCGTGGGCATCTGCAACAAAGGGGCTGCTTGACAGGCGTTTCATGGTCACTGCGGGAAGTCGTGGGAGGAAACCGTGGGTCCGGCCCCAGAACAGGGAACGGCGGCGGATGCGGCTATGGTAGCCAGTCCCATGCTCTCCAAAACGAGGCAGATCGCCGTTTTACGCAGGCATTACCCCCGCTTTACCCCGGCTTTACCCGCTCTGACCAGGGCGTTTTCGGAACAGGTCGAGCACCCGTCGGCAGGGTCTCAGACAGGGCATGGCGCTCAAAACACTGTTGACCCAGGCACGGCCAATGCGGGGCGCATCGGCCGAAAAGTCCATTGAAAACAAGGCATTACACCGCACCCCGGCGCGGCCCGCGCCTCGCCGCCCGTTGGACTGCCCCCCGCGCTTGTGGCTACGATGCGCGGCCGCCGGCCTGCAAGCGCAGGCCGCCATCCATCCGTCCCAGGAGAACACCATGACGACTACCAACCCACGCCTGACCGACCATCCCGAAGAAGCCGCCGTGCGCGTGCCGCTGGAGCTGTACATGCGCGGCCATGCCGAGGACAACAGCGCCCACATGCGCGCCGCCTTCATGCCCACCGCCCGCATCGAAAGCGTGCGCGAAGGCCCGCTGACCTCCTGGGACATCGACACCTACTGCGCCCGCTTCAAGGGCCAGCCCGCCGCCGACGAGGCCACGCGCCGCCGCAGCATCGACGCCATCGACATCGGCGGCACGGCGGCCAGCGCCAAGATCACCCTGGTGCACGGCGCCATCACCTTCATCGACTACTTCGTGCTGCTCAAGACCGAGGCCGGCTGGAAGATTGCCAACAAGGCCTTCCATGCCCAGCCGCACTGACATCACCAGGGCTTGAAATGGGCCAGCAGACCGTAGGTCAGCGCACCAGCCAAGGTCGGCATGGCAATGCCTCCCCGCACCAGGCGTGCGAGGCAGATGGCCAGCAAAGCCACGGAGATCACAGCCACCCGCCCCCAGCGGACATTGCTGACCACCAGCCCCCAGGTTGACACCACGAACAGGGCAGCGATGGCGGCGGGCCCGACACCCGCCAGCCACCTCTGCACCTTCCGGGACGCCCGTGCAGAGTGCCCTCTCCGGCGTGCCTGCCACAACGGCAACCAGCGCAGGCCAAAGGTGCCGGCACCGCACAACAGCAAGATCCAGAATGTGTACGACATGGTGATCAGCCCCTATCGGCCGTGGCCGCATGCGCCAGCGCACCGCACAGGATCGCCAGCGCCAGTGCGTGGTAGCCCGGAATGAAGCGAACCAGCACCGCAGCGACAACGGCGGCCGTGAGCACCGCACGCCACCAGCGCAGCACCCCCGCCTCCAGCAGCAGCGCAAAGAACAACGCGGGCAGAACGAAGGCCAGCCCCTCGCGGACGGCTGCCGGCCACCGATCCACCTCGCCCACCAGCGTCACCCCCATCACCGTGCCGCCCACCCAGGCCGCGTAGGCGCCAAGTTGCAAGCCCAGAAACCAGTGCTCGCGCTCGGCCTCTGGCACGCCCTGCATCTTGCTCATGGCGGTGGCAAACACCTCGTCGGTCAGGCCAAAGGCCAACCAGGGCGTGGCCAGGCGCTGCCGCGGCCCCAGCACGACCTGCAGGGCCGGGCCATACAGCACATGCCGCGCATTCATCAACAGCACCGTGGGCAAAGCGGTCCACAGCCCGGCTCCCGAAGCCAGCAAAGAAATCAGCAGGAACTGGCTGGCTCCGGCATAGACCAGCACGGAAGCCAGCACCGCAATGGATGGAGCAAGACCCGCCTGAACGGCCGCCACGCCAAAGGAAAAAGCAATCGGCAGATAGCCTGTTGCCACGGAGAGGCTGGCGGTCAGGCCGGCAGCCAGCGGACGAGCGCCGCTCACGCCGCGCCTCCGAACCCTTTCGCCACAGGATTGCCGACAATCGTGCCGGGCAAGCCGGCCTCATTCCCAGCCAAACACATGATCGCCTCCCTCTATGAAAGAAGATCGATCAATATAGCGCCTCAACCCCCCTCACTGCAGCCCCATGCCACCCGCCTGTGGCGCCCCGTCTACCCCACCCCGCACACCAAGGGCGTAATGCCCTCGGGCCCGTCATCCTCCAGCGGCTGCGGGGGCTGGGCGGCGGCGAGCTTGCCTTCTTCCACGGTCATGCCGCGCGGCAGGGCCACGCCGTTCTTGGCGGCCAGGACCTCGGCCATGATGCTGACGGCGATTTCGGGAGGCGTCTTGCTGCCTATGTACAGGCCGATGGGGCCGCGCAGGCGCGCCAGTTGCGCGTCGCCCAGGCCGAAGTGCTCGCTCAGGCGCTGCAGGCGCAGCGCGGTGTTGCGGCGCGAGCCGATGGCGCCCACGTAGAAGGCCGGGGATTCCAGGGCTTCCATGAGGGCCAGGTCGTCGAGCTTGGGGTCGTGCGTGAGGCCGATGATGCAGGTGCGCGCATCGGCGCGCATGGTGCGCACAAGGTCATCGGGCATCTCGCGCGACAGCTGCACGCCGGCCACGCTCCAGTGGCGGCTGTATTCCTCGCGCGGGTCGCAGACGGTGACCGCAAAGCCGTTGAACAGCGCCATGGTGGCCAGGTATTCGGACAGCTGGCCTGCGCCGATGAGCAGCATGCGGTACTCGGGCCCGAAGCTGTTGGCGACCTGCTGTCCGGCATGCACCAGCGGCTCGGGCGCATCGCTGACCTGCTGGACGACCTGGCCGGTGGCCTTGTCCACGGTGCGCCGCACCATGCGGCCTTCGTCCAGCCATTGGACGAGTTGCTGCAGCGCAGCAGCGTCGGGATTGAATTCGAGCAGCAGCTCCAGCGTGCCGCCGCAGGGCAGCCCGAAGCGGTGGGCCTCGTCGGCGCTGACGCCGTAGCGCAGCAGCCGGGGCGCACCGTCGCGCAGGGCGTCGGCATCCGAGGCGTGGCTGTAGCGGGCGATCAGGTCATCCTCGATGCAGCCGCCGGACACGGAGCCGACCACGGCGCCCGAGGCCCCCAGCGCCATGATGGAGCCGATGGGCCGGGGCGACGAGCCCCAGGTACGCACCACCGTGGCCAGCAGCGCGCGCTCGCCCTGAGCGCGCCATTGCGCAAGGTGGCGCAGAACATGAACATCCAGGTTTTCCATTGCAAATCTCCACGCCGGCACCTGGCTTGCCTGTGCAGCTGGGCGCCCGGCGCTTTTCGGCGGCTATTGTGCTGCGCCAGCGCGCATCGTTCAGGGTGGGTGGAAAAAGCCTTGGGTCGGCGCAAGGACTCAGTACCGCGAAAGCAGCCAGCCGGCACCCAGGACGACGACGATGGCCAGCCCCCAGCACCACAGCGGGATGGCGCGGCGCGAGCGTTCCTCGGCCTCGGTGGCCGGTGCGGCATCCAGCGGCGTGGCCACGCCGGCTGCGGCGTCGTGCTCCCAGGCCTGGGCGTCCACGGTGGGCTCGATGTGGCCGGTTTCATCTGCCAGGCCGGCAGGCAGGTGGGACAGGTCGGCGGTGTCGCCTGCATCGGCAGGCGCTACCGGCGCGCGCGGGTGGCGCTGCTGCATCAGCGTATCGAATCGTGCGAAGAAGTCGTCGGCCATGTTGCGCGCGGCGCCGTCGATCAGCCGCTGGCCCAGCTGGGCGATCTTGCCGCCGACCTGGGCCTGCACGCTGTAGCTGAGCAGGCAGCGCGGCTGTCCTGCGGCGTCGTCGGGCTCGGGGGTGAGGGTGACGTCGGCCTCGCCCTTGCCGAAGCCGGCCACGCCGCCCTGGCCTTCAAAGGCGATGCGGTAGCGCTCGGGCGGCGTGATGTCGGACAGCGTGACCTTGCCGCTGAACTTGGCCGATACCGGCCCCACCTTGACCGCCATGCCCACGGCGTACTGGTCATCGCCCAGGGGTTCAAAGCGGTCGCAGCCGGCCAGGCAGGCCTTGAGCGTTTCTGGATCGTTGAGCGCCTCCCAGGCCTGCTGCTGGCTGACGGCGAGGGAACGGCTGGCTTGCATTTCCATGGCAATTCCTTTCTGCGATGGGGGTGGCCGCAAGCGGCTCAGCGGCCTGGCGCCGCCAGCAGCCGCGCCAGGTAACCGGCCAGTTGCTGCAGCGATTCCAGGTTGTGTACCGCAAGCATGGCATGGGCATGACGATGCAGCACGGCCGCCCCCTGGGCCAGTGGGGCATACCCGTCAAAGCGCAGCAGCGGGTTGAGCCACAGCAGCCGCGCGCTGTGGCGGCGCAGCCAGGCCAGTTCGCGGTCCAGCTCGGCGGCATCGCCGGTGTCCAGGCCGTCGCTGATGATGAGCACCAGGGTGCGCCGGCCCACCAGGCCTGAAACCTGGTGGCGCGCATGCAGGCGGCGCAGTTCGCCCAGGCTGCTGCCCAGGCGCGTGCCGCCGCCAAAGTCGGCAATGGCGGCGTTGGCGCGCTCGAGCATGGCGTCTGTATCGGCCTGGGCAAAGGCCGGGCCCAGGTCGCGCAGCTCGGTACCGAAGCTGAAGACCTGGCGGCACAGGCCCGCATGGCGCTGCGTGCTGGTGGCCGCGTGCAGGAAGGCCAGCAACAGCCGCGCATAGCGCTCCATGGAGCCCGAGACATCGACCAGAGCCAGCCAGGGCAGCGGCAGGCGCCGCCGTTCGCGCCGCAGCAGCTGCAGCATTTCGCCGCCGTGGCGCGATGCCGCACGCAGGCTGGCAGCCCAGTCGGGCACCGCGCCGCGCTGGCCGGTGCGCGTGCGGCGGCTGCGGTAGCGGGGCAAGGGAAGGGCAATGTCCCTGGCCAGGCGCTGCACCAGCAGGTATTCGCTGGCGCTGAGCTGGTTGAAGTCGGCATGGCGCAGGCGGTGGCGCTCGCTGGCCGTCATGGCAGCGTCCAGCTTCAGCTCTTCATCGACGGCGGCCCTGCCCTCGCTTGCCTGGCGAGGCGACAGCGCTTCCTGTACGCGCGGGCGGTGGCGCGGCGCGGACGGCCGGGGCGCCTGCGGCAGCAACTGGGCCAGCAGTTGCCGGGCCACATCGGGATTGCGGAAGTAGGCGTCGAACAGTTCGCGGAACACGGCGCGGTCCTGGGCGTTGCTCACAAATACGGCCTCCAGCGCTGCGGCCATGTCCTCGCGCGCCAGGCCGACAAGGGACAGGGCCTGCTGGGCCAGCGCCATGCGCCCGCCATCCACGGGCACGCCCGCGCGGCGCAGCGCACGCGCAAAGCCGACCAGGTTGCCAGCGAGCTTGCCGCTGCGCGCATCGCCCAGCCAGCTGGTGCGCTCGCCCCTATCGGCGGCACCGGCCGCACCGGCCGCACCGGCCGCACCGGCTGCCCCAGCCGTCACGGCGCGGGCTCCGGCGCAAGCAGTTGCTGCAGCCGCTCGGGCGTGAGCGCGGCCACATCCTCGCGCTGCTTGAAGAGGATGCCGGCCGTGTCGTGCACGACTTCGGGATCGACCACCAGGGTGTCCAGCGCCACCAGGGCCTTGGCCCATTCCACGCTTTCGGCAATGCCGGGCACCCGCTGGAAGGCGTCGGCAAAGGGCTGGCTGCGCAGCCGTCCCACGAAGCTCGCCACCTGGGCGGTCAGGGCCTGCCCGGCCCCGGGCACCAGGGCGCGCACGATGGCCAGCTCGCGCTCGCGCCCGGGATAGTCCAGCCAGTGGTAGAGGCAGCGGCGCTTGACGGCATCGTGCAGGTCGCGCGTGCGGTTGCTGGTGAGCACGGTCACGGGCGGCACGCGTGCCGCCACCGTGCCCAGCTCGGGGATGCTGACCTGGTACTCGCCCAGGTATTCGAGCAGGAAGGCCTCGAAGGGCTCGTCGGCGCGGTCGATCTCGTCGATCAGCAGCACGGCGCCGGGCTCGGGCTGCTGCAGGGCCTGCAGCAGCGGGCGGCTTACCAGGTAGCGCTCCTGGTAGACCTCCTGCTCGGCGCGCTGCAGTCGGTCCTGCTGCGGTGCAGCCGCGGGCTGCGCCGAAGCCAGCTCGGCCGCGCGCAGGTGCAGCAGCTGGGCCGCGTAGTTCCATTCATACAGCGCCTCGCGCTGCTCCATGCCGTCATAGCACTGCAGCCGGATCAGGCGGCGCTCCAGCACGCGTGCCAGCGCCTGGGCCAGCGCGGTCTTGCCCACGCCGGGCTCGCCCTCCAGCAGCAGCGGCCGCTGCAGCCGCAGGGCCAGGAAGACGGCCGTGGCCAGGCGCCGGTCGGCGAAATAGCCTTCGGCCTGCAGCGCGGCGACCAGGGCGTCTATGGAGGCAATGGCTTGCTCGGGAACCTTCATTCAGTCCTTATCCAATCGTCATGGAACTGCGCTTCGTCTGCGCTGCGCAAAACTGGCGCAATCCAACTCAGGGACACCGAGGAAGGGCCGCCCCGCACCGAGGGTGTCGTCCCCCTTCAAGGGGGAAGGCGCGAAGCGACTCAGGGGGTCACCATAGTCACCCCAGCATCTGCGATACCGCACGCTGCGTCTGCACGCTGATCAATTGCGCCCGGTAGCGCGCGCTGGCATGCAGGTCGCTGTTGAGGTCGGCATGGTCGATCAGCACCTGGGCGGCCGCGTCGGGCGTGAAGCTCTGGTTGAGCGCGGCCTCCAGCCCCGTGTGGCGGAACACGCTGAGCCCGGCGCCCGTGATGGCCACGCGCACGCCGCTGTCGGTCTGGGCGACGAAGACGCCCACCAGGGCGAAGCGCGAGGCGGGCTGCTTGAACTTGAGGTAGGCGGCCTTCTTCGGCACGGGAAAGCGCACGGCCGTGATCAGCTCGCCGCTGCCCAGCGCCGTGGTGTACATGCCCTGGAAGAAGTCGTCGGCCGCGATCTCGCGCCGGTCGGTGACGACGGTGGCGCCCAGGCCCAGCACGGCGCTGGGGTAGCAGGCAGCGGGGTCGTTGTTGGCCAGCGAGCCGCCGATGGTGCCGCGCGCACGCACCTGGCGATCGCCGATGCCGCCGGCCAGCTCGGCCAGGGCCGGGATGGCGGCCTGGACCTGCGGGTTGGCGGCCACGTCGGCATGGCGCGTCATGGCGCGGATTTCCACGGTCTGGCCGTTGACGGCGATGCCGGCCAGGCCCTGGACGCGGTTCAGGTCCACGATCTGTTCGGGCCGCGCCAGGCGCAGGCGCATCGATGGCAGCAGGCTTTGCCCGCCGGCCAGGTACTGGCCGCCCTGGGCGGCCAGGGCAGCGGCGTCGGCCGTGTTGCCAGGGGCTTCATAGGTGAATGCGTACATGGCGCTCTCCTCAGGAGGTGGCTGCGGCGTCGATGGCCGACCAGACACGGTGCGGGCTGGCCGGCATGTCCAGGTCCCTGACACCCAGGGGATGCAGTGCGTCGAGCACGGCATTGATGACGGCGGGCGGCGAGCCTATGGCCCCCGCCTCGCCGCAGCCCTTGGTGCCCAGCGGGTTGTGCGTGCAGGGCGTGCAGACGGTGCCGAGCTTGAATTCGGGGAAATCGTCGGCGCGCGGCATGGCGTAGTCCATGAAGCTGCCGGTGAGCAGTTGGCCGGTCTCGCGGTCGTAGACGCAGTTTTCCAGCAGCGCCTGGCCTATGCCCTGGGCCACGCCGCCGTGCACCTGGCCCTCGACGATCATGGGATTGATGATGGTGCCGAAGTCGTCCACGGCGCTGAAGCGGTCCACGCGCACCACGCCCGTGGCCGGGTCCACCTCGACCTCGCAGATGTAGGTGCCTGCGGGGAAGGTGAAGTTGGTGGGGTCGTAGAAGGCGGTTTCGTTGAGGCCGGGCTCCAGCTTGTCCAGCGGGTAGTTGTGCGGCACATAGGCGGTGAGCGCGATCTGGGCGAAGGGGATTTTCTTGTCGGTGCCGCGCACCGTGAACTCGCCGCCCGCGAAGTCGATGTCGGCGTCGCTGGCCTCCATCAGGTGGGCTGCGATCTTCTTGGCCTTGGCCTCGATCTTGTCCAGCGCCTTCATGATGGCCGCGCCGCCCACGCTGATGGAGCGTGATCCGTAAGTGCCCATGCCGAACGGCACACGGCCCGTGTCGCCGTGGACGATGTCCACGTTCTCCACGGGTATCCCCAGGCGCGCGGCCACCACCTGGGCGAAGGTGGTCTCGTGCCCCTGGCCGTGGCTGTGCGAGCCCGTGAACACGGTGACGCTGCCCGTGGGGTGCACGCGCACCTCGCCGCATTCGAACAGGCCGGCCCGCGCGCCCAGGGCGCCCGCGATGTTGCTGGGCGCCAGGCCGCAGGCCTCGATGTAGCTGCTGTAGCCCAGGCCGCGCCTGAGGCCCCGCGCCTCGCTGTCGGCACGGCGCGCGGCAAAGCCGGCCACGTCGGCCAGGGCCTCGGCCTTGTCCATGCAGGCGCCGTAGTCACCCACGTCGTACTGCAGGGCCACGGGCGTCTGGTAGGGGAAGCTGGTGACGAAGTTGCGCCGCCGTATCTCGGCCTGGGACAGGTTCAGCTGCCAGGCGCAGCGGCTGACCAGGCGCTCCAGCAGGTAGGTGGCCTCGGGCCGGCCCGCGCCCCGGTAGGCATCGACGGGCGCGGTGTGGGTGAACCAGGCATCGACCTCCACATAGACCTGGGGCGTGGCGTACTGGCCCGCCAGCAGGGTGGCATAGAGGATGGTGGGCACGGCGCTGGCGAAGGTGCTCAGGTAGGCGCCCAGGTTGGCATCCGTGTGCACGCGCATGGCCAGGAACTTGCCGCTGGCGTCCATGGCCATCTCGGCATGGCTGACGTGGTCGCGGCCATGGGCGTCGGTGAGGAAGGATTCGCTGCGGTCGGCCGTCCACTTGATGTTGCGGTTGAGCTTTCGCGCACCCCAGGTCAGGCAGACATCCTCGGCATACAGGAAGATCTTGGAGCCGAAGCCGCCGCCCACGTCGGGCGCGATCACGCGCACCTTGTGCTCGGGCAGGCCCATGACGAAGGCCGTCATCAGCAGCCGCTCGACGTGCGGGTTCTGGTTGGCCACGTACAGCGTGTACTCGTCATTGGCGCGGCTGTAGCTGCCGATGGCCGCGCGCGGCTCCATGGCGTTGGGAACCAGGCGGTTGTTGACCAGGTCCAGCTGGGCGATGTGGGCGGCACCGGCGAACACGGCATCCACGGCAGCCTTGTCGCCGATGGCCCATTTGTAGCAGTGGTTGTCGGGGGCGATGTCGTGCACCACCGCGCCGGGCACGCTGCCGGCCGCCGCGTCGGCCACCAGCACCACGGCGGGCAGCGGGTCGTAGTCCACCTCCACCAGCTCGGCCGCGTCGCGCGCCTGCTCCAGCGTCTCGGCCACGACCATGGCGACCTGGTCGCCCACGTAGCGCACGGTGTCCAGCGCCAGGATGGGATGCGGCGGCTCCTTCATGGGCTCGCCGTTGGTGCTGGTGATCAGCCAGCCGCAGGGCAGGCCGTTGATCTTGTCGGCCGCCACGTCGGCGCCCGTGAGCACGCCGATGACGCCGGGCGCGGCCCTGGCCGCGTCGGTGGACACGGAGCGCACACGCGCATGCGCGTGCGGCGAGCGCACGAACACCGCATGGGCCTGGGCGGCCAGCGCGATGTCGTCGGTGTACTGGCCCGCGCCCGTGAGGAAGCGGTAGTCCTCCTTGCGCTTGACGGGCTCGCCGATGTGGGGGAGCTTGGAAAAGTCGGATGCACCCATGGCTGTCTCCTTGTGGTGACCTGCGGCGCTCAGGCCGCAGGCCCTGCCATGGCCTGGCTGCCCTTTTTCACGGCGGCCACGATGTTCTGGTAGCCCGTGCAGCGGCACAGGTTGCCCTCCAGCGCCTCGCGGATCTCGCGATCGCCCGCGCACGGCTGGCGCTGGCACAGGTCCACGGCGCTCATGACCATGCCCGGCGTGCAAAAGCCGCATTGCAGGCCGTGGCACTCCTTGAAGGCCGCCTGCATGGGATGCAGGCCGCCGTCGATATCCGCCAGCCCTTCGATGGTGCGCACCTCGCAGCCTTCGGCCTGCACGGCCAGCATGGCGCAGGACTTGACGGCGTGGCCGTCGACGATGACGGTGCAGGCCCCGCACTGGCTGGTGTCGCAGCCCACATGCGTGCCGGTCAGGCGCAGGTGCTCGCGCAGCGCATGCACGAGCAAGGTGTTGGGTGGAACGTCAATGCGCTGCGCGCGCCCGTTGACGGTGAGCTGGACATTCATCGTGCTGTCTCCTGCCTGTGTTCGGCGGTGATCTGGAACGTGGGGGAACGCCGGAAACCTCGCCTGCCATGGTCGCCCTGCCCGCAGGCGCCCGTTCTAGGGTTGACCCGCAAGCCCGGGCCGGGCGGCGCGGATATTCTCAAAATGACACAGTCGTCACCGCAGCCGCAGCCCGCACCGCTTGCGCCTGCGCCCCCGGCTTCGACCGTGCCCGCCTGCCAGCCCGTTCGCAATCCCTTGCCAGCCAGCCACAGGAGTCCCCGCCCCATGTTCGCCCTGAGCCCCGACGCCGCGCAGCCCTGCCCCGCCGATCCGCGCCACGCGCAGATCGCCCGGGCCCGCAGCCTGGCCTTCGGCGAGCAGGCGCTGGCCGGCATGCCGCCTGCCACTCTGCCCGCCCCCCCTGCCGGCATCGCGCCCTGGCTGTGGCGCTCCTGGCAGCGCTGCCTGGCGGCAGGCCGCCGCCCGGGCGAGCGCGTGGTCTACGAAGCGCTGGGGCCGCATGCGCTGCGCCAGGCACGTGACGGCCACGAGGCGCTGCTGCAGGCGGCGCACCCCGTGATGACCCAGCTGGTGGGCGCCGTGGGCGCCATGCGCTACTTCAGCCTGCTGACCGATGCGCACGGCACCGTGCTGGACGTGCAGGGGCCGCTGGACCGCAGCGACATCCGCGTGCAGGCCATCGCCCGTGTGGGCGTGGACCTGTCCGAGCAGGGCGTGGGCACCACCGCCATCGGTGCGGCCCTGGCCGAGCACGGCCCCGTCTGGCTGCACCGGGCCGAGCATTTCTTCGAGGCCAACCGCCACTACAGCTGCGCGGGCGCACCGCTGTACGCCCCGGACGGCCGCTGCCTGGGCATGCTGGACATCACGGGCGTGGACGTGCCCGAGCGGCCCGAGCTGATGCACCTGGCGCTGCGCTGCGCCCGCGCCATCGAGGACCGGCTGCTGCGCGCCCTGCCCCACGCGCTGCTGCTGCACCTGAACTGGCCCGGCGGGCCTCTGGGTCAGGAGGGCGAAGGCCTGCTGGCCGTGGACGCCGAAGGGCATGTGGCGGGCAGCAATACCCTGGCGCGCCAGCTGGTGCCCCAGCCGCTGGCGCAGCCGGGCCAGCCGCTGCACTGCAGCGAACTGCTGGCCATGCCCTGGACGGCGCTGGTGGAGCATGCGCGCCAGCGCCCCAACGAACCGCTGCGCCTGCCGCTGTGGTCGGGCCTGCGGCTGCAGGCACTGGTGCAGCCCGGGCCCCAGCTGCGCCAGTTGCTGCCTGCGCTGGGCACGGCGGCACTCGCTGCCGCCGCCCAGGCCAGCCCGCTGCGCGCCAGCGAGGGCGTGCTGATCGAGCAGGCCCTGCAGGATGCCCAGGGCAATGTGACCCGGGCCGCCCGCGCGCTGGGCATCAGCCGGGCCACGATGTACCGAAAACTGGGAGCCCGCAGGCCCCGCGCGACAACCTGAACGGGACGTTTCCTCGGGTTCACACGGATTTCTTTTAGGGGGAGCAGGCCGCCTGCGGCGTTCGGGTCTCCGTAGAATCGACGGCTTTGGTCCATGCGCCGACAAGAGCGCTGCGCGCCGGCCTACAGGCCGGCGTACGGCGACGGACCCAATACAGCCTACTTTTTGGAGACACCATGCAGGCTTTGCTCAAATTCTCAAGAGGGGTCGACTGGCTCAACAGCCTGGTCGGGCGATGCCTTATCTGGCTGATCCTGGCCTCGACGGTCATCAGCGGCATCAATGCCATCGTGCGCAAGGTGTTGCACACCAGCTCGAACGCCTACCTCGAAGTGCAGTGGTACCTGTTCGCCGCCTCCTTCCTGCTGGCCGCCGGCTACACGCTGCTGCAGGGCGAGCACGTGAAGGTGGATGTGATCGCCAGCCGCCTGTCCAAGCGCACGCAGATCTGGATCGACATCTTCGGCTTCGTCTTTTTCCTGACCCCCATGGCGCTGGCCATCCTGTGGTTCGGCACGCCGTTCGTGATCCAGGCCATCCAGACCGGCGAGATGTCGGGCAATGCAGGCGGCCTGGTGCGCTGGCCCGTCTACCTGATGATTCCCCTGGGCTTCGGGCTGCTGCTGCTGCAGGGCATGTCGGAGCTGATCAAGCGCATCGCCTTCCTGAAGGGCCTGATCGACGATCCCACGGCCAAGAAGGGCGAGAAGACCGCAGAGCAAGACCTGGCTGAAGCCCTGCGCGGGCTGGCAGGAGCCAAGGACAAAAGCGGGCAAGGCGCCTGATCGGGGAAACAGACATCATGGAATTCGTGATCCACAACCTGGCCCCGATCATGTTCGCGGGGCTGATACTTTTCCTGCTCGTGGGTTTTCCCGTGGCATTCAGCCTGGGCGCCTGCGGACTGTTCTTCGCCTTTGTCGGCATCGAACTGGGCGTGCTGCCCGAAGCCCTGCTGCAGGCCCTTCCGCTGCGCATCTTCGGCATCATGCAGAACGAGACGATGCTGGCCATACCGTTCTTCACCCTCATGGGGCTGATACTGGAGCGAAGCGGCATGGCCGAGGACCTGCTGGAGACCGTGGGCCAGCTCTTCGGCCCCGTGCGCGGCGGCGTGGCCTTTGCGGTGATCTTCGTGGGCGCGCTGCTGGCGGCGACCACGGGCGTGGTCGCGGCATCGGTGATCTCCATGGGCCTGATCTCCCTGCCCATCATGATGCGCTACGGCTATGACCGCCGGGTGGCCTCGGGCGTGATCGCGGCCTCGGGCACGCTGGCGCAGATCATTCCGCCGTCCCTGGTGCTGATCGTGCTGGCCGACCAGCTGGGCCGCAGCGTGGGCGACATGTACAAGGGCGCCTTCCTGCCGGGCCTGATGCTGACGGGCTTCTATGCGCTGTTCATCGTCGTGCTAGCCATCTTCAAGCCCGCCATGGTGCCCGCCCTGCCGCCCGAGGCGCGCACGCTGCGCGAGCCCAACGGCAACTCCGGCCTGCCTTCCACCCTGGTGCTGACCGTGCTGTGCGTGGCCGCCTCGATGGTGGTCGCCCAGTACATGCCCCAGCTGCACACCTGGTGGTCCGGCGATGTGGTGGAGAAGGTCGCTCTGGACGAGACCATCGTGGTGTCCATGTGCTTCGGCGTGGCCCTGGCCTTCATTGCCGCCATGTTCAACAAGCTCACGGGCCTGCACCTGCTCAGCCGCATGGCCGAGCGCGTGACCTTCGTGCTGATCCCGCCGCTGCTGCTGATCTTCCTGGTGCTGGGCACCATCTTCCTGGGCGTGGCAACCCCCACCGAAGGCGGCGCCATGGGCGCGCTGGGCGCGGCCATCATGGCCTTCGTGCGCGGCCGCCTGAGCATGGACCTGCTCAAGCAGGCGCTGATGTCCACCACCAAGCTGTCGTGCTTCGTGATGTTCATCCTGATCGGCGCGACCATGTTCGGCCTGACCTTCCAGGGCGTGGACGGCCCCAAGTGGGTGGAGGAGCTGCTGGTGTCCCTGCCAGGCGGCGAGATCGGCTTCCTGATCGTGGTCAACATCATGATCTTCGTGCTGGCCTTCTTCCTGGACTTCTTCGAGCTGTCCTTCATCGTCGTGCCGCTGCTGGCCCCCGTGGCCGACAAGCTGGGCATCGACCTGGTCTGGTTCGGCGTGCTGCTGGCCGTGAACATGCAGACCTCGTTCATGCACCCGCCCTTCGGCTTCGCGCTGTTCTTCCTGCGCAGCGTGGCCCCGGCCAAGGCCTACGTGGACAAGGTCACCAAGAAGATGACCGAGCCCGTGACAACCATGCAGATCTATGCGGGCGCCATCCCCTTCCTGCTGATCCAGCTGGTCATGGTGGCCCTGATCATCATCTTCCCCGGCATCGTCTCCAGCGGGCTGGACAAGAAGGTGGAGTACGACCTGGACAAGGTGCGCCAGGAGATGGAGGCATCCATGCCCGAGGCCATCGACTTCAACGACCCCATGTTCAACGGCGACGGCGCGAACCAGCCCCCCGCACCCGAGGGCACCCCTGGCGAGCCCTCGGCCCCGGCGGGCGGTGAGGACGATGCGCTCAAGGCGCTGCAGGACCAGCTGCAGCGCGAGCAGCCGGCCACGCCGGGCGAGAGCAAGTCCGGCAGCTGATCGCAGGCTCCCTCAAGGACAGCAAAGGCCCCGCAACCGCGGGGCCTTTTTTCGTTCGGACCCCGGCGTGCGCCGGTCCCCTGCGCGCATGAAAAAAGCCGGGCAGTGCCCGGCTTTCTTTCGCGCATGACGCCCGAGGGCGCCGCGACTTCACAGCTTCTGCGCCGACATGAAGGCGTCGTAGCGCGCCTCGGCGAAGCGGAACCACAGCACCTCGTCGCGCTGGAAGTTGCGGTAGTCGCTGTAGATCTTCTTCCATGCAGGGTTTTTCTCGGCCAGCTCCGCATAGACCGCCATGGTGGTCTTGTAGGAGGCATCGAGCACGGTCTGCGGGAAGGCCAGCACCTTGGCCTTGCTGGCCACCAGTTGCTTGAGCGCGCCGGGATTGCGCGCGTCATAGCGGGCCTGGGTGACCACATGGGCCTCGTGCGAGGCGGCCTGCACCATGGCGCGCTGCTCGGGCGTCAGCGCGGCCAGCGCCTTCTGGTTCACGTAGAACTCGAGGTTCAGGCTGCCTTCCCACCAGCCGGGGTAGTAGTAGAACGGCGCGACCTTGTTGAAGCCCAGCTTGAGGTCGTCATAGGGGCCGATCCATTCGGCCGCATCGATGGTGCCCTTTTCCAGCGCCTGGTAGATTTCGCCACCCGGGATGTTCTGGGGCACGCCGCCCATGCGCTCGATGATCCGGCCCGCGAAGCCGCCGATGCGGAACTTCAGGCCCTTGATGTCCTCGGTCGTCTTGACCTCCTTGCGGAACCAGCCCCCCATCTGGGCGCCGGTGTTGCCGCCCAGGAAGTTGACGATGCCGTATTCGGCATAGAACTCGCGCATCAGCTTGCCGCCGTTGCCGTCCACGTTCCAGGCCGTGAGCTGGCGCGAGTTCATGCCGAACGGAATGGCGCCGCCGATGGCAAAGGCCTCGTTCTTGCCGAAGAAGTAGTAGGGCGCCGTGTGCGCGATCTCCACCGTGCCGTTTTGCACGCCATCGACCACGCCGAAGGCGGGCATCAGCTCGCCGGCCGCATGCACCGACACCTCGAACTTGCCGCCCGACATTTCCTTGATCGCCTTGGAAAACACCTCGGCAGAGCCGTAGATGGTGTCCAGCGAACGCGGAAAGCTGGACGCCAGGCGCCAGCGCACCGCCGCCTGCGCATGAACGGCTGGCGCCGCTGCGGCAGTCAATACGCCGGCCAGACCGGCGTGCTTGAGTGCTTTTCTTCTGTCCATCTCTGTCTCCTCCTGGTTCGCTCTGCTTGAGAGCATTCAAAAAAGGCCGGACTGCTCTTGGCAGCTCGGCCCACATACATCATCGGAACAAAAAAGCCCGCCGTCCCCGCTGCATTTCGCAGAGGGGACGGCGGGCTTGGCCTGCAGGCATGGAAGGCATGGACCGTCCTTGTGCGTGCTGCTGGCTGCAGACCTGCTTACAGCTTGGCCGTGGTCATGTAGCTGTTGTAGCGGAACTCCGAGAAGCGCTCCCACAGCAGCTGGTCGCGCTGGAAGGTGCGCAGGCTCTGGTTGATCTTCTTGAACATGGGCGACTTGGCGTCATGCTCGGCCATGATCTCCATGACGGCCTTGTAGCCGGCATCCATGAAGTCCTTGGGGAAGGCCTTGAGCTGGGTCTTGTCGGCCACCAGCTTCTTGAGCGCCACGGGGTTGTTGGCGTCGTACTTGGCCGTCATGTCGCGCGCTGCCACGTTGCAGGCCGCATCGACCATGGCCTTGTACTCGGGCGACAGGGCCGCATACGCCTTGGTGTTGATGAAGAACTCCAGCTCGGCGCCGCCTTCCCACCAGCCGGGGTAGTAGTAGTAGGGAGCGACCTTGTTGAAGCCCAGCTTCTGGTCGTCGTACGGACCCACGAATTCCACGGCATCCAGCGTGCCCTTTTCAAGCGCCTGGTAGACCTCGCCCACGGGCATGTTCTGCGCGACCACGCCGAGCTTGAGCATGGCGTCGCCGAACAGGCCGCCGCCCAGGCGCATCTTCAGGCCCTTGAGATCGGCCACCGACTTGATCTCCTTGCGGAACCAGCCGCCCATCTGGGTGCCCGTGTTGCCTGCGCTCTGGCTCTTGATGTTGTACTGGGCATAGAACTCGTCCATGAGCTTGCGGCCGCCGCCGTGCTCCATCCATGCATCCATCTGGCGCGCCGTCAGGCCGAAGGGCACGGCGCAGCCGAAGGCGAAGATGTAGTCCTTGCCGGTGAAGTAGTAGGGCGCCGTCAGCGCCATCTCGATGGTGCCGTTCTGGATGCCATCGACCACGCCGAAGGCGGGCATCAGCTCACCGGCCGCATGCACCGAGACTTCGAACTTGCCGCCCGACATCGCCTTGAGCGTCTTGGAGAACATTTCGGCCGAGCCGAAGATGGTGTCCAGCGACTTGGGAAAGCTCGCGGCCAGACGCCAGCGGACCGCCTCCTGGGCGTGGACTGCGGGTGCGGCTCCCACAGCCAGCACGCCGGCGATTCCCGCATGTTTGATGATCGAACGACGGTCCATGAATGTCTCTCCGCGATGTGTTGTCAGTCAGAAAAAGCCACCACCACCCCTTGCTGCGCAAGGTCCGCTGCCCCTCCGAGGGGCCGCTTCTGCCTTGGGGGCCCGGCGGCAAAAAAAACGCACGTTCGCACGTGCATTCACACTGTATCAGGTGGTATCGATTCTAAAAACGCCGCAAAGCAAGCGCGGACGGGGTTTTCCCCCGCGTAGTCCTGCTCGGCATGCGCGATGCGCCCCATCGCGGGGCACAGGCCCGTCCCATCTTCAGGCCACGGCGCGCTCGGGCGCCAGGTGGGCGCGCACCGACGCCTCGATGCCGGCCGCGTCCAGCCCCTGCAGGGCCAGCAGCCTGGCGGGATCGCCGTGCTCGATGAACTCGTCGGGCAGGCCCAGCTGCAGCAGCTGTCGCGTAATGCCGGCAGCCTGCAGCGACTCGGCCACGGCGCTGCCTGCGCCACCCATGATGCAGCCCTCTTCCACGGTGACGATGAGCTCGTGCGTGGAGGCCACCTGGCGCAGCAGTTCCTCGTCCAGCGGCTTGGCCCAGCGCATGTTGACCACGGTGGCGTCCAGCGCCTCGGCTGCGGTCAGCGCGGGATACAGCAGGGTGCCGAAGGCCAGGATGGCGACCTTCTTCGCCGCCGATTCGCGGCGCACCTCGCCCTTGCCGAAGGGCAGGCCCTGCAGGCTCTCCAGCGGGGCCACGCCCACGCCCGCCCCACGCGGGTAGCGCACGGCCACCGGATGGTCCTGCTCGTAGGCCGTGGTGAGCAGTTGGCGGCATTCGCGCTCGTCGGCCGGGCAGGCCATGCTCATGTGGGGGACGCAGCGCACGAAGGCGATGTCGTAGGCACCGGCATGCGTGGCGCCGTCGGCGCCGACCAGGCCCGCACGGTCCAGCGCAAAGACCACGGGCAGTTTTTGCAGCGCCACGTCATGGATCAGCTGGTCGTAGGCGCGCTGCAGGAAGGTCGAGTAGATGGCGACCACGGGCTTGAGCCCCTCGCAGGCCATGCCGGCCGCGAAGGTGACGGCATGCTGCTCGGCAATGCCCACGTCGTAGTAGCGGCCCGGAAAGCGCTTGTGGAATTCCACCATGCCCGAGCCCTCGCGCATGGCGGGGGTGATGCCCACCAGGCGCTGGTCCTTGTCCGCCATGTCGCACAGCCACTGGCCGAAGACCTGGGTGAAGGTCTGCTTCGGGGGCGTGGCCGGCTTGACCAGGCCCACGCTGGGGTCGAACTTGCCGGGGCCGTGGTAGGCCACGGGGTCGGCCTCGGCCAGCTTGTAGCCCTGGCCCTTCTTCGTGACCACGTGCAGGAACTGCGGGCCCTTGAGGCTCTTGATGTTCTCCAGCGTGGGGATCAGCGAGTCCAGGTCATGCCCGTCGATGGGGCCGATGTAGTTGAAGCCGAAGTTCTCGAACAGCGTGGCCGGCACGACCATGCCCTTGGCCTGTTGCTCCAGCCGCTTGGCCAGCTCCAGCAGCGGCGGCACCTGCTTGAGCACGCTCTTGCCCATGTCGCGCGCCTTGGCATAGAACTGCCCGCTCATGAGCTGGGCCAGGTAGCGGTTGAGCGCGCCCACGGGCGGGCTGATGCTC
The DNA here is from genome assembly GCF_043104645.1 of Delftia sp. WSY_12. Lineage (NCBI taxonomy): Bacteria > Pseudomonadati > Pseudomonadota > Betaproteobacteria > Burkholderiales > Comamonadaceae > Delftia > Delftia sp. WSY_12. Next base: position 37,570 of record NZ_JBICKW010000034.1, read on the forward strand.
ATGTCGTTGTCGTTGAGGATGACCAGCAGGTTGGCATCGGTCACGCCGGCGTTGTTCAGCGCCTCGAAGGCCATGCCGGCCGTCATGGCGCCGTCGCCGATGACGGCGATGGCGCGGCGGTCCTCGCCCTTTTGCTTGGCGGCCAGGGCCATGCCCAGGGCGGCCGAGATGCTGGTGGAGGAGTGGGCCGTGCCGAAGGTGTCGTACTCGCTCTCGGCGCGCTGCGGAAAGCCCGACAGGCCGCCGAACTGGCGCAGCGACGCCATGCGCTCGCGCCGGCCCGTGAGGATCTTGTGCGGATAGGTCTGGTGGCCCACGTCCCAGACCACGCGGTCGTAGGGCGTGTCGAACACCGCATGCAGCGCCACCGTCAGCTCCACCGTGCCCAGGTTGGAACTCAGATGCCCGCCGGTCTTGGAGACGCTGTCGAGCACATAGGCACGCAGCTGCTGGGCCAGGGTCTTGAGTTCGGCACGCGACAGACGCCTCAGATCCGCGGGATCGTCGATGGTCTGCAGCAGGGAGTAGGTGTTCGTGGTCATGCTAGGTATCTTGATGGCCGCAAGACCATCGCCCATATTTTCGTATCAGTTGCCTGTGGCATCGAACGCCACCCTTGCAAGTAGCGCGCCCCCACCAAGGGACACCGAGCAAGGGCCGCCCCGCAGCGAGGGTGTCGTCCCCCTCCCCCGCGAAGCGGGTAGAGAGGGGGAAGGCGCGAAGCGACTCAGGGGGTGCTTCATTGTCAGTGAGTGCGGCTCACGACCATGTCGGCCAGTGCCGCCAGGGCCCGCGTGTCCGGCAGGCCGCTGCGCGCCAGCGCCGCGTGCGCCAGGGCGCACAGCTCGTCGGCATGGGCGCGGGCCTGGTCCAGGCCCAGCAGCGAGACGTAGGTCGGCTTGTCGTTGGCCGCGTCCTTGCCGGCCGTCTTGCCCAGGGTGGCCGAGTCGGCCACCACGTCGAGGATGTCATCCACCACCTGGAAGGCCACGCCCAGCGCCTGCCCGTAGTCGGACAGCGCCTGCCAGGCCTGGGCATCCACGCCCTCCTTGCAGGCCGCGCCCATGAGCACGCTGGCATGCAGCAGGGCGCCGGTCTTGAGGCGGTGCATCTCGCGCAGTTGGGCCTCGCTCAGCTGCAGGCCCACGCTGGCCAGGTCGATGGCCTGGCCACCGGCCATGCCCTGCGCGCCTGCGGCACGGCCCAGCAGCCGGCACAGCCGCGCCTGCAGGGCGTCCGGCATGCTGCCGGCCTGATCGGGCTCGGGAACGAGCAGCTCGAAGGCCAGCGCCTGCAGCGCATCGCCGGCCAGCAGGGCCGAGGCCTCGCCGAACTGCACATGGACCGTGGGCTTGCCACGGCGCAGCACGTCGTTGTCCATGCAGGGCATGTCGTCGTGCACCAGCGAATAGGCATGGATCAGTTCCACGGCGCAGCCGGCACGCACGGCGGCCGACGGCAGGCCGGCCACGGCCTCTGCCGCAGCCCAGACCAGCAGCGGGCGCAGGCGCTTGCCGCCATCGAGCACGGCGTATCGCATGGCTTCGCCCAGGCCGGCCGGCGCATCCACGCCCACCCATTGGGACAGCGCGCTTTCGGTGCGCGCCAGGCGGTCGTTCATCCAGCAGGGAAAATCCAGCGCGCCAAGGCCCGGCGCCTGGGAAACATCGGAAGCGGAAGTCATCAGGGCACTCATGGCAATCTTCAATCCTGGCTCCAAGGGGCCAGGGTCCCCTCGTCAAGCACCTTGACCTGCTCCTGCACCGCGTCGAGCTGGCCACGGCAGTAGCCGAGCAGCTGCGCCGCGCGCTGGTAGCCGGCCAGCATCTGCTCCAGAGGCAGCTGGCCCGACTCGATCTGCGCGATGAGCTGCTCCAGCTCCTGCAGCGCGGATTCGTAACTGGTGGGCTCGGCGGGAGCCTTGGGGGCAGCCTTGGGCATGTGGCGTTGGCAGTGCGTTGTGGGGAACCGACGATTCTAGGCGTCCCTCCGCGACCGCGCCGCCAATAACCGGACAGCCCTTGACAGGCGCCATCGGCCGCTTGCAATACACGTACCGGGCATCCGGAAATAACCCCACGGGCTATAATCCCATTCCCCGCCAAACCGGCCCCTTGCCTAGGCATGCGGTCGGGCTCACCGACAAGACAGGACGCCTCGGGCGCCGCTTGTTTTCAAGTCGTGAAGCCTGTCTCCATGTCCAGGAACGGCCGGTTTTGCTTTTTCCAATCCCGTGCGCACGCGCACCCTCCCTGTGGGGAGTCTTTAGGTCAGGTCACCCATGTCTGATTTAAGTCTTCAACTGCAGCAGGCCGCAAGCCAACTACCAGTTTCCAGCTACTTCGACCCTGCGCTGTTCCAGCGTGAGTTGGAGACCATCTTTCAACGCGGCCCGCGCTACGTGGGCCATCAACTGGCCGTTCCCGAGATAGGCGACTACTACGCCCTGCCCCAGGAAAAGGAAGGCCGTGCGCTGGTGCGCAACGCCAGGGGGCAGGTGGAGCTGATCTCCAACGTCTGCCGCCACCGCCAGGCCGTGATGCTCAAGGGCAGGGGCAACCTGATGACCGAAGGCAAGGGCCATGCGGGGGGCAACATCGTCTGCCCGCTGCACCGCTGGACCTACAGCACCAGCGGCGAGCTGCTGGGCGCACCGCACTTCAGCCACGATCCCTGCCTGAACCTGAACAACTACCGGCTGCGCGAGTGGAACGGCCTGCTGTTCGAGGACAACGGCCGCGACATCGAGGCCGACCTCGCCGGCATGAAGCTGCGCGAGCAGCTGAGCTTCGAGGGCTTCGTGCTCGACCATGTCGAGATGCACGAGTGCAACTACAACTGGAAGACCTTCATCGAGGTCTACCTCGAGGACTACCACGTGGGCCCGTTCCATCCGGGCCTGGGCAACTTCGTGACCTGCGATGACCTGCAGTGGGAGTTTTCCAGGGAGTACTCGGTGCAGACCGTGGGCGTGGCGCCCGGCTTTGCCCGGCCCGGCTCGGACACCTACAGGAAGTGGCACGACGTGCTGCTGGCCTACCGCAACGGCGAGCTGCCCGAACGCGGAGCGATCTGGCTGACCTACTACCCGCACATCATGGTGGAGTGGTATCCGCACGTGCTCACGGCCTCGACCCTGCACCCGCTGGCCGTGGACCGGACACTGAACGTGGTCGAGTTCTACTACCCCGAAGAGATCGCCGCCTTCGAGCCCGAATTCGTGCAGGCGCAAAAGGCCGCCTACATGGAGACCTGCATCGAGGACGACGAGATCGGCGAGCGCATGGACGCCGGCCGCAGGGCGCTGTACGAGCGCGGCGACAACGAGGTCGGCCCCTACCAGAGCCCCATGGAAGACGGCATGCAGCACTTCCATGAGTGGTATCGCGGCGTGATGGGCGACGCAGTCCCCGCACGCTGATCGGCTCCGGCTCTTCCGACGGCCCGCATTCGTGCGGGCCGTCTGCATTGGGCCGCTTGCATCGGGCCGTCAGTATTGAGCGGCAGGCCCGCCGCCCAGCTCCTCTGAATGCAAGCGCCCTGATGTGCCCAATGGGCAGGGCTGGCGGCGGCAATGCATCCCGAGGCAAGTCCAATGTCTTGGCTTATGCAATACAGTTCCTTGCGCGTGTCCCTGCCACGGCCCTGGGCCGTACGCAGCCAGGCGGCATGCGCCAAAAACAAAACCCAACCCTTTTCTCGTCCAGCGCCGCGGTCCTTGTGCGGCTCTATCCGGTCATTTATATGCAAGCCCTGTGGATGGTGGCGGCCGCATTCGTCTTTGCGGTCATGAGTGTGTGTGTGAAGTTCGCCTCCCAGGATTTCAACGCGGCGGAAATCGTCTTCTACCGCGGGCTGGTCAGCATGGTGGCGCTGTGGTGGCTGGCGCGCCACCAGGGCATTTCGCTGGCCACGCGCTACCCGCGCGAGCATGCCTGGCGCAGCTTCGTGGGCGTGACTTCCATGGGCGCCTGGTTCTACTCCATCGGCCATCTGCCGCTGGCCACGGCGGCCACGTTCAACTCCATGAGCAGCATCTGGATGGCGGTGTTTCTGATCGGCCAGGGCCTGCTGCTGCGCCACCAGCTGCGCCGCCAACCCGAATCGCATGCGCTGCGCGCGCTGCCGCCGTTTCCCTGGAGCCTGGTCGCCACCGTGGCCCTGGGCTTCGTGGGCGTGATCCTGGTGCTGCGCCCCAGCGCGGCGCCGCAGGAATTCGTGGCCAGCGCGGGCGGCCTGATCGGCGGGGTGTTCGCCGCCATGGCCTATATGCAGGTGGCCACGCTGTCGCGCATGGGCGAGCCCGAGGCGCGCGTGGTCTTCTACTTCGCACTGGGCTCGGCCGTGGCCGGCGCACTGGCCATGTGCTTCACGGGCGTGTCCGCCTGGCCGGGCTGGCGCGCGCTGTGGCTGCTGCCCGTGGGCGTGCTGGCTGCCGTGGCCCAGGTCTGCATGACGGCGGCCTACGCTTCGGCCGGCAACAGCCGCAATACCCTGGTGGTGGCCAATCTGCAGTACTCGGGCATCGTCTTTGCCGCCCTGCTGAGCCTGGCGCTGTTCGGCGAAAGCGTGCCGCTGATCGGCTGGGCCGGCATCGTGCTGATAGTGGCCAGCGGCGCCCTGGCCACGGCCCTGCGTTCACGCGGCTGACGGCGACGGCCCGCCTGGGGCCGTCGCATAATGGATCGGACCTTTTGCCGCAGGCGCACCGCCGCCTGCGCTGGCTTTCGGAGTTCCGCATCCATGACATCCAACACCTCCTCCTACCAGACCCTGATCTCCGTCCAGGAACTGGCCGCGCTGCAGTCCGGCGGCCGTCCGCTGATGGTCTTTGACTGCAGCTTCGACCTGGCCCAACCCACGGCCGGCAAGGCGCAGTACCTGCAGGCGCATATTCCCGGCGCCGTCTTCGCCGACCTGGACCATGACCTCAGCGCAAAACACGGCGTGCCCGGCGCACATGGCAGCGTGGCGGCCAGCGAGCAGGCCGCCTCGGGCGGCCGCCACCCGCTGCCCAGCCGCGAGCTGTTTGCCATGTGGCTGTCGGAGATCGGTTTTTCCAACGACATGCAGGCCGTGGTCTATGACCGCAACGGCGCCAACTACTGCGGGCGCCTGTGGTGGATGCTGCAGTGGGCCGGCCATGGCGATGTGGCCGTGCTCGACGGAGGTCTCCAGGCCTGGCAGGCCGCAGGCCAGCCTGTGGCATCGGGCGAGGAAAGCGCGCGCTTTCAGTCCAACTTCGAGCTGCACGAGCCGCTGCAGCAGCTGGTGACGGCACAGCAGGTGCTCGATGCACTGGGCAGCGCAGGCCAGACCGTGGTCGATGCGCGCGCGCCGGCACGCTATCGCGGCGAAGTCGAGCCGCTGGACCCCGTGGCCGGCCATATCCCGGGCGCACTGAACAGGCCCTTCACCGAGAACATTGCGGCCGACGGCCGCTTCAAGCCCGCCGCCCTACTGCGCGCCGAGTTCGACCGGCTGCTGGCCGGCCGCGATCCGGCCAGCGTGGTCCACCAGTGCGGCAGCGGCGTGAGCGCCCTGCCCAACCTGCTGGCCATGCGCATTGCAGGACTGCCGCCGGCACGGCTTTTCGCGGGCAGCTGGAGCGAGTGGTGCAGTGACCCGAAGAGGCCGGTGGAGCGCGGCTAATTCGGCTTATGCCCGCCCCTGGGAGGCTGCACAATGACAGCACTGTGTCAAAAGGCCGACATGCAATAACACCACTGCAGCGGCCTGCTCCCAGGCCCCCGGACGGCAGAGGCCGGGCGAAATCGAGTCATCCAAACCTTGCTACAGGTGTAAGGTAAATCTTACAAACGCCGTCTCACAACCAGACATCCGGCGCAGACCTGCCCCGACTTCAACGGCCAGGGCCCCTCCTCCACAATCCATCCCAACAGATCGCAACAGGTTGAACATCTTGTTTCTACCCCGGTGTTGCGGCTGCCGAGAAGATGCAAAGGATGGTCCTATGAACAATGAACAGCTGCTTGCCGAAATCCGCGAAGCCAACCTCACTTACCTGATGCTGGCCCAGACCCTGATCCGCCAGGACAAGGCGGAAGCGGTGTTCCGCCTGGGACTGAACGAAGAATCCTGCGACCTGCTGGCCGCGCTGTCGGCAGCCCAGGTGCTGAAGCTGGCCTCGCGCAATACCCTGCTCGCCAGCTTCCGCGTGGACGACGAAATGGTCTGGAGCTTGCTGACCAACCACAGCAGCAACAAGATCGGCAACGGTGCGACCAATACGCTGCACGCCAACATCCTGATGGCCAGCCGCGTTTCCGAAGTCCTCTGATCCGCCCGAAGAACTCTGGAGCCCGCCATGTCCACCGCCGTCAAAAGTGTCCTGAACGAGTCCAAGCAGATCGAGCGTGCCGCCATGCTCATCGAGATGGGTGCACGCATGCAGGTGCTCGAATCCGAGACCACGCTGTCCTACGAGCGCCTGATCCGCCTGTACAAGGAGATCGCCGGCAAGTCGCCATCCAAGGGCCAGCTGCCGTTCTCGACCGACTGGTTCCTGACCTGGCAGGAGAACATCCACAGTTCGCTGTTCCTGAATATCTACGAATACCTGTCCAAGGGCGCCGAGCTGGATGCCGTTGAACAACTGACCAAGGCCTACCGTCTCTATACCGAGCAGATCCAGGCCGCCGAGCTGGAGGCGCTGCTGTCCTTCACACGCGCATGGCGCCTGGTGAAGTTTGTCGATGCGCAGATGCTGACCCGCACCCAGTGCTCCGTGTGCAAGGGCCAGTTCGTGACCGAGCCCTACGAGAACGAGCGCCACTACCAGTGCGGCCTGTGCAATCCGCCCGCACGCGCCGGCAAGAGCAAGAGCGCCGGCTCCCTGATGCTGCATTGAGCCCCTGCATCGCCGCAGCGATGCACCAGCACGGATTCAGACCGTCTCGCCGCCTGCCCTGGCGGCGCAGTCGCTGGCGAACTGCGGCAACTGCTCTCCCGGCAGGGCCCGGCTGAAGTACCAGCCCTGCACCAGCAGCTCGCCCTCGAAGCCCAGGGCCTGCAGCTGCGCCTGGGTCTCCACGCCTTCGGCCACCACGTTCAACTGCAGCGCCTCGCAAAAGCGCAGCAGGCCGTCCAGCACCAGCGCGCCCTTGGCATGACCGCTGGCCACGACGAAGCTGCGGTCGATCTTGATGGCATCCACGTCGAACTGGTGCAGGTAGCTCATGGACGAGAAGCCGGTGCCGAAGTCGTCTATGGCCACCTTGGCGCCCAACGCGTGGATCTGGCCTATGGCCTTGCGGATCGCCTCCACATCGCCCACCAGCGCTTCCTCCGTGATCTCCACGCCCACCTGGCCCCTGGCCTGCGCCAGCAGCATCAGCAGGCGCGAGCAGTACTCGGGCGATGTCAGCGTGGCGCCCGTGACATTGATGCTGATCGGCAGGGAAAAACCGTGCTGGCGCCACAGCCGGCATTGGCGCACGGCAGCGCCCGCCACCCACAGATCGACCTCGCGCATCAGGCCGGCATCACCCAGCCAGCGCAGAAAGCCGCCGGGCTGCTGCAGCCTGCCCTGCGAATCGTGGGCGCGCAACAGGGCCTCGCAGCCCAGGCACAAGCCGCTGCGGTGCGAGACCTGGGGCTGGAATTCCAGGTGGAATTCGTACTCGCTGATGCGGCGGATATGGGACAGCATGGTCTCGCGCCGGGCCTGGGTCTCGTGCGCCAGCACCAGCGGATCGCGCGTGACCAGGCCTGCCTCCTCGGGCAGCCGGGAGAACGTGGTGTCCAGCGCGCGCAGCACGATGGCGCCATCGTCCTGGCCCAGCCGGTCGATGGAGCGCACATAAGGCGCATAGACCAGCGCCCCCAACACCGTCAGCGCCAGTTGCAGCACCACGGCGCCCATGTCGCCGCCCGTGCTCACGTAGGCATTGAAGACCACGGGCGCGGTCAGGGGCAGCACCATCGAGGCCGGAGCCACCCAGCCGGCCTGCACCACCGTGACGGCCACGACCAGGTTGATGGCGGGCACCGCCAGAAAAGGCACGAGCAGGCGCAGGTTCAGGATGACCGGCAGGCCGAACAGCAGGATCTCGTTGACGTTGAGCAGGGAGATGGGCAGCGCGGCCAGCGCCAGCATGCGCAGGCCGCGCCCCTTGCAAAACAGCAGCACGGCCAGCGCCAGTGACAGCGTGGCCCCCGAGCCGCCGATGAAGACGAAGGACCCCATCAGGCCGCCGTTGAGCGCCCAGGGCGCCACCAGCCCCTTGGCCACGGCGGCGGCGTTGGCCAGCACGGCCTGGTCCAGCACCTGGAAGAAGGGTTGCATGGCGTAGTAGCCCTGCACGCCAAAGAACCAGAGCACGGAATTGAGCAGCGTCAGCGTCAGCCCGCTGCGATAGGGGCTCTCGGGGGTGGCGATGGCCAGCGGCAGTTCGGCCTGGGTGATATCGGGCAGCACCTGCTGCAGGCCCAGCAGCAGCACCACCAGCAGCAGCGCGACGATGGAGCCGGGCACGACCAGGTTCATCACCTCGCGTACGTTCTCGCCCACAAAGCCCGTGCGCGCAATGCGCGTCCAGCGCATGGCGCTGAGCCTGGCCATCAGCGGCACGGTGATCAGGGGCGAGGCTATGGCGATGAACAGCACCAGCGTGGCGGCCGCGCGCGGATGCTCGCGCAGCAGGAAGATGGCCATCTGCACATGGGCAAAGCACAGAAAGGTCACCGGCAGGCGCGGCAGCCTGTGGCGTATGGAGAGCATGTAGCCGATGGAGGCGGCCACCAGCAGCGGCAGGATGCTGCCGATCTGCGCATGCAGGCCCGCAAGAAGCTGCACCACGGGCTCGGGCTGGCCGGACATCTGCGCCAGCGCCGACAGTATGAGAAACAGGGCCGAGACCAGCAGGCATGGGACCAGCCAGAGCAGGCCTTCGCGTATGGCCCGCATGGAGTTGGCACCGGCCAGCCTGGCCAGGCGCTGCGTCAGGAACAGTTGCATGTCCGGGAACCCCGGCCATGGCGTCTTGTTGCCCATAAGCTCCCACCCTTCACTTCCCGGCAGGAGTCATGCGCCCCTGTCCGAAGCACATCCTACACGGCGGCCGGCCGGCGCCCTGCGCATGGCGGCGCGAGGGGCCTCCCGGCCCGCTCGCGCCCTCGATCAGCCGGTATTGCGCACGCCGGCCGCAATGCCATTGATCGACAGGTGGATGCCGGTCTTGATGCGCTCATCGGTCTGGCCGCCGCGCCAGCGGCGCACCAGCTCCACCTGCAGATGGTGCAGCGGATCGATGTAGGGAAAGCGGTGGCGGATGGAGCGCGCCAGCGCCTCGTTGTGGGCCAGGCGCTGCTTGTCGCCCGTGATGCGCGCCAGCGCATCGACGGTGCTGTGCCACTCGGCCTCGATGGCGCTGAAGATGCGGCGGCGCAGGCGTGCGTCCGGCACCAGGTCGGCATAACGCGAGGCCAGGTTCAGGTCGCTCTTGGCCAGCACCATGTCCATGTTGGACAGCAGGGTGCGGAAGAACGGCCACTGGCGGTACATCTTCTGCAGCAGGGCCAGCTGGGCCTTGCCATCCTTGCCCGGCTGCCCGATGAAGGCCTGCACCGCCGCGCCGAAGCCGTACCAGCCCGGCAGCGTGAGCCGGCACTGGCCCCAGCTGAAGCCCCAGGGAATCGCGCGCAGGTCCTCGATCTTCTGCGAGGGCTTGCGCGAAGCCGGGCGCGATCCGATGTTCAGCTCGGCAATCTCGCGGATGGGCGTGCTGCTGAAGAAGTAGCTGGTGAAGCCAGGGGTCTCGTACACCAGGGCGCGGTAGGCACCCATGCTGGCCTCGGACAGAAACGCCGCCGCATCCAGGAAGGCGCGCGTGGCCGGCTTGGTCGGCTGCAGCAGCGTGGCCTCCAGCGTGGCGGCCACCAGGGTCTCCAGGTTGCGCCGGCCGATCTCGGGGTTGGCGTACTTGGAGGCGATGACCTCGCCCTGCTCGGTCAGCCGGATCTGGCCGCGCACGGTGCCCGGGGGCTGCGCCAGGATGGCCTGGTAGCTGGGGCCGCCGCCACGGCCCACCGTGCCGCCGCGGCCATGGAACATGCGCAGGCTGATGCCATGGCTGTCGGCCAGATCGTCGAACAGCTCGACCAGCGAGATCTCGGCGCGGTACAGCTCCCAGTTGCTGGTGAAGATGCCGCCATCCTTGTTGCTGTCGCTGTAGCCCAGCATGATGTCCTGCTCGCCGCCGCTGCGCTGCACCATGGCCGCCACGCCGGGCAGCTGGAAGTAGCGCCGCATGATGGGCGCGGCGCTGCGCAGGTCGCCGATGGTCTCGAACAGCGGCACGACGATCACGTCGCAGACGGCGCCGTCGTCCAGCGTGCCGCGCAGCAGCCCCGCCTCCTTTTGCAGCAGCAGCACTTCCAGCAGGTCGCTGACCGACTCGGTGTGGCTGATGATGCAGTGGCGTATCGCCTCGGCGCCCAGGGTCGCGCGCAGGCGGCGCGCGGCCTCGAAGATGGCCAGTTCACCGCGCGCATGCTCGGAATAGTCGGCGCCCACCACGCGCAGCGGCCGCGCCTCTTCCAGCAGGCGCACCAGCAGGGCGCACTTGGCGTCTTCCTGCAGGCCCGAATAGTCGGGCTCCAGGCGCGCGGTGGCCAGCAGCTCGGCCACCACCTCCTCATGCTTGTCCGAACTTTGGCGCAGATCCACGGTGGCCAGGTGGAAGCCGAAAACCTGCACGGCGCGCATCAGCGGACGCAGGCGCTGGGGCGCCAGCACCTCGCCATGGTTGCGGCTGAGCGAGTCGTCGATGACGCGCAGGTCGGCCAGGAACTCCTCGGGCGAGGCATAGGCGTTCTGCGGCGCCACGGCATGGCGCGCGGCCTCGCCGCCGGTCAGCACCTTGAGCGTGGCGGCCAGGCGCGCGTAGATGCCGGTGAGCGCGCGGCGGTAGGGTTCGTCGGAGCGGTGCTCGTTGGTGTCGGGCGAGCGCTCTGCCAGCGCCTGCATCTCGGGCGTGACATCGGCCAGGCGCTGGGACAGCGACAGCTCGCCGCCCAGGTAGTGCACCTCGCGCAGATAGTGGCGCAGCGCCACGTCGGCCTGGCGCGACAGCGCCAGCTCCAGGCTCTGGGCCGTGACATTGGGGTTGCCGTCGCGGTCGCCGCCGATCCAGTGGCCCATGCGCAGGAAGCTGTGCACGGGCAGGGTGTTGCCCAGCTCCTGCTCCAGTTGCGCATACAGCTTGGGAATCTCGCGCAAGAAGGTGGCTTCGTAGTAGGACAGCGCGTTTTCGATCTCGTCGGCCACGGTGAGCTTGGAGTAGCGCAGCAGGCGTGTCTGCCACAGCTGGCTGACGCGGGCGCGCAGCTGGGCCTCGTTGCGTTCGAGTTCGCGCGGGGTGAGCGCGTCCTTGGCGCTGTTGTACAGCTGGGCGCGGGCCACGATGTCCTCGCGCGCGGCCAGCAGTTGGGAGATGTCGCGCTCGGCCACCAGGATGCTCTGGCGCTGCACTTCCGTGGGGTGGGCCGTGAGCACGGGTGCCACATAGCTCCTGGCCAGCGTCTGCGCCACGGTACCGGCCGAGATGCCGGCCCAGCGCAGGCGCGCCAGCGCCACTTCGATGCTGCCTTCCTGCGTGTTGCCCGCGCGCTCGTGCACGGCGCGGCGGCGGATGTGGTGGCGGTCCTCGGCCAGGTTGGCCAGATGGCTGAAATAGGTGAAGGCGCGGATCACGCTCACCGTCTGGTCCGTGGTCAGGCCCTTGAGCAGGCGCTTGAGCGCGCGGTCGGCGGTCTCGTCGGCATCGCGGCGGAAGGTCACCGACAGCTGGCGCACCTGCTCGATCAGCTCGAAGGCCGCCACGCCTTCCTGCTCGCGGATCACATCGCCCAGAATGCGCCCCAGCAGGCGTATGTCCTCGATCAGCGGCAGGTCCTTGTCCGTCTTGCGGACAGGCTTGTCATCACGCCTGTCATCTCGCGCATTGCTCTTGCGGGGGGCGGTGGCCATCAACGAATCTCCTGGAATCGGTCAGCGTATCGGTTTGCTTGGGCTTCGGTCCTGGTGCCGGGTTTACTGCGGCGCAGCATGCTAGCATCCCGCGCTCCCCCCGAGGCTCCTGATGAATACCAAACCACTGATCCCCCACTCCATCGTGATCGCCACGCGCGAGAGCCAGCTGGCACTGTGGCAGGCCGAGCATGTCCAGGCACTGCTGCGCGCCCGGGGGCATGAAGTGGAACTGCTGGGCATGACCACCAAGGGCGACCAGATCCTGGACCGCACGCTGTCCAAGGTGGGCGGCAAGGGCCTGTTCGTCAAGGAGCTGGAAGTGGCGCTGGAAGAAGGACGCGCCCACATCGCCGTGCACTCGCTCAAGGACGTGCCCATGGAGCTGCCCGAAGGCTTTGTGCTGGCCTGCGTGATGGAACGCGAAGACCCGCGCGACGCTTTTGTCTCCAATCGCTACGCCGCGCTGGCCGAGCTGCCGCAGGGCGCCGTCGTCGGCACATCGAGCCTGCGCCGCCAGGCACTGCTGCAGGCCCTGCGCCCCGACCTGAGGATAGAGCCGCTGCGCGGCAACGTGAACACCCGCCTGCGCAAGCTGGACGAAGGCCACTACGACGCCATCGTGCTGGCCGCTGCCGGCCTGATGCGCCTGGGCCTGGCCGACCGCATCCGCGCCAGGTTCGAGCCCGCCGGCATGCTGCCTGCCGCAGGCCAGGGCGCGCTGGGCATCGAGGTGCGCGCCGACCGCCAGGACCTGATCGACGCGCTGGCCCCGCTGGCCCACCAGACCACCTGGCTGACCGTGACCGCCGAGCGCGCCGTCAGCCGCTGCATGGGCGGCAGTTGCTCCATGCCGCTGGCGGCGCACGGCACATTCGACGGCCAGCAACTGCGCCTGGACGCAGCCTGGGGAGACCCGGAAGGCCGGCTGCCGCTGGTGCAGGTGCGCGCCGATGCCACCGTCACCGACTTCGCCAGCGCAGACGCGCTGGGCCAGCACGTGGCTGCGCTGCTGCAGGCGGCGGGCGCCCAGCCGGCCCCCAAGCTCTAGACGGCACGCCCACATGCCACCGCGCATACTCGTCACCCGCCCGGCCCATGACGCGGCCGCGTGGGTGGATGCGCTGCAGGCCCGGGGCCTTCCAGCCCAGGCGCTGGCACTGATGGCCATAGGCCCCTGCCGCGATGCGGCCACGCAACAGGCCTTGCAGGCCGCCCGCAACGCGCTGCGCGAAGGCCCGGGCTACCGCGCCGTGATGTTCGTCAGCGGCAACGCCGTCCAGCATTTCTTCGGCACCGACCCCGCACGGCTTCCGGCCTCCACCCGCGCCTGGACGCCCGGCCCCGGCACCGCCCAGGCGCTGCTGGCCCTGGGCATTGCGCCAGCACAGATCGACGGCCCGCCGCCGGACGCCGCCCAGTTCGAATCCGAAACGCTATGGCAGCGCGTGCATGACCAGATCCATGCGGGCGACCGCGTGCTCATCGTGCGCGGCGACAGCCAGGCAGGAGCGCCTAGGACCGTGCCGGCCACGGCAGGCGCCGGCCGCGATTGGCTGGCCGCCCGACTGCGCGAGGCAGGTGCCCAGGTCGAAATGCTGGCCGTCTACCAGCGCGAACTGCCTGCCTGGGATGCAGCCCAGACGGCACTGGCACGCCAGGCGGCCGAAGATGGCACGCTGTGGCTGCTCAGCAGCGCCGAATCCGTTGCCAACCTGCAACAGCTCCTGCCGGCCCAATCGTGGCAAAAAGCGCGAGCGCTCGCTACGCACGAGCGAATCGCTGCCCAGGCAAGACACATGGGATTCGGAGATGTCAAGCAATGCCGGCCCGCTCTGGAGGACGTGGTTGCGTCGATAGAATCGTCGCCATGAGTTCCGACGCAGCGCAAGACCGCCCCACCCCGCAGGACCTAACGCCCGCATCCTCCGCAGCAGCCTTCGCAGCCGGCTCCGCCCAAAGCAGCCCCGCTGCAGAACTGCGCGGCGGCTCCTCGGCCCTGGTCTACGGCGTGGGCGCCGTGGCCGTCGCGGCGCTCATTGCCTGCGGCATGCTGTGGCAGCGCCTGGGCAATATCCAGGAACAGCTGGCGCGCCAGTCCGCGCAGTCCGGCTCCCAGTCGGTCGAGGCCCGCACCCTGGCGCGCGATGCCCAGGACCTGGCCCGCGATAGCGCGGCGCGCACCTCGGTCATGGAGGCGCGCATTGCCGAGCTGTCTCTGCAGCGCACGCAGCTCGACGAACTCCTGCAAAGCATGTCGCGCTCGCGCGACGAAAACCTGGTGGTGGACATCGAATCCTCCATCCGCCTGGCACAGCAGCAGGCCGAGCTGTCCGGCAGCCTGCAGCCGCTGGTGGCCACGCTCAAGAACGCCCGCCAGCGCATTGAACGCGCCGCCCAGCCCCGGCTGGCCCCGGTCATGCGCGCGCTGGACCGCGACCTGGAACGGCTGGCCCGCATGAGCGTGACCGACACCGCCGGCCTGCTCACGCGCATCGAGGACCTGGTGCGCCTGGTCGACGAGATGCCCCTGCTCAACGCCGTGGCCCAGCCACGCGCCAGCCGCCATCGCGGCGTGGCCGGCCAGGCGGCCCGCCAGCCCGAGCCCGCCCCCATCGAGGGCAGCCCCACCGAATGGCGCTGGTGGCAATCCTGGGGCGAGCGCGGCTGGACGGCCGTGCGCGAAGAAGCCCAGGACCTGCTGCGCGTCAGCCGCATAGACCACCCGGACGCCATCCTGCTGGCGCCGGAACAGGCCTATTTCCTGCGCGAGAACCTCAAGCTCAAGCTGCTGAACTCGCGCCTGGCCCTGCTGTCGCGCCAGTGGGATGCGGCGCGGGCCGACCTGGCAGCTTCCGGGATGGCCGTGAACAAGTACTTTGATCCTGCCGCGCGGCGCACCCAGATCGTGCAGGCCCAGCTGCAACAGATCCAGGCCAATCTGCGCACCACCGAACAGCCTGCGCTGCAGGAAACCCTGGCGGCCCTGGCAACGGCCGCCGCAGGCCGCTGAGCAGCCGGGAGACAGACGAATGCGCGCTGCACTGTGGTTGATCGGTTTGTTCGGCATGGCCGTTGCGGCCGCCTTGTTCGCGGGCTCCAACCAGGGCACGGTGACCCTGTTCTGGGCGCCCTACCGGCTGGACCTGTCACTGAACCTGGCCATTGCCATCATCGTGCTGGCCTTCGTGCTGCTGTATGCCGCGCTGCGCGCGCTGGCCGCGCTGCTGCAGATGCCGCACCAGGCGCGGCGCTGGCGCAGCCAGCAGAAAGAGCGCGCCATGCACCACAGCCTGCTGGAAGCCCTGTCGCACCAGCAGGCCGGCCGCTTCCTGCGCGCACGCAAGTCCGCGCTGGCGGCCCTGGCCATGGAAGAGTCCCTGGCCGAGACCCATGCCGCCGTGCCGCACGGCATGCGGCTGCGCGCCGCCGCCCACATGGTGGCCGCCGATGCCTCCCATGCCCTGCAGGACCGCCAGCAGCGCGACCACCATTGGCGTGAGGTCCTGGCCAACGCACCGGCCCAGGGCAACGCCCAGGAGCAGGAAATGCGCGAAGGCGCACAGATGCGCGCCGCGCGCTGGGCCCTGGACGACCGCGACGCATCCGACGCACTGCGCCGCCTGGCCGAACTGCCCCAGGGCGCGGCACGCCGCACGATCGCGCTGCGCATCCGCCTGAAGGCCTCGCGCCTGGCAGGCCAGACATCGACGGCGCTGGACACGGCGCGCCTGCTGGCCAAGCACCGCGCCTTCTCGCCCGCGGCCGCCGCCAGCGTGGTGCGCGGCCTGGTACTGGAGAGCATCAACGAGGCACGCGACACCACGCAGCTGCAGCACTTCTGGCTGTCGCTGGACACGGAAGAGCGCGCCATGCCCGAGATTGCGCTGCCGGCCGCATCGCGTCTCATGGCCCTGGGCGGCGAGGCCGCGCAGGCCCGTGCCTGGCTGCTGCCCGTGTGGGAGCGCCTGCTGTCCCACGCAGGCCCGCGCAGCGAATCCCACCTGCCGCGCCTGGTCCAGGTGCTGGAGCCCTGCCTGGACGGCCTGGACGGCGCCTGGCTGGCTCGCATCGAGGCGGCCAGCAATGCCCATCCACGCGAAGCCCGCCTGCAATACCTGGCCGGCATGGCATGCGTGCAGCGCCAGCTCTGGGGCAAGGCCCAGCAGCTGTTGCTGCGCGCAGCCCCCCACCTGCAGGAAAGCGCACTGCGCACCCGCGCCTGGCAGCGCCTGGCCCTGATGGCCGAGCACCGCGGCGATGCCGATGCAGCGGCTGCCGCCTGGAAGCAGGCAGCGCAGTCCGTGGTCGTGCTGCCTGCCGATCCGACCCGGCCCTGAGCCCTCCGCGCGGCACGGCGAGCCTTCATCTTTTTTGAATCGAGCCGTCAATACCGCTGAACTCTTTTGGATTTGCCGCTTCCTACACTGCACGTTGTCCGCAGTGCACGAAGTCCACGCAGAGCGCACCGCACCCTTTCTTGCCATCCAGGGCCCCTTTGCAGGGGCCCTGAACGGTTCCAAAGCCTGCCGCCATCCATGACAGAGTCCCCAGCCCGCGCCAACGCGCCAGCAAAATCCTCCTCCAAAGCCACGCGCTACAACGGCGTGGCCATGGCTGCCCACTGGCTGCTGGCCCTGGGCCTGATCGCCGCCCTGGCCCTGGGCTGGTACATGACAGGCCTGCCGTTCTCGCCCTCGCGCCTGAAGCTCTACAACTGGCACAAGTGGCTGGGCGTCACGCTGTTGACGCTGAGCCTGCTGCGCCTGGTCTGGCGCATCACCCATCGCCCGCCCGAACTGCCCGCCGCCGTGGCCCGCGCCATGCCCCAATGGCAGCACTGGGCCCACAACGGCACCCACCACGCCATGTACCTGCTGTTCTTTGCCGTGCCCCTGCTGGGCTGGGCCTACAGCTCGGCGGCCGGCTTTCCCATCGTCTTCCTCGGCGTGCTGCCCCTGCCCGACTTCGTGAGCGCAAGCCCCGAGCTGGCCGAAACCCTCAAGCCCCTGCACGGCTGGGCGGCCTGGGCCCTGGTCGCGCTGATCGCCATGCATGTGGGCGCCGCCCTCAAGCACCAGTTCATCGACCGCGACGGCCTCATCTCCCGCATGCTGCCGGGCCGCGCCTGAGTTTTCTCCCCCAGCCAGGGCCTGCGCACCGCGCTGCGCGCGCCCCAGCCATCCCCTATCGAATGTTTCCCGACCCCCAAAGGAGTCCTGCCATGCGCTTTTCCGCCACGCTGACCACCATTGCCCTGGCCGCTGCGGCCCTGACCTGCCAGGCGGCCCTGGCCGAGCAAAAGCTCGTTCCCGCCCAGAGCGCCGTGAACTTCACGGCCAAGCAGATGGGCGTGCCCCTGCAGGGCCACTTCAAGAAATTCGACGCCCAGGTCCAGTTCGACACGGCCAAGCCCGACACCAGCAAGATCCGCTTCACCGTGGACACCGGCAGCGCCACCATGGGCGCCAAGGAAACCGATGCCGAGCTGCCCAAGGCCGATTGGTTCAATGTCGCCAAATTCCCCCAGGCCGTCTTCGACTCCACGGCCGTCAAGGCGCTGGGCGGCGGCAAGTACCAGGTGGACGGCAAGCTCAGCATCAAGGGCCAGGTCCAGAACGTGAGCATTCCCGTGCAACTGGCACAGTCCGGCACCACGACCACGGCCACCGGCACGCTGCCGCTCAAGCGCCTGCAGTTCAAGATCGGCGAAGGCGAATGGGGCGATACCTCCATGGTGGCCGACGAGGTCCAGGTGCAATTCAAGCTGGCCCTGACCGGCGTGGGCAAGCTGTAAGCGGCAC
This sequence comes from Delftia sp. WSY_12, assembly GCF_043104645.1. Classification (NCBI taxonomy): domain Bacteria; kingdom Pseudomonadati; phylum Pseudomonadota; class Betaproteobacteria; order Burkholderiales; family Comamonadaceae; genus Delftia; species Delftia sp. WSY_12. The sequence continues at coordinate 55,366 of NZ_JBICKW010000034.1, forward strand.
TCTTGCCCAGCATTGGCCGTTTTCTTTTCCGTTTCGTGCAACCCCAACCTAGGAGTTCTTTCATGCGCACTTCCGTGTTTGCCCTGGCCATTGCCGGCCTGTTCGCCACCGCTGCCCAGGCGGCTCCCGCAACCTACGCCATCGACCCGACGCACACCTTCGCCACGTTCGAGATCGACCACAACGGTGCCTCGACCAACCGCGTGCGCTTCGACAAGAAGAGCGGCACCGTGGAATTCGACCGTGACGCCAAGGCCGGCAAGGTCGAAGTCGTGCTGGAAATGGACTCGCTGAGCTCGGGCACCGCCGCCTTCGACAAGCATCTCAAGAGCGCCGACATCTTCAACGTGGCCAAGTTCCCCCAGGCCAAGTTCGTCTCCGACAAGTTCGTCTTCGACGGCGACAAGCTCAAGGAAGTCACCGGCCAGCTGACCATCCTGGACAAGACCCAGCCCGTGACCATCAAGGCCAACAAGTTCACCTGCTACCCCAACGCCATGCTGCAAAAGCGCGAGACCTGCGGCGGCGACTTCGAGGCCGTGATCGACCGCACCGCCTTCGGCGTGAACTACGGCGTGGACTACGGCTTCCCCAAGCAAGTGCGCCTGGTGATGTCCATCGAAGCGGTCAAGCAGCAGTAAAACGGTATTCGCCGCAGTGCCTTTCGGGGCGATGCGACCCAAAGCCCGTGATCCGGAAGCCGGTCACGGGCTTTTTTGCGTGGCGGGCCGGGCCTGCCACCTCCTGACCACGCCTGCCAGCCTGCGCACCCCTTGCTCGATGGCCTGCGGCTGCAGGCTCGCATAACCCAGGACCAACCCGGCGCAGGACTGGCGGCGATGAGCATCACCGGCCGCATAGAGCGGCGAGATGGGGCGAACGCCCACGCCACGCTCTCGCGCCAGCCGCACCAGGGCAATCTCATCGCGCTGATGCACGGCAGGCACCCAGGCCACCACATGCAGGCCGGAGGCCGAGCCTTCGACCTGCACCGCGCCCGGCAGGTGCCGCTCCAGCGCCTGCAGCAATGCCGCCCGCCGGCCTTCGTTGCGACGGCGGGCAGCGCGCACATGGCGCTCGTAGCTGCCGTCCTCGATCAGCGCGGCCAGCACCAGCTGGTCCAGGCGCGGCGCATGCCGGTCGGCCAGCCGCCGGGCTTCCCGGAACACGGGCACCAGGGACGGCGGCAGCACCAGGTAGCCCATGCGCATCTGCGGGGACAAGGCCTTGGAGAAGGTGCCGACATGGATGACGCAACCCACCTCGTCAATGGACTGCAGGGCGTCGATGGGGCGCAGCCCGTAGCGGAATTCGCCGTCGTAGTCGTCCTCCAGAATCCAGGCACCCGTGGCGCGCGCCCAGGCCAGCAGTTGCTGCCTGCGGCCTATGGGCAGCACGCCGCCCAGCGGAAACTGGTGCGAGGGCGTGACATAGGCCAGCCGCGCCTGGCGCCCGGCCAGCGCCGAGGTATCCAGGCCCTGTTCATCGACGGCCATTTCCTGCAGGCATGCGCCCTGGGCCTCGAACACGCGGCGCGCCATCAGGTAGCAGGGCTCTTCCATCAGCACGGTCTCGCCCGGATCGACCAGCACGCGCGCGCACAGGTCGATGGCCTGCTGCGAGCCCTGCACCACCACTATCTGATCGGCCGAACAGACAAGCCCCCGCGCCCTTCGCAGATAGCCTTGCAGCGCCATGCGCAGCGCCGGCTCGCCTTCGGGCGCGTCGTAGGACAGGGAAGACTGGCGCTGCACGATGGCGCGGTTGTAGGCGCGCCGCCAGGCCAGCGTGGGAAAGTCGTCAAAGGCCAGGGCGCCGTAGAGAAAGTCGATCACGGCAGGCCCTTCATCCCAGGCGCGAGCGGGCTGGGCCTGCGCCAGCGCATCCACGCGCCGTCCATAGGAAGACAGGCGGGATCGGCAATCCTGCGCCGCAGCCGCAATGCGGGGCGCGCGGCTGCGCTGCTCCGCGCCAGCTGCCACGCGCGCCCGGGCGCCCTGTGCAGTCTCCAGATAGCCCTCGGCCGCAAGCTGCTCGTAGGCCGCCGTGACGGTGGTGCGCGACACACCCAGGTCCAGCGCCAGCGCGCGGGTGGAAGGCAGGCGCGCGCCCACGGCCAGGCTGCCGTCGGCCATCTGGGATTTCAGCCATTCGTGGATGCGGCGGGCGCTGGGCGCAGCCCCGGCATTGGCGGCGAAATGGGACTTCAACTGGTCTTCCAAAAAATCACAAAACTGGATTTTTCATTGTGCCAGGGATGGTGGATAGTCCGGTTTCCCCCGATGCCGGTCCACCGTTGCGCCAAGCTCCATGTACACGCCCGCCCATTTCTCCCTCACCGATTCCGGCAGCCTGCACGGCCTGATCCGCAGCTACCCCCTGGGCACGCTCGTCACCCAGGCCAACGGCGTGCTGGACGCCAACCACCTGCCGTTCCTGCTGGATGCGGCCCCAGGGGAGATGGGCACGCTGAGCGCCCATGTGGCCCGCGCCAATCCCATCTGGCAGCAGTGCCGCGACGGCGCCGAGGTGCTGGTCATCTTCCGTGGTGCCGAAGGCTATATCTCGCCCAGCTGGTATCCAAGCAAGCACGAGACGCACCGCCTGGTGCCCACCTGGAACTACGAGGCCGTGCATGTGCACGGGCAAATCAGCATCCATGACGACGAGAGATTCGTGCGCGGCCTGGTCGGCCGGCTCACCCGGGTCCATGAGGCATCGCAGGCCCAGCCCTGGAAGATGTCCGACTCGCCGCGGGAATTCATCGACGGCATGCTGCAGGCCATCGTCGGCCTGCAGATCCGCATCACCCGCCTGGAGGGCAAGGCCAAGCTCAGCCAGAACCGGCAGGCCCGCGACCTGGAAGGCGCCATCGGCGCGCTGCGCGAGCGCGGACAGGAGCCGCTGGCCCGCGCCATGGATGCGGCGCCGCGCATCTAGCGCCAGCCACCCTCACACAGGTTGCCAACCACCGATGTACACCTCCACCTTCACCTTCGCGCCGGGCGAATACGACGCGCAGTTCCATGCCCTTGACGGCCGGATCGCCGCGATCGCCCGCGCCATCCCCGGCTACCTGGGCGAAGAGGCCTGGGAGAACCCCGCCACAGGCCTGGTCTCCAACGTCTACTACTGGCAGACCTGGGAGGCGCTGCAAGAGCTGATGCGCCACCCTGCGCATATAGAGGCCAAGCGGCAACAGGCGCGCTGGCTCAAGGGCTACCAGGTGGTGATCGCCCAGGTGGTGGGCAGCTACGGCGATGGCGGGATAGCGCACCCACTGGCCACCACTGCGCAAGGCACTGCGCACCCGGCTCGCTGACCGGACCCGCTTTTGGCCCGATGATGGCGGCCATGCGATGGCGTTTTGATCCTGTTTCCCTGGCGTGGGCGGTGGCCCTGTTTGTCCTGCTCGTGCTGCTGGCCACCGTCGGCGCGCGCTGGGGCTGGGTGCGCAGCTTCTTCGGCGACGTGATGGCCGTGGCCTGGGTCTATGCCGTGTTCAAGACCATGATCGCCGCGCGCGTGCTGACGCTGGCATCGGCCGCACTGTGCGTGGGCCTGCTGGTGGAGCTGGGCCAGTTCCTGGCATCGACCTTCCAGTTGCACATTCCCAACCGCGCCTTGCGCATCGTGCTGGGCAGCACGGCCGACTGGTGGGATGTGCTGGCCTATGTGATGGGTTTTGCAGCCGTGCTGGCGGTGGAGGCTGCGTTCCGTGGCCGCAGAGCCAGGCCTGTGCTCTGATCAGGCCCGTACAGCGCAGCCACCGGCCTTGAGCACCCGCTTCGTCGAGGCCGGATACCGCTCCAGCTTGTCCGCCGGCCGGCGCGGCCTGGCCACCAGCTCGCCACCGCAGTTGGGGCAGGCGCCGTGCAGCACATGATCCGCACAGCCGGCACAGAACGTGCACTCGAAGGTGCAGATGCGGGCCTCGGCGGACTCTGGCGGCAGGTCCTTGTCGCAGCATTCGCAGTTGGGTCGAAGCTCAAGCATCGGTGCACTCCGGGTGTGGTCCATGAAGACTGGCATCCTAGTGGATGTGCTCTGCCGGGGAGCGGTCCTCGCGCTCCATCTGCAGCGTCGTATGGTGCAGGTCGAAGCCGGCCTGCAGCCTGTCTTCGATATCGCGACGCACCTGCTCGCCGTCCGCGCCGGGCAGCAGCACCACATGGCCGGTCAGCATGGGCTTGCTCTGCGTGACCGCCCACAGGTGGACATCGTGGATTGCTGCCACGCCTGCCGTGCCCGCAATCGTCTCGCGCACCGCCTGCAGGTTCATCCCGGAGGGCACGCCTTCCAGCAGGATATTGATGCACTCGCGCAGCAGGGTCCAGGTCCGCGGGAACACCATGAAGCCGATGCCCACGGCCACCGCCGAGTCGATCCACCGCCAGCCCGTCAGCCAGATCAGCGCGGCACCGGCGAGCACGCCGATCGAGCCCAGCATGTCAGCCCATACCTCCAGGTACGCGCCCTTCACGTTCAGGCTCTCGTCCTTGCCGCCCGACAGCAGGCGCATGGAGATCAGATTGATCACCAGGCCCGCGGCCGCCACCGCCATCATGCCCAGGGACTGGATTTCCGCGGGTGCCGACAGGCGGCGGTAGGCCTCATACAGGATGTAGAAGGCCACGCCCAGCAGCACCAGTGCGTTGACGGCGGCGGCCAGGATCTCGAAGCGCGCATAGCCGTAGGTGCGCAGCAGGTCGGCTGCCTTGCGGCCGGCGCGTATGGCCACCAGGGCCAGCAGCAGCGCCATCGCGTCGGTCAGCATGTGCATGGCGTCGGAGATCAGGGCCAGGCTGCCCGTGACCATGCCGCCGATGATCTCCACCACCATGAAGGTGCCGGTCAATCCGAAGGCAAACCAGAGACGGGATTCCGGCAGGGCGCGCACGTCGCCGTGCTGATGGCTGTCGCTCATGAGGTTCCTTGACTTGAAAACGGTTGTGAACAGAGGGCCGCCGCATCCATGGCGACCATGGCAAGCGGGGGGATCGGACCTCGATGAGAAAGCGTGAAGTGACTTGAAGGTCAAGTGCTGGCGGCAACTCGGCACCGCAGGTGGCCCGGACACCGCAGCGCGCATATCCCTGCATCCATCGCAACATTTCATTTAGGTAAATTGATTACGAATAGTAGAATCAAGACATCCACCAAGGAGACATTCGATGAACACAAGCGCCCGTCCCGACCTGTCCACACTGCCACCGCCCGCCGCCGTGCAGCAGCTGCACCACTACGCCTACAAGGCCCGCGATGCCGAGGAGACCCGCCACTTCTACGAGGACATCCTGGGCCTGCCGCTCTACCACATCATCCAGAGCGACTACGTGCCCAGCACGGGCGAGTACTGCCCCTACACGCACTTCTTCTTCCGCCTGAAGGATGGTTCGTTCATCGCCTTCTTCGACATCGGCGACGACGAAAAGGCCCTGCCCTCGCCCAACACGCCGCTGTGGATCAACCACATCGCCTTCCGCGTGGACACCGTCGAGGAACTGGAGAACACCAAGGCCCGCCTGGTGGCGCATGGCATCGAGGTGCTGGGCGTGACCGACCACCACATCTTCAAGAGCATCTATTTCTTCGATCCCAACGGCATCCGCCTGGAGCTGTCGGCCCAGCTGGCCGACGAAGTGCAGATGGCGCGCGAAAGCACCACCGCCCACGCCCGCCTGAACGAGTGGACGGCACGCAAGGAGCAATGGCGCAAGGAACGCGCCGAAGGCAAGGCCGCCCAGCCGCTCAAGCCCCAGAGCAACGACCGGCCCGAGTTCGTCCCCGACGCAGCGGCCTGAATAAGACCCGGCGAACAGGCAGGCGGACGGGGTCGGTAGAATCCCCGTCAAACCGTCATCCATTTCGCATATGCAGACGGCATCCCTTCAACGGATGCCGTTTTCATTTGCCAAACGCCATTCGCACAATTCCCCGCAAGCAAGCCATGAGCGACACCATTGCCCAGCCAGGCCTCGACAGCCTGTCCAAATCGTTTGAACCCGCAGCCATCGAGGCCCAATGGGGCCCCGAATGGGAAAAGCGCGGCTACGGCGCAGCCGGCGTGCGCGGCACGGGCCAGGCAGATGCATCCCAGCCATCGTTCTCCATCCAGCTGCCGCCGCCCAATGTGACGGGCACGCTGCACATGGGCCATGCGTTCAACCAGACCATCATGGACAGCCTCACGCGCTACCACCGCATGAAGGGCCACAACACGGTCTGGGTGCCCGGCACCGACCACGCGGGCATCGCCACGCAGATCGTGGTGGAGCGCCAGCTGCAGGAGCAGGGCATTGCCAGCCGCCACGACATGGGCGCGACGCCTCCCGAGGCGCGCAAGAACTTCGTGAGCAAGGTCTGGGAATGGAAGAACCAGAGCGGCAACACCATTACCGGCCAGATGCGCCGCATGGGCGACAGCGTGGACTGGAGCCGCGAGTACTTCACCATGGACGACAAGCTGTCGTCCATCGTCAACGAGACCTTCGTGCGCCTGTACCAGCAGGGCCTGATCTACCGTGGCAAGCGCCTGGTGAACTGGGACCCCAAGCTGATGTCCGCCGTCTCCGACCTCGAGGTCGAGAACGAGGAAAAGGACGGCTCGCTGTGGCACATCGCCTACCCGCTGGCCGACGGCTCGGGCCAGCTCGTGGTGGCCACCACGCGCCCGGAAACCATGCTCGGCGACGCAGCCCTGATGGTGCACCCCGAGGACGAGCGCTACCAGGCGCTGATCGGCAAGACCGTGATCCTGCCCCTGGTGGGCCGCGAGATCCCCATCATTGCCGACGACTACGTGGACCGCGAGTTCGGCACGGGCGTGGTCAAGGTCACGCCCGCGCATGACAACAACGACTACGCCGTCGGCCAGCGCCACGGCCTGCCGATGATCTGCGTGCTGACGCTGACGGCCACCATCAACGACGAGGCGCCCGAGAAGTACCGCGGCATGGACCGCTTCGTGGCGCGCAAGGCCATCGTGGCCGACCTGGACGCGGCCGGCCTGCTGGTCGAGACCAAGAAGCACAAGCTCATGGTGCCCATCTGCACGCGCACGGGCCAGGTGATCGAGCCCATGCTGACCGACCAGTGGTTCGTGGCCATGAACAAGGTGGGCGAAGGCGATGCCACCGGCAAGTCCATCGCACAGAAGGCCATCGATGCCGTCTCCAGCGGCCAGGTGCAGTTCGTGCCCGAGAACTGGGTCAACACCTACAACCAGTGGATGAACAACATCCAGGACTGGTGCATCTCGCGCCAGCTGTGGTGGGGCCACCAGATTCCGGCCTGGTACGACGAGGACGGCAAGGTCTACGTGGCCCGCACCGAGGAAGAAGCCCAGGCTCAGGCCCCCGGCAAGACGCTCACGCGTGACGAGGACGTGCTGGACACCTGGTACTCCTCGGCCCTGGTGCCGTTCTCCACCATGGGCTGGCCGAACCAGACCGAGGCGGCCGACGATGACTACAACCTCTACCTGCCCAGCTCGGTACTGGTCACGGGCTACGACATCATCTTCTTCTGGGTCGCCCGGATGATCATGATGACCACGCACTTCACGGGCCGCGTGCCCTTCCGCCATGTCTACATGCATGGCCTGGTGCGTGACGCCCAGGGCAAGAAGATGAGCAAGTCCGAGGGCAACGTGCTCGACCCCGTGGACCTGATCGACGGCATCGACCTGGACACCCTGCTGGACAAGCGCACCCAGGGCCTGCGCCGCCCCGAGACCGCCCCCCAGGTGCGCAAGAACACGCAAAAGGAATTCCCCGAGGGCATTCCCGCCTACGGCGCCGACGCGCTGCGCTTCACCTTCGCGGCCCTGGCCTCGCTGGGCCGCTCCATCAACTTCGACAGCAAGCGCTGCGAGGGCTACCGCAACTTCTGCAACAAGCTGTGGAACGCCAGCCGCTTCGTGCTGATGAACTGCGAAGGCCATGACTGCGGCCTGCTGCCCCACACCAAGGAGCAATGCCAGGCCGGCGGCGAGTTCGCGGGCTACATGCAGTTCAGCCAGCCCGACCGCTGGATCACCTCGCAGCTGCAGAAGGTCGAGGCCGAAGTGGCCAAGGGCTTTGCCGAATTCCGCCTGGACAACGTGGCCAACGCGCTGTACGACTTCGTCTGGAACGAGTTCTGCGATTGGTACCTGGAAATCGCCAAGGTGCAGATCCAGACCGGCAGCGAGGCCCAGCAGCGCGCCACGCGCCGCACGCTGATCCGCACGCTGGAGGCCATCCTGCGCCTGGCCCACCCCATCATCCCGTTCGTGACCGAAGCCCTGTGGCAGAAGGTCGCTCCGGTCGCCGGCCTGCCCGGCGAGTCCGTGGCCGTGGCCCGCTACCCCGAGGCCCAGCCCGAGAAGATCGACGAGGCCGCCATCGCCTACGTGGGCCGCATCAAGCAGATGATCGACGCCTGCCGCACGCTGCGCGGCGAGATGGGCGTGTCGCCCGCACAGCGCCTGCCGCTGCTGGCCGTGGCCAGCTCGGCCGACGAGGCGCAGTTCCTGCGCACCAACGCCGCCGTGCTTCAGAACCTGGCCAAGCTCAGCGAAGTCAAGGTGTTCGACGACGAAGCCGCCTGGGCCGAGGCCGCCCAGGCCGCGCCCGTCTGCGTGGTGGGCGAGGCGCGCCTGGCGCTGTTCGTGGAGATCGACGTGGCTGCCGAAAAGGCCCGCCTGTCCAAGGAGGCCACACGCCTGGAAGGCGAGATCACCAAGGCCAATGCCAAGCTGGGCAACGAGGCCTTCGTGGCCAAGGCACCCCCGGCCGTCATCGACCAGGAAAAGAAGCGCGTGGCCGACTTCGGCGCAACGCTGATCCGCATCCAGGAACAACTCGCCCGCCTGGGTTGAAAGATCCGTTTATGAGCACCCAGACCCGTGTCCGCAAAGCCGTGTTTCCCGTTGCCGGGCTCGGCACGCGCTTTCTGCCCGCCACCAAGGCCTCTCCCAAGGAGATGCTGCCCGTGGTGGACAAGCCGCTGATCCAGTACGCCGTGGAAGAGGCCTACGAGGCCGGCATCCGCGACATGATCTTCGTCACCGGCCGCAGCAAGCGCGCCATCGAGGACCATTTCGACACCGCCTACGAGCTGGAAAACGAGCTGGAGAACGCCGGCAAGCAGGCCATGCTGGAGCTGGTGCGCAGCATCAGCCCCGCCGACATGAACTGCCTGTTTGTGCGCCAGCCGCGCTCCCTGGGCCTGGGCCACGCCGTGCTGTGCGCCGAGCCGCTGGTGGGCAACGAGCCCTTTGCCGTGCTGCTGGCCGACGACCTGATGGTGGGCGAGTCCGGCGGCCCGGGCGTGATGGCCCAGATGACCTCGGCTTTCCAGAAACAGGGCCGCTCCCTGCTGGCCGTGCAGGAAGTGCCGCTGGAGCAGACCAAGCGCTACGGCATCGTGGCCGGCGAGCCGGCCGGCGGCGCGCTGATGCGCATCGAGAAGATCGTGGAAAAGCCCGCGCCCGAGAAGGCGCCCTCGCGCATGGGCGTGGCCGGCCGCTATGTGCTGACACCGGCCATCTTTGAGGAGATCCGCAACCAGCCCAAGGGCGTGGGCGGCGAGATCCAACTGACCGACGCCATCGAACGCCTGATGGCCCATGAAGCCGTCTACGCCTTCCAGTACCAGGGCAAGCGCTACGACTGCGGCAGCAAGGAAGGCTTTTTGCAGGCCACGGTGGAGCTGGCGCTACAGCATGAGGACGTGGGCGCGAGCTTCCGCGAATACCTGCAGGGCCTGAGCATCTGAGGCCGGGCCCCAGGGCCGCCCCTGCCCCATGCAAAAGGCCTGCGAAAGCAGGCCTTTTTCTTTGGAGCGAGCCGCGTGCAGCCGCTCAGCGCCGGCGCAGGATGTGGATGAACTCCGCGCCCACGGTCTGCTGCTCCACCAGCTCATTGCCGGTCTGCTTGGCGAAGGCCTGGAAGTCGCGCAGCGATCCGGTATCCGTGGCCACCACCTTGAGCAGCTGGCCGCTGTCCAGTTCGGCCAGCGCCTTCTTGGCCTTGAGAATGGGCAGCGGGCAGTTGAGCCCGCGCGTGTCGATTTCCTTGTGAATTTCCATCGGATGCACCTCTTGAGCCTGGGATTCTAGGCGGCATCGCGGCTGAGGCCGGCAGCAGTGTCTTGATCGGCGCGACTCGCTTCAGCCTCCTGGGCCTGCTCGGCACGCTTCCAGAAGTCACGGATCACAGGATCATGCCCCCGGCTGCGCAGCCACTTGGCCAGCGCCATGCCCGTGCCGGAAGGCCAGGCCTGGACTTTCTCGGGCTCCAGCAGGCGGTATTCCAGCAGCTCGGGCGACAGCCGCACCTGGCCGCTGGCGCGCACATGGAAGGCGATGATCACCTGGTTCATGCGCAGGAACTCATGCACGCTGATCAGCTCCAGCGACTCGGCCTTCAGGCCGGTTTCCTCCGCCACCTCGCGCGCCACGCCCTCCTCGGGCGACTCGCCGGCCTCCATGAAGCCCGTGATCAGGCCGAAGACCTTCTCGGGCCAGGCCGCATTGCGCGCCAGCAGCACCTTGCCGTCCAGCTCCACGATGGCGGCCAGCACGGGCGTGGGATTGTTCCAGTGCGTCCAGCCGCACTCGGGGCAGCGCAGGCGCGATACATCGCCGCCGTCCTCGGCCTGGATCACCCACTGCAGGGGGGTGGCGCAGTGCGTGCAATAGCGGGTTTCATAGTGCATGGGGCTGTTCCTGGTTTTTTGCTGTCCTGGCTCAATGCAAACAGGAAGGCCCGCCGGAAGGCGGGCCTGTCGCTGCGTCAGGCGGGGAAGACGCCCGTGGACAGATAGCGGTCGCCGCGGTCGCAGACCACGAAGACGATGGTGGCGTTGTTCTCGCGCTCGGCAATCTGCTGGGCCACCCAGCAGGCGCCGGCAGCCGAGATGCCGGCAAAGATGCCTTCCTCGCGCGCCAGGCGGCGCGCCATGTCCTCGGCATCGTCCTGGCCCACGAGCACGGTCTCGTCGATCAGCGAGGCGTCGTAGATCTTGGGCATGTATTCCTCGGGCCACTTGCGGATGCCGGGGATGCGCGAGCCCTCGGCCGGCTGGGCGCCCACGATGCGGATGGCCGGGTTCTTTTCCTTGAGGAACTTCGCCACGCCGGTGATCGTGCCCGTGGTGCCCATGGCGCTCACGAAATGGGTGATCTCGCCGCCGGTCTGCTCCCACAGCTCGGGGCCGGTGGTCTCGTAGTGGATACGCGGGTTGTCGGGATTGCCGAACTGGTCGAGCACCACGCCCTTGCCCTGGGCCACCATCTGGTCGGCCAGGTCGCGCGCGTATTCCATGCCGCCGCTCTTGGGCGTGAGGATCAGCTCGGCGCCATAGGCCTTCATCGTCTGGGCACGCTCGATGGACAGGTCCTCGGGCATGATCAGCACCATCCGGTAGCCCTTGATCGTGGCGGCCATGGCCAGCGCAATGCCGGTATTGCCCGAGGTGGCCTCGATCAGCGTGTCGCCGGGCTTGATGTCGCCGCGCTCTTCGGCGCGGCGGATCATCGACAGGGCCGGCCTGTCCTTGACCGAACCGGCCGGATTGTTGCCTTCCAGCTTGCCCAGCACCACGTTGCCACGTTCCTGGCGAGACTGCGCACCGATGCGCTGCAATGCCACCAGGGGCGTGCGGCCGATGGCGTCTTCGATGGTCGGATAAATTTTCATAGCCTCACACTGTGCCATAATTCGCCCCTGCGCTAAGTAGCCCGGGTGGTGAAATTGGTAGACGCAGGGGACTCAAAATCCCCCGCCGCAAGGCGTGCCGGTTCGATTCCGGCCCCGGGCACCAGAGATTACGTAGCCGAAAAAGCAGTCCGCTGCTTTTTCGGCTATTTCTTTTCCGGCCGCTGTCTTCACAGTGTCCGCACACCCCTCCTTCCTGCACCAGCCCTTTTCAGCGGCTGCACTGCAATTCAAGGCCTCCAGCCTGACCAGATCCTGCGTCCTCATGCCTTGGGCGGGATAGCCCCTGCGCGCTTTCACCCGCACACCACCCAACCTGTGTACAACTTTGGCATCAAGCCACCGCCAAGGCGGAAACGGACTGCAATCAGGCGCATGTCCAGCCCGCCTCGAATCGCCCCCACCGCGGCCTGCCCCCTAGCCTTGCCCAGTGCGCGAAATCCGGCACCTTCCCTCTGAAAACCGGTATCTGCACCATCGCCATGCAGCCAATTTCCGGCGCGGGCACCAGCCCGGTGCGCCCGCTGCAAAAGCCTGGTGATGCCCATGAAAAAAGCCACCCTGGGGTGGCTTTATTTCTCCACAGAACCCTTGAACAACCCTGTGGATATTCAGTGAACAGCAAGTGAACGAGGCGTCCAAGTGCTTGCATTCACTGGCCGCAGGCTAAGCTGCCTGCAAATCAGGCAACCTCCAGATCCAAGGGAAAACCCTCGATTCGGAAGGCGCCTGACCCACCTCGCCTCAGGCATCCGTGCGGCGGATCTGCGCGCGCCCCGCCGCCGTGATGTGCCATTGATGGCTGCTGTCCATTTCGACCAGTCCACGCTCGCGCAGCCTCTTGGACAGATGCTCGCGTGCCGCGCTTTCCAGCGACACGGGCTCGCCCATCTCCAGCTTCTTGAGCACTTCGAGTTCATCCACCGTCGGCTCGTACACGGGTGCGTGATATGTGGTTTCGGCCATCGCTACTCCTTCGCTATTCAAAGTCTCGTGCCCCAGGACTCCAGGGGGCACGGATGCAAACATAGCCTTGGCCCGGGAGCCGCGCAATCGGTGGCCGCACCTTTTTTCGAGTTGTGGGCGATGATTGCACGCTTTGCGGCGGCGTCCCACAGGCGCCAGGGCCAGGCCCCGGCCTGACATCGGGCGATCCACATTCTTGCCGCACCCGCCCCATTGGCCGCTCCCTCACCCATCTGACCCAGGAATTCAGGTTTTCATGCTGTACGCCATCACCGCCTTGTTCGCCTTCCAGTTGCTGGGGGAGGCCATCGTCCAGCTCACGGGGCTGCCGCTTCCGGGCGCGCTCGTGGGCACGCTGCTGCTGCTGGCGGCGCTGCTGCTGCACGGCCGCCTGCCCGAGTCGCTGGAGAAGGCAGCCGGCGTGCTGCTGCAGAACATGATGCTGCTGTTCATTCCCGTCATTGCAGGCGTGATGCTGGAGTTCGACCGGCTGTCGCGCGAATGGCAGCCCTTCGTGATCGCCTGCGTGGCGGGTGCAGCCATTACCTTCCTGGCCACGGCCTTCACCTTCCGCTGGTGCCTGGAGCGCCAGCGCGCCCGCGAGGCGGCCGCCAGCCAGGGAGACAAGGCATGAGCGCGCTCACCACCCACTGGCACAGCGCCTGGCAGTCGCTGTCCGGCAATGCCTCCACCGCCCACCTGCCCTGGCTGGTGCTGACCATGGCCGTCTACCTGGCGGCCATGGCGCTGTACCGCCGAAGCGGCAACCATCCGCTCCTGATTCCCGTGTTCACGGCTGTGGTCGTCATCGTGGGCGTGCTGCTGGCCACGGGCACCTCCTATGCCAGCTACCGCAGTGGCGTCTCGCTGCTGGGACTGCTGATCGGCCCGGCCACCGTCGCGCTGGCAATTCCGCTGTACGCCCAGCGCGAGCGCATCCGCGCGCTGTGGCTGCCCATCAGCGTGGCGCTGGCCGTGGGCTGCGTGGTGGCGTTGCTGTCGGCACTGCTGATTGGCTGGAGCCTGGGAGCGACGGTGCAGACGCTGGTGGCGCTGGCGCCCAAGTCGGCCACCATTCCCATCGCCCTGCCCATGGCCGAGCGCTTTGGCGGTCCGGCCTCGCTGGCGGCCGTGGCCGTGGCCATCACCGGCATTGCGGGCACGATGATGGCGCCGCTGCTGATCCGCCTGGTGCGCAGCGATGACCCGGCCGTGCAGGGTTTTGCCCTGGGACTTACGGCCCACGCCATCGGCACGGCACGCGCGCTGCAGGTGAATCCGACCATGGGCGCCTTCTCGGCCCTGGCCATGGGCCTGAACGGCGTGGCCACGGCCGTGGTCATGCCGCTGTGCCTGGCCGTGCTGCCCTGGTTTTGAGCGCGATTGCGGGTTTTCCCCAGAGACACCCCCACAAGCCTGTGGACAAGCGCCGCCAGCAGCAAGGATAAGTCAGTTAAGTGACTGTCATCGTTGAACAATCCAAGGCCTGCTTAATTATCAGGCAGGCCGGTGCTCCCTGGCGCGCTGCTGCAGCCATGAAGAGAACACGCGCAGGGCGGGCGCGGGCTGGGCATCGGGCGCCAGGGCCGGGGTGACCAGGTAGTAGGCGCGGTTGCCGCGCAGCGGCTGGGGGCAGGCAATGATGAGGTCGCCGCGCGCCAGCTCCTGCTCGATCAGCATGGGCGGCATCAGCGCCACGCCCAGGCCCTGGCTGGCGGCCACGGCCAGCATGGAGAACAGCTCCAGCCGCATGCCATCCAGCGCGCGCGGCGCGGCCACGCCCATGGCATCGAACCACTGCTGCCAGCCGTAGGGCCGCGTGCTTTGCTGCAGCAGCGGCATCCGGGCCACGATGTCCGCCCCCACGGGCAGCCAGGCGCGGCCCGGCTCGCGCGCCTGCGCCGTGGCCAGCAATTGCGGGCTGCACACGGGCACCACCTCTTCGTCCATCAGCCATTGCGCCTGCACACCGGGCCAGCGTGCCACCTGCTCGGGCGTGCCTGCATAGAGCGCAGCGTCGAACACGGTATCGGCAAACAGGAAGGGCCGCGTCTGCACATCGATGTGCACGGTGACCTCGGGATGCTCGCGCGCCAGCTGCGGCAGGCGCGGCAGCAGCCAGCGCGTGGCGAAGGTGGGCACGGCCGCCAGGTTGAGCGGGCCTCCCTCGCCCTGGTGGGCCATGATGTCCAGCGTGTCGCGTTCCAGGCCGTGCAGCCAGCGCGAGACCTGCTGGGCGTACTGCGTGCCGGCCTCCGTCAGCAGCACGCCGTGGCGCGTGCGCCGGAACAGCTGCACGCCCAGGAACTCTTCCAACGCAATGATCTGGCGCGATACCGCGCTTTGCGTGAGCGACAGCTCCTGCGCCGCACGCGTGTAGCTGATGTGGCGGGCGGCCGACTCGAAGCAGGCAAGGGCTTGGGTGGATGGCAGGGCTCTACGCATATCTCATGAATTCAATGCACTTCAGAGCCTCACATCATAGGGAATAACCCGCAACAACCCATTTATACATGCGTTTTACGCATTCATGGATGAACAAACATCGTTTGCGCCACGCGCAGGCCCGCTTCTAAGATGCGTCGCAACAACGCTCCATGGTCACAGCCTGCCCGGCTTTGGCATATGGCAGCGACCCGCCCTTGACCTCTTTGTTTTTTGGAGAAACCACGCCATGGCCCGCAACAGCTTCCAATGGGATGACCCCTTCCAGCTCGACCAGCAACTGAGTGAAGACGAGCGCATGATCCGCGACGCGGCCCATGCCTACTGCCAGGAGAAGCTGGCACCCCGCGTGCTGGAAATGTTCCGCCATGAAAAGACCGACGTGAGCATCTTCCGCGAGATGGGCGAGCTGGGCCTGCTGGGCCCCACCATCCCCACGCAGTACGGCGGCGCGGGCCTGAACTATGTCAGCTACGGCCTGGTGGCACGCGAGATCGAGCGCGTGGACTCGGGCTACCGCTCCATGGCCAGCGTGCAAAGCTCGCTGGTGATGGTGCCCATCAATGAATTCGGCACCGAAGACCAGAAGAACAGGTACCTGCCCAAGCTGGCCAGCGGCGAGTTCATCGGCTGCTTCGGCCTGACCGAACCCGACCACGGTTCCGACCCCGGCAGCATGTCCAGCCGCGCCTACAAGGTGGACGGCGGCTACCGCCTCAAGGGCAACAAGATGTGGATCACCAACAGCCCCGTGGCCGACGTGTTCGTGGTCTGGGCCAAGGAAGTGACCGAGGACGGCCATGTGGGCGAGATCCGCGGCTTCATCCTGGACAAGGGCATGAAGGGCCTGTCGGCCCCGGCCATCCACGGCAAGGTGGGCCTGCGCGCCTCCATCACGGGCGAGATCGTGATGGACGATGTCTTCGTCCCCGAGGAAAACGCCTTCCCCGAGGTGCGCGGCCTCAAGGGCCCCTTCACCTGCCTGAACAGCGCACGCTTCGGCATTGCCTGGGGCGCCCTGGGCGCAGCCGAGTTCTGCTGGCACACGGCGCGCCAGTACACGCTGGACCGCAAGCAGTTCGGCCGCCCCCTGGCCGCCAACCAGCTGGTGCAGAAGAAGCTGGCCGACATGCAGACCGAGATCACCCTGGGCCTGCAGGCCGCGCTGCGCGTGGGCCGCATGAAGGACGAGCACCAGAACGTGATCGAGATCACCTCGCTGATCAAGCGCAACAACTGCGGCAAGTCGCTGGACATTGCCCGCATGGCGCGCGACATGATGGGCGGCAACGGCATCAGCGACGAGTTCGGCGTGGCCCGCCATCTGGTCAACCTGGAAGTGGTCAACACCTACGAAGGCACGCACGATGTGCATGCGCTGATCCTGGGCCGGGCGCAGACCGGCATCGCAGCTTTTGCCAACTGACCCCCTGAGGCGCTTCGCGCCTTCCCCCTTCTCGCTTCGCGGAGGGGGACGACGCCCTCGCCGCGAGGCGGCTCTTGCTCGGCGTCCCTGGCCTGTTCCACGCCCATGTCACACGCTATGGGTGATGGAAGCTCAAGCCCTGAGCTGAACTACCAGCGGCATCGGGCGCGCTCATATTTCTTCCCTCTCATGTCCTCCACATCCTCCGCGCCGGCCGCATTGGCTGGCATCAAGGTGCTTGATCTTTCCCGCGTGCTGGCCGGGCCCTGGTGCACGCAGACACTGGCCGACCTGGGCGCCGACGTGATCAAGGTCGAGCGGCCCGTGGCCGGCGATGACACGCGCCACTGGGGGCCTCCGTTCCTGCCGCGCGACGATGGGCAGGCCACGCAGGAGGCCAGTTATTTCACGGCCTGCAACCGCAACAAGCGCTCGGTCACCATCGACATGTCCACCCCCGATGGGCAGCAGCTGATTCGCCAGATGGCGGCCGGGGCCGATGTGCTGGTGGAGAACTTCAAGGTCGGTGGCCTGGCGCAGTACGGGCTGGACTACGAAAGCCTCAAGGCGCTCAACCCGCGCCTGATCTATTGCTCGGTCACGGGTTTCGGCCAGACCGGCCCGTATGCCGAGCGCGCGGGCTACGACCTCATGGTGCAGGCCATGTGCGGGCTGATGAGCATCACCGGCCATGCCGATGAGGCGCCCGGAGGCGGCCCGCTCAAGGTGGGCGTGGCCGTGATCGACGTCTTCACGGGCCTGTATGCCAGCAATGCCATCCTGGCCGCGCTGCATGCACGCCAGGCCTCGGGCCGGGGCCAGCACATCGACATGGCCCTGCTGGACGTGGGCATGGCCGTGCTGGCCAACCAGGCCGCCGGCTTTCTGGCCACGGGCGAATCGCCGGGCCGCGCCGGCAACATCCACCCCAGCCTGGCGCCCTACCAGGACTTCGCCACGGCCAACGGCAACGTGCTGCTGGCCATTGGCAATGACGGGCAGTTCGCGCGCTTTTGCGCCGCCGTCGGCGAAGCCGGCTGGGCGCAGGACGAGCGCTTTGCCACCAACACCGCGCGCGTGCGCAACCGTCAGGCGCTGCTGGAGCGGATGGTGCCCCTCATGAAGACACGCGGCACGGCCGAATGGATTGCGCTGCTGGAAGACAAGGCCGTGCCCTGCGGCCCCATCAACACCATCGCCCAGGCCTTCGATGACCCGCAGGTGCGTGCACGCGGCATACGCGTCGAGCTGCCGCGCGAGGCCGGCGACGGCATCTCGCGCATCGCCGGCGTGGCCAGCCCCATGCGCCTGAGCGATACCCCGCCCGTGCTGCGCAGCGCACCGCCCTCCCTGGGCCAGCACACCGATGAAGTGCTGGGCGAGCTGGGCATTGCGCCCATGGCCATCCAGGCGCTGCGCTCGCGCGGCGTGGTCTGATCGCCAGCGCCGCGCAACACCGCCTCCACATTTCTCAGCCCAAGCACCGTCATACGAATGTCCTAAAGAATCACGCCCTCCCACCCGTCGGTGCCTCACAACAAACGTCCACAACATCCATTCAAGGAGACAACACCATGACTCACACCTCCCGCATCGCGCTCGCCGGCATCCTCGGCGCCCTCGCGCTTTCGGGCGCAGCCCATGCCCAGGGCTACCCCACCAAGCCCATCAAGCTGCTCGTGCCCTTCGCGGCCGGCGGCACCACCGACCTGATCGCGCGCATCGTGGCCGAGCCGCTGGGCCGTGCCCTGGGCCAGCCCGTGGTGGTCGAGAACAAGGGCGGCGGCGGCGGCAGCATCGGCGCGGCCGAGACGGCGCGCTCCCAGCCCGATGGCTACAGCCTGGGCATCGCCACCGTGTCCACCACGGCCACCAACCCGGCGATCAACCCCAAGATCCCGTACAACGTGCTGACCGACTTCACGCCCATCGTGAACATCGCGGCCACGCCCAACATCATTGCGGCCAACCCCAAGTTCGCGGGCAAGAACTACCAGGAGTTCCTGGCCGAGGTGAAGAAGAACCCCGGCAAGTACTCCTACGCCTCGCCCGGCAACGGCAGCATCACCCATCTGATGATGGAGATGTTCAAGCTGTCCACGGGCACCGACATCACCCACGTGCCCTACCGTGGCAGCGGCCCCGCGCTGAACGACGCCGTGGCCGGCCAGGTTCCGCTGATCTTCGACAACCTGCCCTCCGCCCTGGGCTTCGTCAAGGAAAAGCGCCTGGTGCCCATCGTGGTGGCCGCGCCCCAGCGCCTGGCCGCCCTGCCCGATGTGCCCACCTTCAAGGAAGTGGGCCTGGCCCCCGTCAACCGCATGGCCTACTACGGCATCGTCGGCCCCAAGAACCTGCCGCGCGACATCGTGGACAAGGTCAATGCCGCCACGCGCAAGGTGCTGCAGGACCCGGCCATCAAGAAGCGCATCGAGGAAACCGGCTCGCTGATCGTGGCCGACACGCCCGAGCATTTCTTTGAAGAGATCAAGGCCGAACTGGCGGTCTACAAGGACGTGGTGCAAAAGCAGAACCTGACGATGGATTGAGCCTGCGCGTCACCCACTGACCATCCCCGCCACGGCGGGGATTTTTTTCAGGCTTCGCCAGCGACAGGCGACAGCAACGCCTCGCACACCTCACACAGGCGCCCGGCCAGACGTCGACCCGGCGCCGACAACTGGGCCCGCACGTGCAGTGCCACTTCCACATCAGGCACGGGGGCGAAGCCGGCCATGCCGTCGAGCAGGCGGTGGCCGGGCCCGACCAGCCGGCGCGGCAGCAGGCTGATGCCCAGGCCCTGCTCCACGGCGGCTTCCAGGCTGGCCAGGCTGGCGCTCACATAGGCCAGGCGCCAGCGCCGGCCGGCGGCATCCAGCGCATGCGTCATCTCGCTGCGGTACAGGCCGCCCTGTGGAAACACCACCAAAGGCAAGGGATCCATCCCGTGGCAGGGATGCCGCGCACTGTCTATCCAGGCCAGCGGTTCAGGCCAGCGCGCCATGCCGGGCGTGCTGCCGCTGCGCTGCTTGACGATGGCCAGGTCCAGCTCGCCGGACTGGAACTGCTGCCATATCGCCTGCGACAGCCCGCTGCTCAGCTCCAGCCGCAACTGCGGCTGGCTGCGTGCCAGCGCCGCAAAGGCGGGCATCACGGCGCCGGCCGCAAAGTCTTCGGGAACGCCGATGCGCAGCACGGCCTCGGTGGCGCCTGCCAGCTGCTCCACGGCCTCGTCCATGAGCGCGAGGATGCGCTGCGCATAGGCCAGCAGGCGCTCTCCTTCCAGCGTGCATTCCACATGGCGCCCGCTGCGGTCCAGCAGCGTGCAGCCCATTTGCTCCTCCAGCCTGCGGATCTGCTGGCTGACCGTGGACTGGGTCAGGTGCACGCCCTGCGCCGCGCGCGTGAAGCTGCCGGTTTCGGCCACGGCGCAGAAGCTGCGCAGCAGGGTGGGGTCTATGGAAGAGGGCTGCATGGGGCTTGGGCGAATTTCAGTGGCTTTGTCACTGCCTGGCATTTGATCATTTAATTTTCCAATTGAGGGCCCCCGTCCTAGACTGCGGCCTCAGCTCCCGATTGCCCAGCCATCCCCATGCAAGAACAAGAACACATCCGCCTGCTGCGCCATGCCGTGCAGCTGGCGCACGACAACCGCCTGCGGGGCGGCCGGCCCTTCGGCGCCCTGCTCGCGCGCGAGGGGCAGATCCTGTCCACGGGCGTCAACGAGATCGTGCAAAGCCATGACCCCAGCGCCCACGCAGAAATGCAGGCGCTGCGCGCGGGCACGCGCGCCCAGGCCAACGCCAGCCTGGCCGGCTGCACCATCTACGCCAGCGGCCACCCCTGCCCCATGTGCCTGGCGGCGCTGGTGATGGCCGGGGCCGAGCAGGTTTTCTTCGCCTTCGACAACGCGGATGCCCAGCCGTATGGCCTGTCCAGCGAGGGCGCCTACCAGCGGCTGCGCATGCCGCTGCAGCCGCCACCGCTGCCCCTGACGCGGCTGGACACGGGCATCACGGCGGCCCAACTGTACGGCAACGCCCCCTGGGCCTGAAGCCATGTCGTCCATTGCGCCTGCGCACACCGAGACCCCTGCCGCAGCACACGCCATTCCAACGGCACTGTGGCTGGCCACCGTCGTGCTGGTCACGCTGAACCTGCGCCCGTTTCTCACGGCCATCGGCCCGCTGGGACCGCAGATCCAGTCCGCCACCGGCATGGCTCTGTCCACGCTGTCCTGGCTGACCCTGCTGCCCATGGCGTTGATGGGCCTGGGCGCCTGGCTGGCCCCGGCCGCGCTTCAGCGCCTGGGTCCGCGCCGCGCCGTGGTCGGCTCCTTGGCGGTGATTGCGCTGGGCTGTGCGCTGCGCGTGGCGGGCTCCAGTGCGGCCACCCTGCTGGCCACGGCCGCGCTGTGCGGCGCTGGCGTCGCCCTGGTGCAAGGCGTGCTGCCGGGCCTGATCAAGCGCCAGTCGCCCGCACGCATGGCCCAGATGATGGGGCTGTACTCGGCCGCGCTCATGGGCGGCGGCGCCCTGGGCGCCCAGATTTCGCCGCTGGCCGTGCAATGGGGACTGGACTGGCGCCTTGCGCTGGCGCTGTGGACTGCGCCCGCCCTGCTGGCATTGGCGCTGGCGCGGCATGCGCTGCGTGCGTTGCCGGCTCCGGCGCCCATGGCAGGGGCCAACGCCACGCAAGACACCGGCTGGCTGCGCCGGCGCCCACGCACCTGGATGCTGATGGCCTGCTTCGGCCTCATCAACGGCGGCTATGCGGCCATGGTGGCCTGGCTTGCACCCTTCTACCAGACGCACGGCTGGAGCCCCGCGCAAAGCGGCGGCCTGGTCGCCCTGCTGTCGGTGGCACAGGCCGGCGCCGCGCTGGGACTGCCCGTGCTGGCCGCGCGCCATGCCGACCGGCGGCCATGGCTGGGGTTCACGCTGCTGTGCCAGATCATCGGCCTGGCCGCGCTGGCCTGGTGGCCTGATGCGGCGCCGCTGCTCAACATCGTCATCCTCGGCATCGGCCTGGGTGGCTGCTTCGCGCTGATGATGGTGGTGGCGCTCGACCATCTTCCCCACCCCACGCAGGCCGGGGCGCTCAATGCGCTGATGCAGGGCGGCGGCTTTCTGATTGCGGCGCTGGCGCCCTATGTGATCGCCCGGCTGCACCAGTTCACGGGCGGATTCGGCGCCGGCTGGCTGGCACAGATGGCCGCCGTGCTCGTGGTCTGCGTACTGGTGTCCCGCCTGGCACCGCAGCGCTACGCCCAGGCCATGCGGGCACCCGGCGGCTGACCCGCTTCAGTGCGCCGTTGCCTGGAAGCCGGCAGACCAGCGCACGAAGGCCCAGACACACCAAGCCAGGCCCAGCGCCACCAGGCCGCCGCCGATCCAGCCGATGTTCTGCATGCCCGCATGCATGCTGACCTGACTGCCCAGCAGCGCGCCGCCGCCAATGCCGATGTTGAAGATGCCCGAGAACATGGACATGCCCACATCGGTGGCGTCGGCTGCCAGCTTGAGCACCTGGGACTGCATGGCCAGGGCGAAGCAGATCATGGCGACACCCCAGACCGAGCTCATCACATAGAGCGAGGCCTCATGGCCCGAGGCCGGCACCAGCATCAGCAGGCTGGCCGACAGCACGCCAATGGCAGCCAGCAGAAAGCCGCGCGGATGGCGCAGGCCCCACCAGCTGAACATCACGCTGCCCACGATGCCCATGCCGCCGTACAGCAGCAGCACGGCCGTGGTCACCTTGCCCTCGAAGCCCGCGATGTCCTGCACGAAGGGCTCGATATAGCTGTAGGCCGTGAACTGCCCGGTGATCACGACCACCAGCAGGATGTAGATGGACAGCAGCGCCGGACGGCGCAGCAGCATGGGCACGCTGGCCAGGTTGCCCGCGTTCTCGCTGGGCAGGCGCGGCAGCAGCCGGGCCAGGGCCACCATGACGATGGCGGCCACCCCGCCCACGGCCAGGAACGTCGTGCGCCAGCCCAGCCATTCGCCCACGATGCGGCCCAGCGGAATGCCCAGCACCATGGCCATGGAGGTGCCGGTGGCCAGCAGGCTCAGCGCCACGGCCTTCCTTCCGGGCGGCGCCACGCGCACGGCCAGCGAGGCCGTGATGGACCAGAACACCGCATGCGACAGCGCAATGCCGATGCGGCTGACCATGAGCGAGGCAAAGCTCCAGGCCACGCCCGACAGCACATGGCTGGCCACGAACAGCGCGAACACGCCCATCAGCAGCTTGCGCCGCTCCACATTGCGCGTGAGCAGCATGAAGGGCAGCGAGGCCAGGGCCACGATCCAGGCATAGATGGTCAGCATCAGCCCGACCTGCTCGGTGGGCATGCCAAAGCTCGCGCCAATGCTGCTGAGCAGGCCCACGGGCACGAACTCGGTGGTATTGAAGACGAAGGCGCCCAGCGCCAGCGCGATCACGCTGAGCCAGGCCTGGGCGGCCGTGGGTGTGGATGACGCGGAAACGGAGCCGGCCGCAGCGGAGACGGAAGGGGGCATGGGGAACGTGGGGCCTTTTTTGTTGCAGCGCAATATTGTGCTGCGCCATGCGACCGCCTGATGTCAGCTGCCGCGCAGGCCCCAGTGCCGCCAGGGGGACTCAGGCCGGAGGCAGGTGGCAGACGGCCTCGATGTTGTGGCCGTCGGGGTCGAGCACGAAGGCCGCGTAATAGTCGTCATGGTAGTGCGGTCGCAGGCCGGGCTCGCCATTGCAGCGCCCGCCTGCGGCCAGGGCGGCCGCGTGGAAATCATCGACCATGTTGCGGTTGTCCACGCGAAAGGCCACATGGATGGGCGGCTGGTTGGGCTCGCCGCCGGTGATCCAGAAATCAGGCTTGGGCGGCTCGCCAAAGCCGGCCGTGTCGCCGTGGCCGGTGAGCTCGGCGGACAGCTCCATCAGGATCTCGTAGCCCAGGGGAGCCAGCGCCCGCGCATAAAACTCCCGGCTGCGGTCGAAGTCCGATACGAGGATTCCCGTGTGGTCGATCATGGCGGCGCTCCTGCCTGTTCGTGACAGGCACCAGCATGCCATGGAGGCCGCCTGCGCACCAGCCGGGAGCCCCCGGTGCTCAGTAAGCGACGGTAAAGCGCTCGCGCAGGTGCAGGCCCTTGTCCAGCGCATCCACCAGGGCCACGGCCAGATCGGCGGCCGAGATGGTGCCGGGCTGGCCGTCGGCCTGCATCAACGGCTCATCCTTGCCCGTGCGGTACTGGCCCGTGCGCTCGCCATGGTCACCCAGGTGCAGGGCAATCGGCGGGCTCAGCATCGTCCAGTCCAGGCCCTGCTCCTTTTGCAGATCGTTGAGGGCATCGCGCGCAGCCGAGGCGC
Organism: Delftia sp. WSY_12; assembly: GCF_043104645.1. Lineage (NCBI taxonomy): Bacteria > Pseudomonadati > Pseudomonadota > Betaproteobacteria > Burkholderiales > Comamonadaceae > Delftia > Delftia sp. WSY_12. The sequence goes on from NZ_JBICKW010000034.1 coordinate 79,267, forward strand.
CGGGCTTGATGGCGGCCGGGAACTCGGGCGTGTCCACCAGTTGCCTGCCGGGCGCGATGTAGAGGCTGCCCGCACCGCCCACCACCAGATAGCGCTTGACGCCAGCCGCCTTGGTGCCCGCCACGATGGCGCGCGAGCCGCGCATGAAATCCTCATAGATGTCGGGATTGCCCCAGCCCGCGTTGTAGGCGCTGACCACGGCGTCCGCGCCTGCCACGGCCCGCTGCACGGCGGCGGCATCCAGCACATCGGCCTGCACGGCGTGCAGATGCGGCTGGGCCGCCAGCCTGGCGGGGTCGCGCACCAGGGCCACGACCTCGTGGCCGCGCTGCAGCAGCTCCTTCAATACCGCCGAACCCACAAAGCCGGTTGCGCCAATGAGTGCCACTTTCATCTTCATTCCTTTGCGGCGCCTGGGCGCCTGTTCACGATGGCATTGAGATTACGCCGTTCACAATCACTGCGGAAGACAGCAGTTTTCACCAACAGCTTGAAGCACCACTTCACAATACAGCCCATGGACGACTACAAACGCATGGCCGTTTTCGCCGCCGTGGTGCAGCACGGATCGATGAGCGCCGCCGCGCGCGCCCTGGGCATGAGCCCCTCGGCCGTGAGCCAGCAGGTGCGCCAGCTCGAGCGCGACGGCGGCGTCACCCTGCTGCACCGCTCCACCCGGCAGATCGCCCTCACCGACACGGGCGAGCGCTACTACCAGCAGTGCGCCGCCATGGCACAGGCCGCCAGCCAGGCGCGGGCCGAGCTGGCCGCCGCGCGCGACGAGCCCGGCGGCGAACTGCGCCTGTCGGCCACCGTGGGCTTTGCGCGCCATATCGCGCCGGCCCTGGGCAGCTGGCTGGCCCGGCATCCGGCACTGCGCCTGCACCTGGATGTGGACGATGCGCCCATCGACCTCATCCAAAGCCGCATCGACCTGGCGCTGCGCTTTGGCCGGCTGGCCGACTCCGGCTGGGCGGCCCGGCGCCTGGGCGCCATGCGCAACTGGCTGAGCGCCTCGCCCGCATGGATACAGGAGCACGGCGGCGGCGCGGCCTGGCGCCACCCGGCACCGCTGGCCAGCGCGCGCTGGCTGGGCCTTGCGCGCGAGGGCCAGGGCCAGGCTCTGCGGGCCGAGGCACGCCACCCGGCCACGGGCGAGACCTACAGCCTGCAGGTGCAGCCCCATGTGGCCAGCAACAACCAACTGTCCCTCCAGCAGATGTGCGAGGCCGGCCTGGGCCTGGCCCTGCTGGGCAGCATGGACGTTGCCGACGCGGTGGCCGAAGGACGCCTGGTGCGCCTGCTGCCCGACTGGGACTTCGGCGGCCTGGACATCTGGGCCGTCACCCCGCAGCGCCAGGCCCAGCCCGCCAAGGTGCGCCAGGCCATTGCCGCGCTGCAGGCCTATCTGGCGCAGTTGCCCGGCGTGGTCGATGCGCCGGCGCAGGCCCCGGCCGAGGTCCCGGGCCGATAAAAAAAGCCCGCACAAGGCGGGCATGAAAACGAAGGGAGGACAGGCTCTCAGTCGAGGGCCGTCTTCTGGCCGTTCTTGAACACGCTCAGCGTGTACGAAGGGTTCTTCATCTCGCCGTTCTTCTCGAAAGCGATCTTGGAGGTCACGCCCGAGTAGTCGGCCTTCTGCAGGAAGGGGATGTAGACCTTGGGGTCCCAGGAGTTGGCGCGCTTCATGGCGTCGGCCAGCATCATGGTGGCGTCGTAGAAGTACGGGCTGTAGACCTGGAACTGACCGGGGTACTTGGCGTCGTAGCGCTTCTTCCATTCCGTGCCGCCAGGCATCTTGGCCAGCGAGGCGCCGCCGTCGGCGCAGATCACGTTGTCCAGCGGCTTGGCGCCGGCGGCCACCTTGGCCAGCTCGGGCACGCACAGGCCGTCGCCGCCGAAGTACTTGGCATCGTTCATGCCCAACTGGGCCATCTGGCGCAGCATGGGGCCGGCCTGGCCATACATGCCGCCGTAGAAGATGCCTTCGGGCTTCTTGGCCTTGATCGAGGTCAGGATGGCCATGAAGTCCGTGGCCTTGTCGTTCGTGAACTCCGAGGCCACGACCTTCACGCCCAGCTTTTCCGCATCCTTCTTGAACACATTGGCCAGGCCCTGGCCGTAGGCCGTGCGGTCATCGATGATGGCCACGGTCTTGAGCTTGAGCGTTTCGGCCGCGTACTTGGCCAGCGCCGCGCCCAGCGCGTTGTCATTGGCAATCACGCGGTAGGTGGTGTTCCAGCCGGGCTTGGTCAGGTCGGGGTTGGTGGCCGCGCCCGTGATCATGGGAATGCCGCAGTCCTGGAAGACCTTGGACGAGGGAATGGCCACGCCCGAGTTGAGGAAGGCCACGGCGCCGGCGACCTTGTCGTCGCACAGCTTCTGCGAAGCGGCCGTGCCCTGCTTGGGATCGGCCACATCGTCTTCGGCCACCAGCTGGAACTTGACCTTCTTGCCGGCGATCTCCATGCCCTTGGCATTGAGGTCGTCAATGGCCATGCGCACGCCGTTCTCGTTGTCCTTGCCGAAATTGGCCTGGGGTCCGGACACGGGGCCGATGTGGCCGATGCGGATCACCTGCTCCTGGGCCATGGCCACGCCACCCATGCCGGCCACGACGGCCGCAATACACAACTTCCGGGACATCTTCATCGCGCACTCCTCAGTTGAAACAGGCCGTCACGTTATTCCCGTCATCGCGGCTTGGCAATGGCGCGTCACGCCGCGTGACGGGACCGCGACACTCGGCCCCAACTCAGTGTTTACGAGAATCCATCCCCAACCAAAGCTGTGCTGGGAGGCTGGCCGGCTCACGCCGCGCGCGCCTGGCCCAGTGCCTGTACCTGCGCCAGCTGGTCCAGCGCCGCCAGGCAGGCATGCGCCACTTCCACGCCCTTCTTCACGAAGTGGGCACGGAAGAACTCCACATGGTCGCCATGTTCGTGGAAATCGCGCGGCGTGAGCACGGCCGAGAACACCGGCACTTCGGTATCGAGCTGCACGCGCATCAGGCCGTCGATCACGGCCGAGGACACGAACTCGTGGCGATAGATGCCGCCGTTGACCACCAGCGCGCAGGCGATGACCGCGTCGAAACGGCCGCTGTCGGCCAGCTTCTTGGCCAGCAGCGGGATCTCGAAGGCGCCGGGCACGTTGAAGTGGCTGATGTTCTGCGCGGCCACTCCCTGGGCCTGCAGCTCGGCCGCCATGGAGTCGCGCGCCTGGTGCACGACATCGGTATGCCAGCTCGCGCAGATCACGGCCACGCGGCTGCGGCCCGCGACGGCCTTCCACGGCGTGCCCGAGGCCGTGCCGTGTGCGGAGAAGTTCAAGGAGACAGGAGTCTGATTCATGGTGCTCTTTCGAGATGAGACAAATGAATCAGGGCGCGCGCCATGGCGCCGCATGGCGCGGCACAGCCCATGGGACAACCATGGGCATGGCGCCTGCCATGCAGGTGCTGCGCGATCTCTTTCATCCGGACTGTGACCGTCGGCTCTGGCATCTCACCAGATCTGCTGACCCCGGCCGGCCTTGCGGCTAGCCGGGCGCTCGCGGGCTGCTGGACACATGCCGAAAGACAGATCCAGATACCGCCGGTGGGGAATTTCACCCCGCCCTGAGAACGCTGCTTTGCGGCGCACGGACTGCGCGCCGCCAAAGACAGCGGCCATTCTAGTCCCGCGCAGATGCCATTGCGGCGATCGGGGCGACCGCAGCCATTGCGCGCTGTGCCTGCGGATTTCATCTGGAAGCACCTACAGCACATGGACCAATTGCTATCAAAATAGAAGCTCCGCTGTCGCCGTCGTTGCCTCGCCAGGACGATCCAGGTCAACCATTGAGGCCTGTCAAACGTCATATGAAGAGATCCAGACAGGAAACACGCCTTTGCCCGGACACCACACCATGACCCGAACCAACGCCTCCCCCACGCAGCAGCGCCCGCAGCCTGGCCTGCGCCCCCTGCGCCTGCTGGCCGGCCTTGGCCTTGCTGCCCTGGTCACCGCCTGCGCCGTGCCGCCCGATGGCTATTCGGACATGGGCTCCGGCTACCCCAGCTATCCCAGCTACCCGTCCTATCCCAGCTATCCGTCGGGCGGCGTCGTCTACCCCTCGTATCCCACGCAGCCCGCCTATCCGGACAACGGCTGGTACGAGCGCCAGCGCCTGCAGCGCGAACGTGAGCGCCTGCAGTACGAGCGCGAGCGCATCCAGCAGGAACGCAACCGCGATGCCTGGCGTGACCGCCAACAACGCGAGCGTGAAATGCGCGAGCGCGACCGGGACCGTGACCGCCAGGCCCAGGACCGCGACCGCCAGTTGCGCGAGCGCATGCAGGAGCAGCAGCGCCGCGAAGCCGAGCGCCAGCAGCGGGAGCGCGAACGCGACCAGGGCCAGCAGCAGCGCGAGCGCGAACGCCAGCAACGGGACCGGGAGCAGCAGCAGCGTGACCGCGAGCAGCAGCAACGCGCCATCGAGCGCATGCAGCGTGAAAGCCAGGGCGGCGGCAACCCCTACCCCACCCAGGATCCGCGCCACTGGCGCTGAACGGCTGACCGGCGGCATTTCCAGCCCCTGGGCGCCGCACCATAATCGGCAATACACCACATCCTTGTGCCGCTTGTGATGGGAAAGGAAACCGCCATGCACCGCACCCAAGACCTTGGCCACACCGGCCGCCGTTCATCGGCGGCCGCGCGCTGGGCGCTGGCGGCGCTTGTACCGATGTTTGTACCGCTGGTGCTGGCGCTCACCGCAGGCCCGGCCTCGGCCCAGGTCATCCGCTGCACGGACGCCAAGACCGGCCGCGTCACCTACACCAACAGCAGTTGCAAGGACGGCGAAAACCGCGTGCAGGTGCAGGAAGCCCCCAGCCCCGAAGAGCTGGAGCGCGAGCGCGCGCAGTCCGCCGCCGCCATAGAGCGCAAGAACCAGCAACTGGCCCGCGAAGAGGCCGAGCGCCGCACGCGTGCCCAGCAGCAGGAGCGCGAGGCACGCAGCCGGCGCGAGCGCGAGAACTCGGCCCAGCGCGACGGCGGCGACTCCCCGGCCTGCCAGCAGGCGCGCCGCCGCCTGGACACCATCCTGGCCGAGGCCAATCCCGATCCCGCCACCTGGGGCCCGCGCAGCCAGGCCGCCCAGCAGCAGATGGAGATGGCCTGCCTGGGCCCCAAGGCCTATGAACAGCTGCAGCAATCGCGCGCATTGCAGCCCAATGCCATCAACCGGCCGTGGATCGTCGGACGCCCCGTGCCGCCGCAGCCGCTGCCGCCTTCGGCCCCCATCTCGCACTGCAACGTGTTCCGCTGCTACGACACCAACGGCGGCATCCACCCGCGCTGATTCAGGCGCGCAGCCCCTGCTCCACGGTCGGGTAGCGCAATCTCAGGCCCAGCTCCTCCTTCAGGCGCTGGTTGCGCAGGCGGCGTGACTCCCCCATGAAGCTCAGCAGGCTGGCCGGCAGCTCGCGCTGCGCCTGCTCGCGCGTGATGCGTGCGGGGCGCGGCAGTCCATAGAGATCGGCCGCAAGGTCGAAGTAGTCGCCCATGCGCAGCTGCGTATCGTCGCTGGCGTGGTAGATGCGCTGCGGCCGGCCGAGCCACAGCGCCCGCACGCAGGCGCGGGCCAGGTCGTCGGCATGGATGTGGTTGGTGTAGACATCCTCTGCGGCACACAGCAGGGGCGTGCCGCGCAGCAGGCGCCCGCGCGGCGTACCGTTTTCCCGGTCCGGCGCATAGATGCCCGGGATGCGCAGAATGCTGGCGCGCAGCCCGCCGCGCCCGGCAAAGCGCACGGCTCGCTCGGCGTTCACGCGGCGCTGGGCACGCGCCGTGGCCGGTGCGGGCGGGCGGCTTTCGTCGATCCAGGCGCCCTCGCAGTTGCCATAGACGCCGGAGGTCGAGCCATAGACCAGGCTGGCCGGCCGGCCGCGAAGGCGCAGCACGCGCAGCAAAGCCGTGGTGCGCGGGTCCAGCCACCAGCCATCTTCGCCGGCAGGCGGATTGGGCGGCGGCGCCAGGTGGACGACGCGCGTGGCCAGGCCGGCCAGACGGCGCAGCGTGGCAGGCGCGTCCAGATCGCCCAGCAGCGGCGTGATGCCGCGCCCGCGCAGATCCTGCAGGCGCTCGGCGCCACGCGTCAGGGCCAGCACGCGCGGGCCCCGTCGTGCGGCACCCGAACGGGCGACGGGCGCGCCCGCCAATGCACCAGCCACGCGCAGCCCCACGTCGCCGCAGCCGACGATGAGCACGCGTTCGCGTCGAAAGCGCGCCGGCAGCGCGCCCAATGGGTTTTGGTTTGAGGGCAAAATCCTGGCCTGTTGCGAGGGCGGCCACCCGCGCGCCGCCGGTCGCGGCAGCGGCATGTCCGTCCGGGAAAGAAGATCGCCGGCGCGCTCCACGCGCCGCCAGCGCCCCCGAGGATACCGAGAACATGACCGAGATAGCCAACGCTTCCCACGAAATCACCGTACAGCCCAGCGGCCGCGCCTTCGCCACGCAGGGCAGCGAGACCATCCTGGCCGCCGCCATCCGCTGCGGCGTGGGCCTGCCCTATGGCTGCAAGGACGGTGCCTGCGGCTCCTGCAAGTGCAAGAAGCTGCTCGGCGAGGTCACCCATGGCGCCCACTCGGAAAAAGCGTTGACCGCCCAGGAAGAGGCCGACGGCTATGTGCTGACCTGCTGCGCCACGCCCAGCACCTCGGTGGTGCTGGAGTCGCGCCAGGTGACCGATGCCAGCGCCTTCCCGATCAAGAAGATGCCCGTGCGCGTGGCCACGCTGGAGAAGAAGTCGCACGACGTGATGCAGGTGCGCCTGCAGCTGCCCGCTGCAGACAAGTTCCGCTACCACGCAGGCCAGTACGTGGAATTCATCCTGCGCGACGGCGCCCGCCGCGCCTACTCCATGGCCACGGCCCCCCATGTGCAGGACACGGCACCGGGGCTGGAGCTGCACATCCGCCACATGCCGGGCGGCAAGTTCACCGACCACGTGTTCGGCGCCATGAAGGAAAAGGAAATCCTGCGCGTGGAGGGCCCGTTCGGCAGCTTCTTCCTGCGCGAGGACAGCGACAAGCCCCTTATCTTCCTGGCTTCGGGAACGGGCTTCGCCCCCATCAAGGCGCTGCTGGAGCACATCCGCCACAAGGGCATCACCCGCTCCGTCACCCTGTACTGGGGAGGACGCCGGCCCGAGGACCTCTACCTCGACGCCTGGGTGCGCGAGCAGGCCGAGGCCATGCCCCAGCTGTGCTATGTGCCCGTGGTCTCCGACGCGCTGCCGGAAGACGGCTGGACCGGCCGCACGGGCTTCGTGCACCAGGCCGTGCTGGACGACTTTGCCAACTTGTCCGGCCATCAGGTCTATGCCTGCGGTGCGCCCATCGTGGTCGATTCGGCACGCCATGCCTATGTGGAGCAACGCGGCCTGCCGGCGGAAGAGTTCTACGCGGACGCGTTCACCTCCGAGGCCGACAAGGCTTCCTGAGTGCGCAGAAAGTGGCACGGATCAAGCAATACGCAGAAAAACTGCTTCCCATACCTGCGCGCAGCCAAGTGTCGCAATTTTTTTGCACAATAGCGCCCCTATGAACCGTAGAAACAGCCTTCTCTCGGTCATGGCGGCCGCTGCTGCCCTGGCCTCCCCGCTTGCCCTGGCGCAAGAGCCCATCCGCCTGATCGTGCCCTATGCGCCCGGCGGTCCGCTGGACATCACCGCGCGCGCGCTGGCCGAGCGGGTGCGTGACTCCCTGGGAGTGGTGATCATCGACAACAAGGCCGGCGCCGGCGGCAACATCGGCGCCGACGCCATTGCCCGCGCCACGCCGGACGGCATGACCATCGGCCTGGCCGCCACGGCCACCCATGCCGTCAATCCCTGGCTGTACACCAAGATGCCCTACGACGCGGGCAAGGACTTCGCGGGCATCACCCAGATGGTGCGCGTGCCGAACGTGCTGGTGATGAATGCGGCCCGTGCCGAGCAGCTCAAGATCCACAGCGTGGCCGACCTGATCGCCTACGCCAAGTCCCACCCCGGCAAGCTCAACTACGGCAGCGGCGGCAACGGCAGCGCAGGCCACCTGGCCGGCGAAATGCTCAAGCAAAAGGCCGGCATCTTCGCCCTTCACGTGCCCTACCGCGGCGCCAACCCGGCCCAGCTGGCCCTGCTGTCGGGCGAGGTGGACTTCAACATCGACAACCTGGCCGCCGCTGCACCCAACATCCGCTCGGGCAAGCTCAAGGCGCTGGCCGTGACCTCGCTGAACCCCACCACGCTGCTGCCCGGCGTGCCCGCACTGTCCAAGACCTTCCCCGGCTTTTCCATCGACACCTGGTGGGGCCTGGTGGCCCCGGCCGGCACGCCCAAGCCCGTGCTGGACAAGCTGAGCCGGGCCTTTGCCGACGCACTGGCCGCGCCCGAGACCAAGACCCGCTTCGAGACCCTGATGGCCGAGCCCGTGTCCTCCACGCCCGCCGAGTTCGACAGGTTCATGGCGGCCGAGCGCGCCAAGTACCAGGCCATCGTCAAGGCCTCCGGAGCGAAGGTGGACTGAGCCGATCCACCGCGTCCCGCCTGGCAAAAAGCCGCAGCCGCCCTCAGGGCGCTGCGGCTTTTTCATTCAGGCCCCTGTCGGGATTCAGGCTTGCCGGAGATGCCAGCCAGGCTTGTGCGCCAGGCAGATGCCCTGCCCCGCCACGGCCTGCAGCTGCGCGGGCGTGACGCGCTCAGGCGCGATCTCGGCCAGCGGCACGAGCACGAAGGCGCGCTCGTGCATGCGCGGGTGCGGCACGCTCAGGCGCGGCAGCGCGATGCGCTCGTCGCCCCACAGCTCGATGTCCAGGTCCAGCGTGCGCGGCGCATTGCGGTAGGGGCGCTCGCGCCCGGCCGCCAGTTCGATGGCCTGCAGCGCATCGAGCAGCGCCAGCGGCTGCAGCGTGGTGCGCACGGCGGCCACGGCGTTCAGATAGTCGGGACCGCTGGAATCGATGGGCGCCGTGCTGTAGAGCGAGGAGACGGCCAGCAGGCGCGTGCCCGTCAGGCCGCCGATGGCCTTCAAGGCCTGGCCCAGGGCCTGGCCGCAGTCACCGAGGTTGGCTCCCAGGCCGATGGCGACCCAGTGGCCTGGCTCATTCATCGCCGCCCATGCCGCCATCGCCCCCGCCCTGGGGCTTGCGGCGGCGGCGCCGCCGCTTCTTGGGCGCTGCAGCCTCCTCGCCGCCAGCCTGTGCCGGCGCGGGATCCTCAGGCTGCACGCCTTCCGCCAGGTTCACGCCATCGCGCGGCTGGCGGACCTTGGGCACGCGGTGCACCTTGGGTTCGGCGCTGCGCTGGCGGGCGCGCTGCTCGTCGCGCGCCTGGGCGATCAGGTCGTCGCGGCGCGCGTCGTCGGCATTCTGGAACTCCTGCCACCAGCTGGCCAGGCTTTCCTCGACCTCGCCGATGTCGGCGCGCAGCCGCATGAAATCGAAGCCCGCGCGAAAGCGCGGCTGGGCCACCAGGCTGAACGGCGTGGCGCCCGTGCGCTTGTCGAAGCGCGGCTGCATGACCCAGATCTCGCGCATGTCGGCGGCCAGCTTGCCGCGGCCCGAGACATCGCCGATGCGCTGGTCGAACACTTCGTCGATGGATTCCTGCAGCGCGGGGAACGGGTGCTGGCGCTGGTTCAGGCGGCGCTCCCAGCCGGTCTTCACGTCATGCCACAGCACGCAGGCCAGCAGGAAGCTGGGCGCCACGGGCTTGCCTTCCTCGACACGGCGATCGGTATCGGTCAGAGCGGCCTGCACGAAGGGCTGCTCGGCACGCTCGACCACCACATCCAGCAGCGAGTAGATGCCGCGCGCCAGGCCCAGGCCGCGCAATTGCTCCACCGAAGCCAGCGCATGGCCGGTCTGCAGCAGCTTGAGCATTTCATCGAACAGGCGGCTTTGCGGCACATCGGCCAGCAGCGGCTCGCACTCCACCAGGGGCTTGGCCGTCTTGGGCTCGAGCTTGAAGCCCTTGCCCGCCAGCTTGGCGGCGAAGCGCACGGCGCGGATGATGCGCACCGGATCTTCACGGTAGCGCGTGGCCGGGTCGCCAATCATGCGCAGCATGCGCTTCTTGGCGTCGTCAATGCCCTTGTGATAGTCGACCACGATCTGCGTGCGCGGGTCGTAGTACATGGCGTTGATCGTGAAGTCGCGGCGCGTGGCATCCTGGTCCTGCGGACCCCAGACGTTGTCGCGCAGCACGCGGCCGCTGGCGTCCACCGCATGGTGCATGCCGGCGAGCTGGGCCTTGCTGGTGCGCTCGTTGCCGCTCACGGCCTCGGCCGCGCTGTTGTCCAGGAAGGCGCGGAAGGTGGAGACTTCGATGACCTCGTTCTCGCGCCCGCGACCATAGACCACGTGCACGATGCGAAAGCGCTTGCCGATGATGAAGGCGCGGCGGAACAGGCCCTTGACCTGCTCGGGCGTGGCATTGGTGGCCACGTCGAAGTCCTTGGGGCGCAGGCCCAGCAGCAGGTCGCGCACGGCGCCGCCGACGATGTAGGCCTCGTAGCCCGCGTCCTGCAGCGTCTCGACCACGTCGAGGGCACGCCGGTCCACCAGGTTGGGATCGATGCCGTGCACCTGCACGGGCACCTCCTGGCGCTTGCCGAAGGGCGACTTGCGCGCCCGTGGGGCGGCCGAGGCCTTGCCCAGCAGCTTGTCGATGATGTTCTTGATCATGGTGCTTCGCCAAACAGGTCCAGAATGCGCCAGCCACGTTCCTGGGCCAGGGCGCGCAGCCGAGTGTCGGGGTTGGTGGCCACGGGGTGGTCCACGCGCTCGAGCAGGGGAACGTCGTTCCAGGAGTCGCTGTAGAAGAAGGTCTCCACGCCGCTCCACTGCAGGCCGCGCGCATCCAGCCACTGCTGCATGCGCTGCACCTTGCCGCCGCGCATGCTGGGCGTGCCACGGATCTCGCCCGTGAACCAGCCCTGCGCGTCGCGCTCCAGTTCCACCGCGATCAATTCCTGCACGCCGAGGGCGGCGGCGATGGGGCGCGTCACGAACTCGTTGGTGGCCGTGACGATGATGATCTGGTCGCCCGCCTGCTGGTGCGTGCGCAGCAGCTCCAGTGCCTGGGGACGGATGGCGGGGGTGATCACCTCGCGCATGAAGCGCTCGTGCGCCTCGGCGGCCTGCTGCGCGCCACGGGCGCAGAAGGCCTCGGTGGCAAAGCGCACATAGTCGTGCACGTCGAGCGTGCCCGCCTGGTAGTGCGCGAAGAACTCGGCATTGCGGCGGCCGAACTCGACCGGATCGGTCCAGCCGATGCGCGTCGTGAACTCGCCCCACTCATAGTCCGAATCGAGCGGCAGCAGCGTGTGGTCCAGGTCGAACAACGCCAGCCGGGGCCGGAGTTGCTTCTGATCAGAGGTCATGCATATCCTAAAAAAATGGGTCCCGCGCTGCCCTTGCAACGCAGGCTCCGCCGGCTCCCGCAGTCCCTGCCCACAAGAAAATGCGGGCTCATTCGGTTTCCAGCATCGTCTTGAGCAACGGAATGGTGATGGCGCGCTTGTTGCGCAGCGCAAAGCCGTCGAGCATGTCGAGCAGCTGCATCAGGCTGCCCAGGTCACGCGAGAAGCGCTTGAGCATGTAGTCCATCACATCGTCGCCCAGAAAAACGCCACGGGCATCGGCCTCCTGGCGCAGCACCGCGCGGCGCGCGGTTTCGTCGAGCAGCTGCAGCTGGAACACATGGCCCCAGCCCAGCCGCGTGCGCAGATCCTCGCGCAGCTTGAGGTCTGCCGGCGGCAGCGGGCCGGCCCCCAGCACCCAGCGCGGCGAGCCCGTGGCCGGGCTCGTCGCATTCACAAACCAGTTGAAGGCCCGCGCCTGCTGCAGCGGAGTGTAGATGTCCACATCGTCCATCAGCACCGCCGCCCAGCGCTCGTCGAAGGGCGGCGGGAACAGGGTGGAGGCATCCATCCAGCCCACCATGGCACCCTGCTCGCGCAGGGCCTCGCGCACGGCCTTGAGCAGATGGGTCTTGCCCGAGCCCGATTCGCCCCAAAGATAAGTGGGCACTGGCGTGCGGGCCGTCTGCATGCGGCCATCGCCCACCCAATGGCGCAAATGATCGATCACCGCGGCATTGGGGCCGACGAAAAAGCGCGACAGCGTCGGGCTCGACGCCATGCTGATATCCAGAGCCAGCTGCTTCATCTGCGACATACGCGCAGCGCCCCCTTTCCTGTGTCCAGGCGGGTCCATGCGGCAAAAGCAGGCAAAGGAATCGGCAACGGCATTGGGTTGATAGCAAAGACAGGCCCGCCCTGCCGCAGCGCTGCGGCAAGGCGGGCGACGCCGGGGCGTTCCCGGGCGCAACAGGGATTTTAGTCTGCGCGGCGCACGGCACGGCGGCAGCCGGCCCGCTTGTGCAACGAAAGCCCCCTCGAAGCCCACTGGCGCGCGCGCCTGCCGGCGGCCGGCGCCGTAGAATCCCGGGGTTCCAGCCCGGCCTCGGGCCTACCGCACCGTACCCATCCATGAGCTCTTCTGCCCCCTCCTCTACCCCGATCTCCTACAAAGACGCCGGCGTCGACATCGTCGCTGGCGACGCGCTGGTCGAGCGCATCAAGCCGCTGGCCAAGAAGACCATGCGCGAAGGCGTGATGGCCGGCATCGGAGGCTTCGGCGCCCTGTTCGAGGTGCCCAAGCGCTACAAGGAGCCCGTGCTGGTCTCGGGCACCGACGGCGTGGGCACCAAGCTCAAGCTGGCCTTCGAGTGGAACATGCACGACACCGTCGGCATCGACCTGGTGGCCATGAGCGTCAACGACGTGCTGGTCCAGGGCGCCGAGCCCCTGTTCTTCCTCGACTACTTCGCCTGCGGCAAGCTGGACGTGGACACGGCCGCTGCCGTGGTAGGCGGCATTGCGCGCGGCTGCGAGCTGTCGGGCTGCGCACTGATCGGCGGTGAAACCGCCGAAATGCCCGGCATGTACCCGGCCGGCGAATACGATCTGGCCGGCTTTGCCGTCGGCGCCGTCGAAAAGTCCAAGATCCTCACGGGCCAGAGCGTGGCTGCTGGCGACGTGGTGCTGGGACTGGCCTCGGCCGGCGTGCACTCCAACGGTTTCTCCCTGGTGCGCAAGTGCATCGAGCGCGCCGAAAGCCAGGGCAGCCTGCCCGACACGCTGGACGGCAAGCCGTTCAAGCAGGCCATCATGGAACCCACGCGCCTGTACGTGAAGAACGTGCTGGCGGCGCTGGAGCAGCACCCCATCAAGGCGCTGGCCCACATCACGGGCGGCGGCCTGCTGGAGAACATCCCCCGCGTGCTGCCCGAAGGCCTGGCCGCCCACCTGGATGCCGGCAGCTGGCCCCAGACCGAGCTGTTCGCCTGGCTGCAGAAGACGGCCGGCATCGATGCCGTGGAAATGAACCGCACCTTCAACAACGGCATCGGCATGGTCGTTGTCGTGCCCGCCGAGGCTGCCGAAGCCACGGCCGCCACGCTCGCGAAGCTGGGCGAGACGGTCCACACCATCGGACGCATCGCCGCACGCGGCGAGGGCGAGCCTGTCGAGGTCCGCTGACCACGGGCCCGCAGCGCATGACCCAGCACCTGCCCTCGCCCATCATCTCCCCGCAGCCCGCGCCCACGCGCGGCGTGACGCTGTCCAGCTATGTGCTGATGGCCGGCGCCCTGCTGCTGATCATGTGGCAGGGGCTGCTGCCGGGCATGCTGTGCGTCTGCGTGGGCTTTCTGGTCACGCGCGCGCTTGCCGGGCTGCTGTCACGCGCCCAGCCCAAGTCCCGGCGCGGCTCGCTGCCGCGCTGGACGCAACTGGTGGCAGCCACCATCGTCATTCTTGCGCCGCTGGCCCTGCTCAGCGGCGCGCTGTCGCACACGCGCACCTACATCACCGACGCGCCGCAGCAGTACCGCGAGCTGCTCGACTATCTGGCGCACACGGTGCTGGAGCTGCGTGACAAGCTGCCGGCCGACATGGCCGACCAGCTGCCGGACGGCGCACAGGAAATCCAGCACCTGCTGGCCAGCTACCTGGCCGCCAAGGCCGGCGCCCTGGCCCATGCGGGCCGCGCCTGGCTCACCGGCCTGCTCTATGCCTACGTGGGCCTGATCATCGGCGCCCTGGCCGCCGTGCGTCCCATGGTCACGCGCCGCCCGCCCCTGGTGGCAGCGCTGCGCGAGCGCATCCGGCTCATGGGACTGGCCTTCCGCCAGATCGTGGCGGCCCAGTTCTGGATTGCGGCCTTCAATACCTTTCTCACGGCCATCTTCCTTCTGGGCGTGCTGCCGCACTGGAACCTGACCCTGCCCTACACGCCAGCCCTGATCACGCTGACCTTCATTGCAGGCCTGGTGCCCATCGTGGGCAACCTGCTGTGCAATGCGGTGATCACCATCGTGGGCCTGTCGGTGTCCCCTGTGGCCGCCGCCGCCTGCCTGGGCTTTCTGATCCTGATCCACAAGGCCGAGTACGTGATCAACGCCAAGGTCGTGGGCCAGCGCACGCACATGGGCGTATGGGAGCTGCTGGCGGTGATGTTCGTGGCCGAATCGGTGTTCGGCCCTGCAGGCCTGGTGGCGGCTCCGCTGTTCTACGCCTATCTCAAGAAAGAGCTGGAAGCCGTCCGGCTGGTCTGATCAGCCCACGCGCGGGCGGCTACAGCCCTCTCAGCCGCCGGATCACCTCGCGCACGGCCACGGCCTGCGCGCCCTGCTGGGACTGCAGGAAGCGCTCCAGGTCTTCAAGCGCACGCTCGGTCACCCCCCATTGCGCATAGGCCAGCCCCCGGTCCCGCAGGATCTCGGGCATGTCGGGCCGCAGCACGGCCAGCCGGTTGAGCACGGCCACCAGCAGCGGCCAGTCGCGCCGGGCATGGTGGATTTCCTGCAGGTTGCGCAGCATGCGCTCCAGAACGTCGCGCGGCGAGGCGCCCTGCAGGTACATGCCCAGCGGAGCGGCCTCTTCGGCCGACAGGCCCGCGCTCTGCCAGAAGGGCTCCAGCCGCTCGGCCAGGCTGTTGGCCGAAAAGGACTCGCCACTCAACGGGTCCATCACCACCTGCCCCTGGGGCAGGCGCATCTTGACCAGGAAATGGCCGGGAAAGCTCACGCCCTGCGCCGGCAGATCGATGGCCGCAGCCAGCTCCAGCCAGATCAGCGCCACACTGATGGGAATGCCGCGCCGCGTCTGCAGCACATGATGGATGTAGCTGTTGGCGGGGTCGTAGTAGTCGTTGAGATTGCCGCCAAAGCCCAGCTCGCCGTAGAAGAACTGGTTGAGTCCGCGCAGGCACTGCAGCGGATCGGTTTCGCCAGCCAGGCGCTGGACCAGGCGCACCTGCAGCCGGTCCAGTTCGGCGCTGGCCGCCTGCAGGTCGAGATCGGGCACGGCATCCTGGGCGATGCTGATTGCCGCCTCCATCAGCGGCAGGTGTTCATCGCTTTGCACCAGCGCTGCAAAGTATTGCAGGGCCGTTGGCGTGTCGTCGTAGCTCCAGCTCATGATGCCTTGTGAATTTGCAGCGCCCAGGCCTGCAATTATGCGGGTTCGGGCTAGCGCCGCAGCAGTGCCCGCAGCTTGAGCCCGGCTGCCCACAGCGCGCCAAAGTACAGCAGGGCCGAGGCCGCCATCAGGCCGGCAAGCAGGCCCACGCGCTGCCATCCGTTGGCACGCAGCGCAATCCAGTCGAAATGCTGGCTTCCCCAGGTCAGCAGCACGGCCAGCAGACTGCTGGCCGCAATCACCTGCAAGGCCAGCCGCCCCCAGCCGGGCTTGGGACGGTAGACGCCCCGGCGCAGCAGCCCCCACAGCAGCCAGCCCGCATTGACCAGGGCCGCCAGGCCGATGGACAGCGCCAGACCCGTATGCGCCATGAAGGGCACCAGCACCAGGTTGAGCAGCTGGGTGATGATCAGCACCACGATGGCGATCTTGACGGGCGTGCGGATGTCCTGGCTTGCGTAGTAGCCGGGCGCCAGCACCTTGATGGCCACCAGGCCCACCAGGCCGGCGCCGTAGCCCACCAGCGCCAGCGCGATCTGGCCCACATCGCTGTCCTGCAGCGCGCCACGGTGGAACAGCGTGGCCACGAGCGGCTCGGCGAAAGTGAGCAGCCCCACCGCGCAGGGCACGGAAAACAGCACCACCAGGCGCAGCCCCCAGTCCAGCATGGCCGAGTAGCGCTCCGAGTCGTCGGCCGCCTTGGCCGCGGCCAGCTGGGGCGTGAGCACCACGCCCAGCGCCACGCCCAGCAGCGCCGTCGGAAACTCCATGAGCCGGTCGGCATAGAACAGCCAGGTCACGCTGCCCGGCTGCAGATAGGAGGCGATCTGGGTGTTGATCATCAGCGAGACCTGGGCCACGCCCACGCCCAGCAGCGCCGGCGCCATCAGCCTGAGGATGCGGCGCACGCCGGCCTCTTGCCAAGCCTGGCGCAAGGCGGCTGGAGAAAACCCGATGCGCGGCAGCAGGCCCAGGCCTGCCAGCGCCGGCAGCTGTACCGCCAGCTGCAGCACGCCGCCCAGCATCACACCGCCGGCCATGGCATAGATGGGCTCTATGCCGCGCGCCTGCAGCCAGGGTGCACCCCAGAAGGCGGCGGCAATCATGGCCAGGTTCAGCAGCACGGGCGTGGCGGCCGAGACGGCAAAGCGCCGCCAGGTATTGAGCACGCCGGACGACAGCGCCACCAGCGACATGAAGCCGATGTAGGGGAACATCCAGCGCGTCATCAGCACGGCTGCGTCATAGCCTTCGGGCGACTGGCGCAGGCCGCTGGCCAGCAGCCAGACCAGCAGTGGCGCGCCGACCACGCCCAGCACGCAGGTCACGAGCAGCACCCAGAACAGCAGCGTGGCCACATGGGAGATCAGCCTGCGCGTGGCCTCCTCCCCCTCCTTGGCCTTGCTGGCGGCCAGCACCGGCACAAAGGCCTGGCTGAAGGCGCCTTCGGCGAACAGGCGCCGGAAGAGATTGGGAATCCTGAACGCGACATTGAACGCATCGGTCAGCGCATTGGCTCCGAACATGGAGGCCATGAGCAGATCGCGCACCAGCCCGGTGATACGGGAGGCCAGCGTCAGCAGGGAAACGGTGGAGGCGGCTTTGAACAGTGACACCGTGGGGAGTGTATGCGCTGGCACGGCCACCGCAGTTGCGTGCCAGGGCGGGCCGGACGGCTCTTGCACTCCGTTGCAACAGGCCCGATTGCGCGGCCTGGGGCCCACAGGCCCTGAAGGGACTGCATGCTATAATCCCGCGCTTCGCCGACAACATCCTCAGACACTAGGAATACATATCATGGCATCCAAGCCCGTAAAGAAGAACCCCCGCCTGGCATCCGGCCGCAAGCGCGCCCGCCAGGACGTCAAGCTCAACGCAGCCAACACTTCGCTGCGTTCCAAGTACCGCACCGCCGTCAAGAAGGTCGAGAAGGCCGTTCTGACTGGCGACAAGGCCAAGGCAACCGAACTGTTTGCCGCAGCCCAATCCGTTCTGGACACGATCGCCGACAAGGGCATCTTCCACAAGAACAAGGCCGCTCGCGACAAGAGCCGCCTGTCCGCCAAGGTCAAGGCCCTGGCAGCCCCCGCCGCCTAATCCACTTAGGCAACCGCACGGATGGCCCCGGCCATCTGCCGTTTGTAACGGGTGCGCTGTCAGCGAACGAGAAAACCGCCTTCGGGCGGTTTTTTTGTGCCTGGACAAAGGCGCCGCCGTCCGCATCGCACCGAAGGAAAAGCCCGTCTCCACCAGCAAAGCGCAGCCGAAAAAAAACGCACCCCAGGCGCGCTTCACATCGGGCGGGAACCGGCCCCGCAAAAAAAGAAGCCGGCCTCAGCGGGCCGGCTCGTCCGGTATCAGGCAGGCTTCGGCAACCTGCAGGTTGTTGTCCTTGGCGAAATTCAGGCAGAAATCCCAGGCCATGGGCTCGTAGTCGCGCAGGTCGCGATGCACGACCACGCACTTGACGCCGTTGAGCGTTGTGGGAACACACCAGGGCGAGTAGCTCAGGTGGCTGCCGCGCTGGGCACCACCGGGGCGGAACTGGCTCATGACGCCTGCCAGCCGCTCGGCCCAGTCGCTGGGCCGGAAAGTCTTGCCTTCGTGGGTGATGCCCTGGATGAACAGTTCTTTGCTGGAGGGAGAGACCATCAGGATGCGCACCAAAATACGACTTGTGCAACAAGGAGCAAAACAGGCGGCTTGCCAAGGGGCCCAGCACCTTGCCACTTCCTGTTTGCGCAAGTCCTTCAAAAAAGTCAGAGCCCGCAGACAGGATCGCTGCCGGCAGGCCAAGCAGGCATTTTATCTCTTATATAAGAGCTGGACCGTTGTGCAGCGCACTAACCAAGTGTGGCGTAGGTTCATTGCATGGCTGTGATGCGCAAACCGCAACGGTAGGCCATTGCGCGGCCCCTAGAATCGGGCTTCGCTGTTTTTCAGGCATCTGCGGCGGCAACGCCCGGATGCCGTTTACTTTCCAGCTCAGGAGATTTTTGCAATGACCGCTTTCATCGAGGCTGCCTCGCCCCACGTGATGAACACCTATGGCCGCGTACCGATCGCTCTGGAGCGAGGCCAGGGCTGCCGCGTGTGGGACGTCAACGGCAAGCAGTACCTCGATGCGCTGGGCGGCATTGCCGTGAATACGCTGGGCCACAACCACCCCAAGCTGGTGCCTGCGCTGCAGGACCAGGTGGCCAAGCTCATCCACACCTCCAACTACTACCATGTGCCCGGCCAGGAAACGCTGGCCAAGCTGCTGACCGAGCGCGCGAAGATGACCAATGTCTTCTTCTGCAGCACGGGCCTGGAGGCCAACGAGGCCGCCATCAAGATCGCGCGCAAGTACGGCGTGGACAAGGGCATCGCCAAGCCGGTGATCGTGGTCTACGAGCATGCCTTCCACGGCCGCTCCATCGCCACCATGACGGCCACGGGCAACCCCAAGGTGCGCGACGGCTTCGGCCCGCTGCTCGACGGCTTCCTGCGCGTGCCGGTCAATGACTTCGAAGCGCTGCAACAGGCCACGGCCGACAACCCCGACGTGGTGGCCGTGATGATGGAGCCCATCCAGGGCGAAGGCGGCCTGCACCCCATGCGCATCGAGTACATGCAGCAGGTGCGCGCCCTGTGCGATGCCAACGGCTGGCTGATGATGTTCGACGAAGTCCAGGCAGGCATGGGCCGCACGGGCAAGTGGTTCGCCCACCAGTGGGCCGGCATCGTCCCCGACGTGATGACCCTGGCCAAGGGCCTGGGCTCGGGCGTGCCCATCGGCGCCGTCGTCGCCCATGGCAAGGCGGCCACCGTGCTGCAGCCGGGCAACCACGGCTCCACCTTCGGCGGCAATCCGCTGGCCATGCGTGCGGGCATCGAAACCATCCGCATCATGGAAGAAGACGGCCTGCTGGCCCATGCCACCAAGGTGGGAGACCGCCTGAAGTCCACGCTGCAAAAGGAGCTGGCCGACGTCAAGGGCGTGGTCGATGTGCGCGGCCAGGGCCTGATCATCGGCATCGAGCTGAACAAGCCCTGCGGCGCCCTGCTGGGCCGTGGCGCCGAAGCCGGCCTGCTGTTCAGCGTGACCGCCGACACCGTGGTGCGCCTGGTGCCGCCGCTGATCATGACCGAGGCCGAGGCCGACGAAGTGGTCGCCAAGCTCAAGCCCCTGATCGTGCAATTCCTGTCCGAATGAGGACCTGCCTATGACTGCCATCAAGCACTATCTGCAGTTTTCCGACTTCACGGCCGACGAGTACGCCTATGTGCTCGAGCGCGCGGCCCTGATCAAGAAGAAGTTCAAGAACTACGAAAAGCACCACACGCTCAGCGACCGCACGCTGGCCATGATCTTCGAGAAGGCCAGCACGCGCACCCGCGTGAGCTTCGAGGCCGGCATGTACCAGCTCGGCGGCTCGGTGGTCCACCTGACCACGGGCGACAGCCAACTGGGCCGCGCCGAGCCCATCGAGGACAGCGCGCGCGTCATCAGCCGCATGACCGACCTGGTGATGATCCGCACCTACGGCCAGGACAAGATCGTGCGCTTTGCCGAGTACTCGCGCGTACCCGTCATCAACGGCCTGACCAACGAGTTCCACCCCTGCCAGATCCTGGCCGACATCTTCACCTTCATCGAGCACCGCGGCTCGATCCAGGGCAAGACCGTCGCCTGGGTCGGCGACGGCAACAACATGGCCAACACATGGCTGCAGGCGGCCGACCTGCTGGGCTTCACCGTCCACGTCAGCACGCCGGGCGGCTACGAAGTGGACGAGAAGCTGGCCTTTGGCGGCAAGGCGCCGCGCGAGGGCTGCTACAAGGTCTTCAAGGACCCGCTGGATGCCTGCAAGGGCGCCGACCTGGTGACCACCGACGTGTGGACCAGCATGGGCTACGAGGCCGAGAACGAGGCCCGCAAGAAGGCCTTCGCCGACTGGTGCGTGGATGCCGAGATGATGGCCGCCGCGCGTGCCGACGCCCTGTTCATGCACTGCCTGCCCGCCCACCGTGGCGAGGAAGTGCAGGCCGAGGTCATCGACGGGCCGCAGTCCGTGGTCTGGGATGAGGCAGAGAACCGGATGCACGTGCAAAAGGCACTGATGGAGTACCTGCTGCTGGGCCGCCAGCCGGGCTGATCACGCCCACTCCTTTGGCCCAGGCGCATTCCCCCACACCCATGCACCTGAGCCACGAACACTCCAGACACCGCCTGCAGGCCAAGCGCCCCCAGGCGGTGTTTCCGTTGGGCGGCTGCGCATTGCGCCATCCGCACATTGCACGCCATACGCGCGTGCCCTCCTTCTTCGGGCCGCGCCGGCATTTCGCGGCCCGGGTGCGTGCGCTGTTCGTGCGCATCCACACCTTCTATCTGAAGTTCCTCCAGGGCCATACCTAGGGCCGCACCTCCTCTTCCCAGCCTTATGCGCCGCCCCGGGCACCGGGCGCGGCAAGCCTGTGCGTGCCCTGCTGTCTCCCGAAGAAGAACTTCCATGTCCGAAGCCCTGCATCCCTGCCTGAACTGCGGCGTCTGCTGCGAACACTTCCGTGTCGAATTTTCCGTCTACGAGCTGCGCTCCATGGGCGGCACCGTTCCCGATGAACTGGCCCATGAGGTCCACGGCAACCGCTGGCGCATGAACGGCACCGAGCGCCGCCCCGTGCGCTGCACGGCCCTCACGGGCCGCTGCGGCGAACAGGTGGCATGCAGCATCTACGAGCAGCGCTCATCGACCTGCCGGGAATTCGAGATGGGCACGGACCGCTGCAACGCTGCGCGCCTGGCGCATGGCCTGCCTGCGCTGGATGACGGCGCCCGCATCTGGCTGGCCGCTGCCTGAGCGTGCAACCGGCCGGCGGCCCGGCGACCGGCCTGGCGACCGATCTGGCGCTATGGCTGGCGCCTGTCCGGTGCGCAGCTGTCTCCGCCGCAGGCGCTGCAGCCGCCGCAGCCGCCCCCGTCCTTGGGCGCCAGCGACGGATGCAGCTGACCGGCCTTCAGCCGCCAACGCGCCGGCAGGTAGCGCCAGACCAGGGACACGGCCGCCACCACCACGATCACGCCCACGATGATGTTTTGCCACATGCTCAATGCCCTCCTCAGCCCGCGCCCAGCGCGAGGGCCACGCGGTAGGTGATGAAGCTGGCCAGGTAGGCCAGCGCGAACAGGTAGCCCGTCATCAGCAGCGGATAGCGCCAGCCATTGGTCTCGCGCCGCACGGCCGCCAGCGTGGAAATGCACTGGGGCGCGAACACGAACCAGGCCAGCAGCGACAGCGCCGTGGCCAGGGACCAGGTATGGGCGATCAGCGGCCCCAGCTGCTCGGCCATGGCCTCGTCGCTGGCAGCGGACAGTGCATAGACCGTGCCCATGGCACTGACGGCCACTTCGCGCGCGGCCATGCCGGGCACCAGGGCGATGGCGATCTGCCAGTTGAAGCCGATCGGCGCCAGCACCACCTCCAGCCAGCCGCCGATGCGGCCTGCAAAGCTGTAGCGGATGGCCGCTTCGGTGACGCCATCGGGCGGCGCCGGGTAGCTGGCCAGAAACCACAGCACGATGCTCACGGTCAGGATGATGCCGCCGACGCGGCGCAGGAAGATCATGGCGCGCTCGTACAGGCCCAGGGCCAGGCTGCGCGGGCTGGGCCAGCGGTAGGAGGGCAGCTCCATCAGCAGCGGCGTGGGGCCGGCGCTGCGGCCCACCAGCTTGGCCACGCCGGCCACGGCCATGGCGCTGGCGATGCCGGCCACGTACAGCGCGAACAGCACCAGGCCCTGCAAATTGAAGATGCCGCCCACCGTGCGCTCGGGAATGAAGGCGCTGATCAGCAGCGCATAGACCGGCAGGCGCGCCGAGCAGGTCATCAGCGGCGCGATCATGATGGTCACCAGGCGGTCGCGCCAGCTGGTGATGGAGCGCGTGGCCATGATGCCGGGCACGGCGCAGGCGAAGCTGGACAGCAGCGGAATGAAGGAGCGGCCCGACAGGCCGACCTTGCCCATGATGCGGTCCAGCAAAAAGGCGGCACGCGGCAGGTAGCCCGAATCCTCGAGTGCAAGGATGAACAGGAACAGGATCAGGATCTGCGGCAGGAAGACCAGCACGGCGCCCGTGCCGGCGATCACGCCATCGGCCAGCAGGCTGCGCAGCGCGCCTTCGGGCATGTGCTCGTTGACCAGGGCCGAGACGGCCGAAACGCCGCCCTCGATGCCATCCATCAGCGGCTGTGCCCAGCTGAACACGGCCTGGAACATCAGGAACAGCGTGGCCGCCAGCAGCAGCATGCCCCACAGCGGGTGCAGCACCACGGCGTCGATGCGGTCGTCGCGCCGGGTGTCCACCACGGGCTCCTTGACGCAGTCGGCCATGATGCGGGCCACCTGCTGGTGCAGGGCCAGCACCTGCTCGCGCGCATCGCCCGGGCGGGCCGAGGCCTGCAGCTGCGGCGCCGCCAGGGCGCGGGCTTCGGGGCCGTCCAGCCATTGCAGCAGTTCGCGCGCGCCGTCCTGGCGCACGCCCACCGTGGACAGCACGGGCATGCCCAGGGCGCGTGACAGCGCCTCGCGGTCGATATCGATGCCCTGGCGCCTGGCCATGTCGCTCATGTTGAGCACCAGCAGCATGGGCAGGCCCAGGCGCTGGGCCTCCAGCACCAGGCGCAGGTTCAGGCGCAGATGGGTGGCGTCGGTGACGCAGACCAGCAGTTCGGGCGGCGCCTCGCGCGCATGGCGACCCGAGACGATGTCGCGCGTGATGCGCTCATCCTCGCTGTGCGCATGCAGGCTGTAGGTGCCCGGCAGGTCCAGCACGCGCACGCGCCGGCCGCTGGCCGTGCTCAGCCAGCCTTCCTTGCGCTCCACGGTCACGCCCGCGTAGTTGGCCACCTTCTGGCGTGCGCCGGTCAGCAGGTTGAACAGCGCCGTCTTGCCGCAGTTGGGATTGCCCAGCAGGGCCAGGCGCAGTGCGGAATCACCGCTGCCGCCGCCGCCCTGGGCAGGCTGCAGCGGCTGAATGAGTTTGGGAGAGGACGACGCGCTCATGCCACCGCCTCCGGCGCCACGCGCACCAGGGCCGCCTCATGGCGGCGCAAAGCGAACGTGGTCTGGCCCACGCGCACGGCCAGCGGGTCGTCGCCCGGAAAGCCCGCGGCCAGGATGCGCACGGGCTCGCCGGGCAGAAAGCCGATCTCCATGAGCCGCAGCAGCAGTTCCTGCTCGCTGGCATCGCGTGCGGCATGGAGCTCGACCACGCGCGCCGATACCTGGCGGGGCAGGGCATCAAGGGTGATGGCCGTGGTGGCAGCAACGGCGGCAACGGCAGCGGAGGAGGACATGGGAGGCGCGGACAGCGTGGACGGAGCCGCAGCGTCCGTCGCGGGGTTCATCGAATGCATGGCGTGTTGTATCAATTGATTTTTATTCTCATTTTGATTTTGATCGAACCCGGGCGGCGGGACCGCGCATGGTATCGGAGTGCGGGACAGGGTTTTGCGTTCCCGGCTTTGCCCCCTGGCAGGCCCAGGCGGGCGGCGCGCGGCACAATGGCGGCCGACGCCGACACGGCCTTTGCGCACTCCCCTCCCCACGCCATGACCCATCCCTGCCTGAGCTGCGGCGCCTGCTGCGCATCGTTTCGCGTGGACTTTTCCGTGCACGAGTCGCAGGCGCAGGGCGGCCGCGTGCCAGCCGGGCTGGCCGAGGAAGTCACCGACCACACCTGCCGCATGCGCGGAACCGACTGGGCGCGTCCCCGCTGCGCGGCCCTGGTCGGCAAGGTGGGCGAGAAGGCCCATTGCGGCATCTATGAATGGCGCCCCTCGCCCTGCCGCGAGTTCGCCGCCGGCAGCGATGCCTGCAACCGCGTGCGCGTGCGCCATGGCATGCAGGCGCTGGACAGCGGCCTGCTCTAGCAGCCTGCCAGGCGCCACCAGCCGTCATTCCACCGGCAGCCCCGCCAACTGCCCCTTGAACTCCTGCAGCGAGAAATGCGTGTGCACCTGGCGCACGCCGGGCAGCCGGTGCAGGCGGCTGAGCAGCAGATCGGAATAGGCGTCGAGATCGCGCGCCACGACGACCAGCAGGAAGTCCTCCGGCCCCGAGATGCCATGGAACATCACGACCTCGGGAATGGCGCAGACCGCTTCCTGGAAATGGCGCGAGGACTCCTCGTTCTGGTGGTCTATACCCACCATCACGAAGGCCAGCACGCCAAAACCTATGGCGCGCCGGCTCAGCGCGGCGTGGTAGCCGGTGATCACGCCCTCGTCCTCCAGCCGCTTGATGCGCCGCCATGACGGTGACTGCGACAAATGCACACGCTGCGCCAGCTCACCCGAGGTCAGCCGCGCGTTGTCCTGCAGGGCGCGGATCAGCAGCCGGTCCGTTCTGTCGATGTCGATTGGCATAAACCACCTATGAATTCATGTTTCACAGAATAACTTATCCAAGATCAAGTCGATTTAGGGATAACTACTAAACGCCCCGCGAAGGCCGTCCATAGCATCCGCCTCCGAAGCCCCCCACAGCAACGGAGACAACAACCCATGCCAGCCTTCGAAGACATCGTCCAGCGCGAAGCCGGACTCAAACAGCAGCTGTCCGCCGGACAGATGACCATGATCGCCATCGGCGGTGCCGTCGGCACCGGCCTGTTCCTGGGCAGCGGCTTTGCCATCGGCTTTGCCGGGCCCAGCGTGCTGATCAGCTATGCCATCGGCGCAGTGATCTCGCTGCTGCTCATGGGCTGCCTGGCCGAGATGACGGTGGCCCACCCGACCTCGGGCTCGTTTGGCGCCTATGCCGAGCACTACATCAGCCCGATGGCCGGCTTCATGGTCCGCTATGCCTACTGGGCCTGCGTGGTGCTGGCCGTGGGCACCGAGGTGACGGCCGTGGGCCTGTACATGGGCTACTGGTTCCCCGAGGTGCCGCGCTGGGCCTGGGTGGTGATCTTCTCGGGCGCGCTCATCGGCGTGAACATGATGAGCGTCAAGGCCTTCGGCGCCGTGGAGTACAGCTTCTCCATGATCAAGATCATCGCCATCGCGGCCTTCATCGTGGTCGGCGCCTGGGTGGTGTTCGGCGCCCGTCCGGACGGCGTGGGCTTTGCCAACTACGTCAACAACGGCGGCTTCTTCCCCAACGGCCTGTGGGGGACCTGGGTGGGCGTGATCATCGCCATCTTCAGCTACCTGAGCATCGAGATGATCGCGGTGGCCGCCGGCGAGGCCAAGGACCCACAGCGCGCCGTCACCAGCGCCTTCCGCTCCACCATGGTGCGCCTGGTGGTGTTCTACCTGGCCACGATCGCGCTGATGCTGGCCATCGTGCCGTGGTCGGCCGCCGGCAAGGAGGGCAGCCCCTTCGTCAAGGTGATGGAGATCATCGGCCTGCCCGGCGCGGCCAGCGTGGTCAATTTCGTGGTGCTGGTGGCCGCCCTGTCGGCCATGAACAGCCAGCTGTACATCACCACCCGCATGATGTTCAGCCTCTCGCGCGCCGGCCATGCGCCCGCCGTGCTGGGCCGCGTGAACTCGCGCGGCGTGCCGCTGCCGGCGCTGCTGCTGTCGTGCCTGGGCATTGCCGTGGCCACCCTGTTCAACATCATCAATCCCGAGCAGTCCTTCATGCTGATGATGGCCGTGGCCATGTTCGGCGCCATGTTCACGTGGTTCATGATTTTCGTGACCCACCTGTTCTTCCGCATCCACTGGGTGCGCCAGGGCAACAAGCCGCTGGCCTTTCGCATGTGGGGCTTTCCGGTGCTGACGCTGCTGGGCGCGGCGCTGATGCTGGCCGCCCTGGTGTCCACGCTGTTCACCGACGTGTTCCGCCTGACCGTGCTCACGGGCCTGCCCTTTTTGCTGCTGCTGGCCGCCGTCTACGCCATCTGGTATCGCCGGCCGGCCGGCCAGCCCTCCCCTCAGACCCCAACCCAGACCCCAACATCCACCCAAGCCCAGGTTCCCGCCCGGTGACATCCGGCCTCCCGTTTCTCTCTCTGCCTTAGACACATGACGACTCTTGCCCCCCTCGATACCGCCCGCGCCTCGATGTTCAGCCACGTCCCGCCCTACCCCGGAGATCCCATCCTGTCGCTGATGGAGGCCTTCCAGCAGGACCCACGCGCCGACAAGGTCAGCCTGAGCATCGGCCTGTATTTCGACGAGGCCGGCCGCCTGCCCGTGCTGGACTGCGTGCGCCAGGCCGGCGATGCCCTGGCCCGCGAGCAAAGCCCCAGCGGCTACCTGCCCATCGAAGGCATTGCTCCCTACCGCCAGCTGGTGCAGGACCTGGTGTTCGGCGCTGGTCATGAGGCCGTGCGCAGTCAGCGCATCGCCACCGTGCAGACCCTGGGCGGCTCGGGCGCGCTCAAGCTGGGCGCGGACTTCATCCAGCACTATTTCCCCGGCGCCGAGGTCTGGCTCAGCGATCCCACCTGGGACAACCACCTGGCCATCTTTCAGGGCGCGGGACTGCGCACCCACAGCTATCCCTACTACGACGCGGCCACGGGCAGCCTGCGCTTCGACGCCATGCTGCAGACGCTGCGCGAACTGCCCTCGGGCAGCGTGGTGCTGCTGCATGCCAGCTGCCACAACCCCACGGGCGTGGACCTGTCGCGCGAGCAGTGGCAGCAACTGATCCCGGTGATCGTGGAGCGCGGCCTGATCCCCTTTGTGGACATGGCCTACCAGGGCTTTGGCGATGGGCTCGATGAAGACGCCTGGTCCGTGCGCGCCCTGGCCGACGCAGGCGCCCAGGCCTTCGTGGCCAATTCGTTTTCCAAGAACTTCTCGCTGTATGGCGAACGCGTGGGCGGCCTCAGCGTGGTCTGCAACGACGCGTCCACGGCCGGCAATGTGCTGGGCCAGCTCAAGGCCACGGTGCGCAGCAACTATTCCTCGCCGCCCACCCGTGGCGCGCGCCTGGTGCAGCAGGTGCTGGCATCGCCCGAACTGAGCGCCCAATGGGCGCAGGAGCTGGCGCAGATGCGCGGGCGCATCAAGGACATGCGCGCCCAGCTGCACGGCGCGCTGCATGAACGCTTTGGCGGGCGGCGCGACTTCGGCTTCCTGCTGACCCAGCGCGGCATGTTCAGCTACACAGGCATCACCGAGCCCCAGGTCCACCGCCTGCGCGACGAGCATGGCGTGTACCTGATCCGCTCGGGCCGCATGTGCATGTCGGGCCTGTCCGGCGCCAACGTGCAGTACGTGGCCGACGCCATTGCCACGGTGCTGGAGTCGCCGCAATGAGCGGCTGCCCCGTGCATGGCGGCCTGACCGAGCGCATCGTCGCCGAGGAAAGGGCGCAGCTGGATTTCAGCCAGTCCATGAGCTATGGCGACTACCTGCAGCTGGACGCCATCCTGGGCGCACAGCAACTGCTGTCGCCCACGCATGACGAGTTGCTGTTCATCATCCAGCACCAGACCAGCGAGCTGTGGATGAAGCTCATGCTGCACGAGCTGGGCGCGGCCACGGCCGCCGTGGCGGCCGACCGCCATGCAGATGCCTTCAAGATGCTGGCCCGCGTGAGCCGCATCATGGAGCAGTTGGTCGGCGCCTGGTCCGTGCTGGCCACCATGACGCCTACCGAGTACACGGCCATGCGCCCGTATCTCGCCAGCTCCAGCGGCTTCCAGAGCTACCAGTACCGCTGCATCGAGTTCGCGCTGGGCAACAAGAATGCCGCCATGCTCCAGCCCCATGCCCACCGGCCCGACCTGCTGGCCCGGGTGGATGCCGCTTGGCGCGCACCTTCCCTGTACGACGAGGCCCTGCGCCTGCTGGCACGCCAGGGGTTGGCCATTCCTGCCGGGCACCTGGAGCGCGACTGGACCCTGCCCTACACGGCCAGCCCCGAGGTCGAGGCCGCCTGGGCCCAGGTCTACCGCGACCCGCAGTCGCACTGGGACCTGTACCAGCTCGGCGAAAAGCTGGCCGACATCGAGGACGCCTTCCGCCTGTGGCGCTTTCGCCATGTGACCACGGTGGAGCGCGTCATCGGCTTCAAGCGCGGCACGGGCGGCACGGGCGGCGTCAGCTATCTGCGCAAGATGCTGGACGTGGTGCTGTTCCCCGAAATCTGGTCCGTGAGAACGAAACTGTGACCCCTGAGCGGCTTTGCCGCTTCCCCCGCTCTCGCTGCGCGGGCGCGGGACGACACCATCGCTGCGGGGCGGCGCGGCCGGCCTAGGCCCTTGCTCGGCGTCCGCCGATGGGCCGCGCCAAGTTTCCGGCGCAAGAACACCATGCCTTCGCATGTAGTCAAAACACAAGGAAATCCATGAAGCAAATCATCGACGTGGGACTGCCGCCGCTCAAGCAGCCCTTCTCCTGGGCCGTCAAGGCCAGCGGGCAGATGCTGTTCACGGCCCACGGCCCCGTGCGGCCCGACGGCAGCATCGACACCGGCCCCATCGGACAGCAGGCGCGCCTGACCTTCACCAACCTGCGCAACGCGCTGCAGGCCGCAGGCGGCACGCTGGCGCATGTGACCCAGGTGCTTATCTACATGACCGACGTGGCCGACATGCCGGCCATCGACGCCGTGTACCGCGAGTTCTTCGAGGCGCCCTATCCCAACCGCTCCAGCATGGGGATTTCGGCGCTGGTGGTGCCGGGCATGAAGCTGGAGATCGTGGCCTACGCCATGCTCCCCTAGAGGATGTGACGGACATGCCGGCGCCCCGCAATTGCGTTCAATACAGGGCCGGCGTGCGGGACGAGACTGCGGGCCTTGTGCAGTCCTGCGTCCGCGCGAAATCTCATGTCCTCCTCGCTGCTCGCCATGGGCGTCTTCACCCTCGTGGGCGCCATCACGCCAGGCCCCGTCAATGTGCTGGCCCTGCGCCACGGCGCAGCGCGCTCGCGCCTGGTCTCTGCCGCCTATGTGCTGGGCGCCAGCGCCAGCTATGCGGCCGTGGTCTGGGTCATGGGCCAGGGCGCACAGTGGCTGCTGCAGACGCTGCCGCAACTGTCTGCGGCCGCACAGTGGCTGTGCGCCGCCTATCTGCTGTGGCTGGCCTGGCGGCTGGCCAACGCGCCTGTGGGCCAGGCCGGTGCGCAGCAGCAGGCCGGATCGCAGCGCACGCTGCAGGCCTTGCTGCAAGCGCTGTTGCAGGGCACGGCCGTGCAGACGCTCAACCCCAAGGCCTGGCTGGTGGCGCTGGCCGGCGTGGGCCTGTTCGTGCTGCCCCATGCGAATGCGCCGTGGGCGCTGCTGCAGTTTTGCGCCATCTCGCTGCTGGCCTGCCTGGTGGGGGTCGGCAGCTGGGCGCTGCTGGGGCAGCTGCTTTCGGGCTGGCTGCGCACCGAACGCCGCCAGCGCCTGTTCCACCGCCTGCTGGCCCTGCTGCTGGTCGCCAGCGTGGCGGCCATGCTGGCATGATGGCTGGCCGCCATGACTTCAGCCTCTCCCCACCGATTCCACCGCCATCCGGCCGCTCCCTGGGCCGAGCTGCGCGACAGCGCGCGCTCGCCGCATTGCTTTCGGCTGCACATGCATGCCGAGTACTCGTTCGGCATCGTGGACGCGGGCCGCACCGTGTTCCACCATGCCCACGGCCCGCAGCCCGTGGAGGCGGGCGGCGTGGTGCTGATCGAGCCCGGCGCCTGGCATGCCTGCAATCCCGACCCCGGCGCGCCATGGTCCTACCGCATGCTGTTTGTCGATGCCGACTGGCTGCACGCGCGGCTGGGCGTGGCCGCGCTGCGCTTTCCCCGGCGCACGCTCACGGATGCGGACATCGCCCGCCTGGTGGATGGCCTGTGCCGCCCCGTCGATGGCGCGGCCGCCGCCGACCGCCTGGCCCTGGGCCTGGAGCACCTGCTGGACCGCTGTGCCCAGCCCGCAGCCTTGCCCCTGCCCGGCGATGCGGCGGCCCTGGCCCCCGCGCTGCAGCGCCTGCATGCAGGACCCGATGCAGGCCTGACCGTGCAGTCCCTGGCCCAGGAATGCGGCATGAGCGCCACGCGCTTCATCCGCCGCTTCAAGGCGGCCACGGGCATGACGCCCGGCAGCTACCGCCTGAACCTGCGCATCAACGGCGCGCGCCGCCTGCTGGCCACGGGGGCGGCGCTGTCCGATGCGGCCTATGCCATGGGCTTTGCCGACCAGGCCCACCTGCAGCGCGCCTTCAAGGCCCACCATGCGCTGACGCCGGGCTGCTACGCACGCGGAGCCTGAGCCGGACCCTCCCATGGTTTTGCAGCGGCCAGCCCGGGGCCGGCGGTGAAAGCGCAGATACTTACGCCTTCCGCTTTCAGCCCCCAACCGCCGCGCACCATGGCCGCCTTCCAAGACATTCAGCAACGAGAAACCGGCCTGCGCCAGCAGCTGTCCGCCGCCCAGATGGTGATGATCGCCATCGGAGGCGCCATCGGCACCGGCCTTTTCATGGGCAGCGCCTTCGCCATCGGATTCGCCGGCCCCAGCGTGCTGGTCAGCTACGCCATCGGCGCGCTGATCTCGCTGCTGCTCATGGGCTGCCTGGCCGAGATGACGGTGGCCCATCCGACCTCGGGCTCGTTCGGCGCCTATGCCGAGCACTACATCAGCCCGATGGCCGGCTTCATGGTCCGCTATGCCTACTGGGCCGCCGTGGTGCTGGCCGTGGGCATGGAGGTGACGGCCATAGGCATCTACATGGGCTACTGGTTCCCCGACGTGCCGCGCTGGATCTGGGTGGTGGTGTTCTCGGGCGCGCTGGTGGCCGTCAACGCCAGCAGCGTCAAGGCCTTCGGCCAGGTGGAGTACGGCTTTTCCATGGTCAAGATCATCGCCATCGTGGCCTTCATCCTGATCGGCGCCTGGGTGGTGTTCGGCTCGCAGCCCCAGGGCATCGGCTTTTTCAACTACACGGCCGATGGCGGCTTCTTCCCCAAGGGCCTGTGGGGCACCTGGGTGGCCGTGATCATCGCCATCTTCAGCTACCTGAGCCTGGAGGCCGTGGCCGTGGCGGCCGGCGAGGCCGAGGACCCCAAGCGCGCCATCACCCGGGCCTTTCGCACCACCATGGCGCGCCTGGTGATCTTCTACCTGCTGACGCTGGCGCTGATGCTGGCCATCGTGCCCTGGCAGCAGGCCGGCACGGACAAGAGCCCCTTCGTGAAGGTGATGGAGATCATCGGCATCCCGGGCGCTGCCAGCATCATCAACTTCGTGGTGCTGGTGGCCGCGCTGTCGGCCATGAACAGCCAGCTGTATGTGACCTCGCGCATGATGTTCAGCCTGTCGCGCGGCGGCTATGCGCCCTCGGTGTTCGGGCGGCTGAACAGCCGCGGCGTGCCCGTGGCGGCGATTGCCATCTCCTGCCTGGGCATTGCCGTGGCCGTGGCCGTGAACCTGTGGAAGCCCGAAGGCTCGCTGCTGTGGATGATGTCCGTGTCCATGTTCGGCGCCATGTTCACCTGGTTCATGATCTTCGTGACCCATCTGTTTTTCCGCGCGCGCTGGTCGCGCGAGCATCCGGGCCAGCGCCTGCAGTTCCGCATGTGGGGCTATCCGCTGTTCACGCTGGCCGGCGCCGCGCTGATGCTGGGCGTGATCGTCACCACCTATTTCACCGAGGTCTTCCACATGACGCTGCTCACGGGCCTGCCCTTCCTGGGCCTGCTGGCCCTGGTGTATGCGCTGTGGTACCGGCCGCGCGCACAGGCCGCCCGAACCGCCCCGAAGGAGTGAAACCATGACCCGCAGACTCTGGGACATCTCCCCGGCCGTGCAGGCCGCCAGCCCCGTCTTTCCCGGCGACACGGCCTACAGCCAGCAATGGTGCGCCACCATCGGGCCGGGCTGCCCGGTCAATGTCAGCGCCATCACGCTGTCGCCCCATGTGGGAGCGCATGCCGATGCACCGCTGCACTATGACGCCGACGGGGCATCCATCGGCAACGTGGATCTCGACGCCTTCCTCGGCCCCTGCCGCGTGATCCACGCCATCGGCAAGGGACCGCTGGTCGAATGGGAGCACATCGCCCACGCCGTGGAGCATCTTCCGGCACGCGTGCTGGTGCGCACCTACGAGCGCGCCCCCGCCACCTGGGACCAGGAACTGGCAGCCTATGCACCGGCCACGGTCGAGCGTCTGGCCGACCTGGGCGTGAAGCTCATCGGCATAGACACGGCCAGCATCGACCCGGCCAGCAGCAAGAGCCTGGACAGCCACCAGGTGATCCGCCGGCGCGGCCTGCGCGTGCTGGAGAACCTGGTGCTGGACGAGGTGGCCGAGGGCGACTACGAGCTCATCGCCCTGCCGCTCAAGCTGGTCGAGGCCGATGCCTCGCCCGTGCGCGCCGTGCTGCGTGCCCTGGCCTGATTCCCGGGCCGCACCTTTCGCCTTTCGCCTTTTCCATACCCAAGGAGACCCCGTGACGAGCCTGCAAGACTGCCTCACCCTCGATGCGCAAGACCCGCTGCGCGCCCTGCGCGACCAATTCACGCTGCCCGAAGGCGTGATCTACCTTGACGGCAATTCGCTGGGCGCCAGCCCCCGCGCCGCCGCCGCGCGCGTGGCCGAGGTGGTGCAGCAGGAATGGGCGCAGGGCCTGATCCGCTCGTGGAACGACGCCGGCTGGATCAGCCTGCCCCAGCGCCTGGGCGACCAGTTCGCCCCCTGGCTGGGCGTGGGCGCGGGCGAGCTGGTGTTCACCGACACGGCCTCCATCAACCTCTACAAGGTGCTGACGGCGGCGGCCCGCATCGCGCGCGAGGACGCTCCGCAGCGCAAGCGCCTGATCAGCGAGCGCAGCAACTTCCCCACCGACCTCTACATCGCCCAGTCGGTCTGCCAGGAATACGGCCTGGAGCTGGTGCTGCTCGAACCCGAGGAGATTGCCGGTGCGCTGACCGACGAGGTGGCCATCTGCATGCTCACCCATGTGAACTACCGCACGGGCGCCATGCACGACATGGCTGCCGTGACGGCTGCCGCGCAGGGCAAGGGCATTCTCTGCGTCTGGGACCTGTGCCACAGCGCGGGCGCCGTGCCTGTCGATCTCAAGGGCGCGAATGCCGACTTCGCCATCGGCTGCAGCTACAAGTACCTCAACGGCGGCCCCGGTGCGCCGGCCTTTGTCTGGGCCCATCCGCGCCTGATCAACCGCTTCTGGCAGCCGCTGTCGGGCTGGTTCGGCCATGCCGAGCCTTTCAAGTTCGTGCCGGACTACCACCCGGCCCAGGGCATACAGCGCTACCTGTGCGGCACCCAGCCCATGGTCAGCCTGAGCGTGCTGCAGTGCGGCCTGGACGTGTTCACGGCCGTGGAGCCGCTGGGCGGCATGGACGCGCTGCGCAACAAGTCGCTGGCACTGACCGACCTGTTCATCGCCCTGGTCGAGGAACGTTGCCAGGGCCACGGCCTGGGCCTGGCCACGCCGCGCGAGCACGGCCGGCGCGGCTCCCAGGTCTGCCTCACGCGCGAGGAAGGGCTGGGCGTGGACGGCAAGGACAGCGGCGCCTATGCCATCGTGCAGGCGCTGATCGCACGCGGCGTGATCGGCGACTTCCGCAAGGGAGACGGCACGGGCCTGCACAAGGACATCCTGCGCTTCGGCTTCACGCCGCTGTACGTGGGATTCGAAGATGTCTGGCATGCCGTGGAGCACCTGCGCCAGGTGCTGGAATCGGGCGAATGGCGCAAGCCGGAGTTCAACCGCGTCAATGCGGTGACCTGAAGCCTGGAGCCAGCCCTTCAGAACGCCGTGGACGACAGCGAGGCCCAGAGATGGGCCGCGACCAGGGCGCGCCAGGGCGCGAAGTCCCGCAGCCACAACTCGGTCTGCGCGGCGTCCACGGATTCCGTCTCCAGCAGCCGCGCCAGGGCGCGGCGCACGGCCACATCGCCGTGCAACGGGCCGTCCAGGTGGCCATAGCCGCGCAGCAGCATGTAGTTCACGGTCCACGGGCCGACGCCCTTGAGGGCCAGCAGCCGCCGGCTGATCTCGCTGGCGGGCAGCTCGGGCATGGCGGCCCAATCGTCCAGCGGCAGTTCGCCCGCCTGCACGGCATGCGCCAGCAGGCGCAGCGTATGGGTCTTGCTCCGGGAAAAGCCGGCCGCGCGCAGGTCGTCCTCGCTCAGCTGCGCCACCTGCGCGGCCTCCGGCATGCACCACAGCTGCTGCGGCGCGTCGGCATGGCCATCGTGCAGCGCCACCGGCTGGCCGGCTGCAGCGATCAGGCGGCGGCGCAGCGACACGGCTGCCGCCACGCTGATCTGCTGCCCGGTGACGGCCCAGCTCAGCGCCTCCCAGGGCGTGCAGGCCGCGGGCACATGCAGGCCCCGCTGGCGCGCCAGCAGCGGTCCCAGCCGCTCATGGCGGCCAAAGCGGCGCTCGAATTCGCCCACATCCTGGGACAGTCCGAACATGCGCCGCAGCATGGCGGCCAGCACATCGTCCATGCCGGTGATTGCGCCTGCACCGGCGGGCAGGCGCCATCGGGCCTGCACCACGGCCGCCTCTTCGCACTGCGGCGTCAGCTCCAGGGTGAGCAGCGTGGGAAGGCCTTTCCACATCAGGCCCTTGTGCATGCGGATGGTGCCGCCATCCTGCAGATCGCATTCGGACAGGCGCTGGGCATCGCGCCGGTGAAAGCCCCAGAACTCGGTCATGCGGTAGCCGGCCGGCAGCGTCAGTTGCTGCTGCGCCCGATAGGTCTGGCCGGTGCCACGCCCTCGCCCCTGCCCCTGCCCGCTCATGCGCTTCCTGCCTGGCGCAGCGGTGCGTGCCCAGCGTCCTTGCCAGACGCCTCCTGCGCCTGGCGCGCCTCGCGCAGCAGCAAGGCGCGCTTGCGCTCCACGCCCCAGCGGTAGCCGGAGATGCTGCCGTCGTTGCGCACCACGCGGTGGCAGGGCACGGCCACGGCAATGGGGTTGGCCGCGACGGCGCTGGCCACGGCCCGGGCACCCGTGGGCATGCCCAGGCGCAGGGCCAGTTCCGAATAGCTCAGCGTCTGCCCGGCGGGAATGGCGCACAGCGCCTGCCATACGCGCTGCTGGAAGGCCGTGCCCTGCACATCCAGCGGCAGTGCCAGGCCCCGGCGCGGCTGCTCGACCAGGGCCACGACCTGGGCCACGGTGTGCTCGAATCCGGCATCGCCGCCCACCAGTTCGGCCAGCGGAAAGCGCTGCTGCAGGTCCTGGACCAGGGCCTCGGCATCGTCGCCCAGCAGCACGCAGCACACGCCGCGATCGGTGCTGGCCACCAGGATGCTGCCCAGCGTGCATTCGGCCACCGCAAAGCGGATGGTCTGGCGCATGCCGCCGCGCCGGTAGTCACCGGGCGCCATGCCCAGCATGGCGCCTGCGTCGCGGTAGAAACTGCTGCTGGCCGCATAGCCGCTGAGGTAGGCGGCATCGGTGACCGAGTCGCTCTGGCCTGGCTGCAGCGCCTGGCGCAGCGCACGCGCGCGGTGCGCCTTGGCATAGGCCTTGGGCGTGAGGCCCGTGGCCTGCTTGAACAATCGGTGCAGCTGCCAGGGGCTCAGCCCCGAGCGTTCTGCCAGCGCGCCCAGGGCGGGGGGCGGCTCCTCGGTCTCCAGCCAGCGGCAGCATCGGGCCACCAGGGCAGCGGGGTTGGCAGGGGCATCGCTGGCTTGATTCATGGCTTGGTGGGACACGGCATGTCTTTCAGGGTCATCGGATGCCCTACTCTACGCAGCCCGGCGCGGACGCGCATCCCGCTTCTTGCAAGCCGCAGGATTGCTGCGCGGGATTCGGTTACGCTGCGCCCTGCATTTTCCGCATCGAGACTTGCGAGACTCCCACATGACCACCGAACACTCCGGCTGTCCCATGAACAGCCCCGGCCGCACCGAATCCATCGTCAAAGAGGAGCGCGCCCAGCTGGACTTCAGCCAGTCCATGAGCTATGGCGATTACCTGCACCTGGACCAGATCCTCACGGCCCAGCACCCGCTGTCGCCCGCGCATGACGAGATGCTGTTCATCATCCAGCACCAGACCAGCGAGCTGTGGATGAAGCTGATGCTGCACGAGGTCCGCGCCGCCACGGCCGCCATCGCCGGCGGCACGCGCGCCGACGCCTTCAAGATGCTGGCCCGCGTCAGCCGCATCATGGAGCAGCTGGTCAGCGCCTGGACCGTGCTGTCCACCATGACGCCGCCCGAGTACACGGCCATGCGTCCCTACCTGGCCAACTCCAGCGGCTTCCAGAGCTACCAGTACCGCTGCATCGAGTTTTCGCTGGGCAACAAGAACGCCGCCATGCTCCAGCCCCATGCCCACCGGCCCGACCTGCTGGCCCAGGTGGAGGCGGCATGGCGCTCGCCCTCGCTCTACGACGTGTCCCTGCAACTGCTGGCGCGCGAGGGCATCGAGGTGCCCGCCGACCGGCTGGAGCGCGACTGGACCCAGCCCTACGAGGCCAGCGAAGGCGTCAAGCAGGCCTGGATCACGGTCTACCGCGATCCCCACCAGCACTGGGACCTGTACCAGCTCGGCGAAAAGCTGGCCGACATCGAGGACGCCTTCCGCCTGTGGCGCTTCCGCCATCTGACCACGGTGGAGCGCGTCATCGGCTTCAAGCGCGGCACGGGCGGCACCGGCGGCGTCAGCTATTTGCGCAAGATGCTGGACGTGGTGCTGTTCCCCGAAATCTGGGCGCTGCGCACCGAGCTGTAAGAACTGGCGGGCGCCACCGACGGCAGACCGCTGCGGTGGCGACAGCGCGCAGGCGCGCAAACGGGTAAGCTGCGGCGCCAGGAGAAATACCGTGTCCGCAGCGCCGCAACAGCCCCCACACAACAACACACACACAGAGGCTTCGCAGACCTCCACCGCAGCACCGCCGCCACGCAGCCAGCTGCTGTGGGCCATGCTGCTGGCCCTGCTCTCGGCCTTTGCGCTGAGCCAGGCCTTTCGCACCACGACCTCGGTCATGGCGACCGGCCTGCAGCAGGATTTCGGGCTTACGGCCCAGTCGCTGGGGGCCTTTGCGGGCCTGTTCGGACTGTCCTTCGGCGTGGCCCAGCTGCTCATGGGCATCGGCATGGATCTCTACGGCCTGCGCCGCACGGTGCTGCTGTCGTTTCCGCTGGCGATCGCGGGATCGGCCCTGTCTGCCGCCGCACCCAATTACGGCTGGCTGATGGTGGGCCAGTTGCTGATCGGCGTGGGCTGCTCGCCGGCCTTCCTGGCCTGCACCATGTTCATCTCGCGCCACTTTCCCATGGACCGCTTCGCCTTTCTGTCGGGCGTGGGCATGGGCTTGGGCGGCTTGGGGCTGCTGTTCACAGGCACGCCGCTGGCCTGGCTGGTCCAGCATTTCGGCTGGCGCTCGGGCTTTGCGCTGCTGGCCGTGATGTCGGCCCTGTCGTGGCTGCTGATCTGGTGGCGCGTGCACGAGCCCGCCCGCCGCGGAGCACAGACCGCCGCACGGGAAAGCTGGGGCGTGGCGGCACGCCGCATGGCCGAGCTGTTCACGCTGCCGCACACCCTGGGTATCGTCCTCCTGGCCATGGCCTGCTATGCATCGTTTCTGGCGCTGCGCGGCCTGTGGCTGGGGCCGCTGCTCATCCATCGCTATGGCTTTTCGCTGGTGGAAAGCGGCAATGTGGCGCTGGTCGTATCGATGATCTCGCTGTTCAGCCCCGCGATTTTCGGGCGCATGGATCCCGGCCCAGGGCGGCGCCGGCGCTGGCTCACCAATTACTCGCTGCTCATGGGCAGCCTGTTCATGCTCATGGCCTTTTTGCACCATGGCTGGACCAATGTGGCGCTGATCTTCGCCATGGGCCTGCTGTCGGGCTATTCGGTGCTGCAGTACGCCGATGTGCGCGCTTCCTACCCGCCCGAGATGACCGGCCGCGCGCTGTCGCTGTTCACCATGGCCATGTTCCTGGGCGTGGCCCTGGTGCAATGGTTCACGGGCTGGGTGGCGGCCTGGGCCGAGGCCTGGGGCGTGGAGCCCTACAAGGCCGTGATGATCTCGATTGCGGCCACCCTCGTCGGTGCGTCAACCGCGTTCCGTTTCCTGCCCTCCTCGCCGCTGCTGCGCCAGGCATCCGCCTAGCGGCCGGAGTCTGTGCCTCTACAAGGCGTTGGCGGCCGAGCCATCGCCACGGTACAGCCAGGGCAGATCCATCAGCCGGGAGCCCAGCAGGCGCAGCGACAGGTCACGCCCCCAGCGCACGGGACCCGTGGCATGGAAGATGCGGCCATTGCGCTGCGAGCGCGCCTGCACGCGCGCATTGCGCTGCCAGCGATTGAGCGCGTAGCGGCGCAGGCGCATGTTCACATCCAGGTCATGCATGGACAGGGCGCGCTGCAGCTCCGCTGCATCTTCAATCGCCATGCCGGCGCCCTGGGCCAGATAGGGGCGCATGGGGTGGGCGGCATCGCCCAGCAGCGCCACCACGCCGCGCGCCATCTGCGCGGCCGATTGCACG
This sequence comes from Delftia sp. WSY_12, assembly GCF_043104645.1. Taxonomy (NCBI): domain Bacteria; kingdom Pseudomonadati; phylum Pseudomonadota; class Betaproteobacteria; order Burkholderiales; family Comamonadaceae; genus Delftia; species Delftia sp. WSY_12. Next base: position 118,202 of record NZ_JBICKW010000034.1, read on the forward strand.
GGCGGGCGATCGCCCACCGGCCACAGCCGCCAGTCACCGCCAGCGGCAGGCACATGCTGGACCAGGTCCAGCAGGTGCGGGCAGCTGCCCTGCAGCACCCGCACCAGATCATCGAGATTGCCCGCGTGGTCCCAGTTCGCCAGGTCCTCGGGCGCCGGGCCCTGGACGATGACCACCAGGTTCTGCAGCTCGCCCCGGCGCACAGGGTACTGGATGGCATGCATGCGCGAGCCCAGCCAGGCCGTGACATCAGTGGCCCGCAGCCGCTTGGGCAACTGGGCCTGGTGCACCAGGGCGCGGTAGGCCAGGTGCCCGGTGACACGCGGCGGGCCGTCGCCCAGAAGCTGCTGGCGCAGGACGCTGCGCACGCCGTCGGCGGCGACCAGGGCATCGCCTTCGATCAGCTTGCCGGCCTGGGTTCGCACGGTGACCACGCCGTCCGTTTCGGAAAAGCCTTCAATGGGCTGGCCCAGGTTCAGGTGCATGCCCGGATAAGTCTGAGCGGCTTCCTTCAGCAGCTGCTGCAGATCGGCCCGGTGGATGGTGGCGTAGGCAGCGCCGTAGCGATGCACGGCCTCGCTGCCCAGAGGCATGTGCCCCAGTTCCTGCCCTGTGGCGGCGCTGCGCACCCGCAGGCTGTCCGGCAGCGCCACCACCTGCTGCAGCGGCTTTTGCAGGCCCCAGGCCTGCAGGCGGCGCACCACATTCGGCCCCAGCTGGATTCCAGCCCCCACTTCGCTGAGCACGCGTGCCTGTTCGAAAAGACGCACTTCCCAGCCCGCCCGCGATGCACCAATCGCGGCAGCCAGGCCACCAATGCCGCCGCCGGCAATCAACACCTGCTTGTTCATGCGCGTATTGTGCCCCTGCCTTCGCCCGTGGTGGCTGGTGCCTGGATATTCAAGTCGGCCACCACTGAAGAAAATCAAAAAATCATCGGATTTGTCTGAAACACGCATGCATCCGCCATGCGTTGAGACGCCAAGACCCGGAAACACACACCTCGCATGCTCCAAACTGCCGCAAGGTGCATCACTGGCACTGTGCATTTTGCGTTACCGTCAGGAATCGACCCCGGCATCGCCGCCGCGCAATGTCCGTGCACAGGCCCACGCTTTGCACAGCGCATGATAGTCATTCTCAACCGAGTCAATTTTTGACAAATGACCGTGCCAATGAAAAAAGCCCGCACAAGGCGGGCTCTTTCAACATGCGCGATGGAAAAATCAGATGACGAACTTTTCGCGGTCCTGATTCTGAATCCACTTCGGCGGCTTGCCGCGTCCGGTCCAGGTCTGGCCAGTGGCGGGATCACGGTACTTGGGCGCCACCTTGGTGCCCGTTGCACCCGCATTGCCGCGACCACGAGCCGAAGGAAAGACGTCATCCGCAGTCAGGCCATATTCGGCAATCAAATTGCGAACCTTGCCCACGGCGTCAGACAGTTCACGCTTGCGCGCTTCCTGGATCTGTTGCTCCAGTTCCTGTCGCTGCTTCAGCAATTCCTTGTAAGAGCTCATGGTGTGCGCCTTGAAAGTTGTTTAAGAGCTTTCATTATAAAAACATAATCGCCCTACAGGGCAAGACGCATGTAAGCAAAATCCACAATATCGCAGTTGCCTATTGCAGCGAGGAGCCTTCGGATAATTCCGAAATGGCAAGCACCTTGTCAATGCGTTTGCCATCGAGATCAATCACCTCGAAGATCCAGCCCGCGCAGCTGATCCGCTCTCCCAGAACCGGCAAATGACCGCTTTCCGCCATGAGAAGGCCGGCAACGGTGTTGTATCGGCCACGGTGCTCATCGGGCAGGTCACGAATATCGAGGCGCGCCTTCAGCTCCGATATGGGCATCAGCCCGTCCAATAACCAGGAGCCATCCCCACGCTGCATGGCCCATGCTTCCGTTTCGGTCACAGGCTGTAACTCGCCGGTAATCGCCTCCAGCAAATCGCGCGGCGTCATGATGCCCTGCACCACGCCATATTCATCCACCACGAACACCATGCGCCCGGATCGGGCACGCAATTGCTCCAGCAGTTCCATGGCGCTGAGCGTCTCGGGCAGGAACGAGGCCGGCAGTACATGCTCGTAGAGCGTGGAGCCCGCCGCATCGGGACCCAATGCCAGCAGGCGCGCCACGCTGATGATGCCGACCACGTCATCAAGGGAATTGCGGCACACCGGATACCAGGAATGGCCGCCCTTTGCGTGGTCATCGGCCGAGGCCTGCAATGCCTCGGTGACGGTCATGTCGGCATCCAGCCATTGCACATCGCCGCGCGGCACCATGATCGACGTCAGCGAGCGGTCATCGAGATGGAAGACGTTCTGCACCATCTGGTGTTCGCTGGCCTCGATGACGCCGGCATCGCGGCCCTCGGCAAGGCTGGCCGCGATCTCCTCCTCGGTCACGGAGCGTGCCGCCGATTCATTGATGCGCAGCAAGGTCAGCATGGCGCGGGTGGAGAAGGCCAGCAGCCGCACAAAAGGCTTGGCTGCCGACGCCACCCACGTCATGGGCCGCGAGACCACGATGGCCACGGTTTCGGGATAGAGCTGGCCGATGCGCTTGGGCACCAGCTCGCCGAAAACGATGGTGACGAAGGTGATCACGGTCACGACGACTGCCGTTGCCGAAATGCTGGCTGCGCGCTCTGGAACGCCCAGGCCCAACAGCCATGCGGCCAGTCCGTCGCTGAAGGCCGCCTCACCCAGGATACCGTTGAGCAGGCCGATGGAGGTGATGCCCACCTGCACCGAAGAAAGAAATTGCGTGGGGTTGTCGAGCAAGGCCAGTGCCGCCACCGCCCCCTTGTCGCCTGTTTCAGCCAGTGCCACCAACCGAGCCTTGCGGCTGGAGGCCAGTGCCAATTCGGACATTGCAAACACCCCATTGAGCAGCGTAAGCAACGCGATCAGCAGAAAATCCATGGTTCGTATATCAGAAAGAAGACCATGGCACTTTACTGTATCGGTGATATCCAGGGATGCCACGACGCCTTTGAGCGCCTGCTGCAACGCGTGGATTTCTCCGCCAGCCGCGATACCTTGTACATCCTCGGCGACCTGGTGAATCGCGGCCCGGCATCGGACAAGGTACTGCGCACCTGCATGGCCGCCGGCGACTCCATGCGCGCCCTGCTGGGCAACCATGACCTGCACCTGCTGGCCGCCGCCCACGGCGTGCGCCGCAACAGCCGCCGCGACACCTTGGCCCAGGTGCTGCAAGCGCCCGATCGTGACCAGCTGCTGGACTGGCTGCGACAGCAGCCGCTGGCGCGCAGCCACCGCACGGTGCATGGCGATGAGCTGCTGATGGTCCACGCAGGCGTGCTGCCGCAGTGGACCGCCCAGGAAGTGATGGACCTTGCAGGCGAGGTGCACACGGTACTTCGCAGCGCGCAATTGCCGGATTTCCTGCAAGCCATGTACGGCAACCAGCCCGATCGCTGGTCGCCGGATCTGCAGGGCTGGGAACGGCTGCGTGTCATCGTCAACGCGCTGACCCGGCTGCGTTTTTGCAGCGCTCAGGGGGTCATGGATTTCGACAGCACGGAGTCGGCAGAGCAGGCGGCGCCAGGACTCATGCCCTGGTTCGATGTGCCGGGCCGCGCCACGGCGGGCGTGCCCATTGCCTTTGGCCACTGGTCCACGCTGGGCCATATCAACCGGCCCGATCTGGTGGCGCTGGACACGGGCTGCGTCTGGGGTGGCTGCCTGAGCATGATGCGCTTCGGCGACCATCTGGCGGACAGGGAGCTGATCCAGGTGGATTGCCCGCAGGCCCAGGCCCCAGGCTGATCGGGAGCAGCCCGTGCACCCATGAAAAAACGCCTGCAAGGCAGGCGTTATTCGGGAAGCAGGCCGCGTGTGCGGCGCTCAGACCTCGGAGGTGGCGACGGGCGCGGCGGGCGCGACCGGTGCCTTGAACAGCGCCGCCAGCTTGCGCTTGGGCTTGATGTTGCCGCCGGCCTTGGGCGCAGCGCGCTGGCTTTCCCAGTTGGCGTCGGCGCTGGCCGAAGGCTCATAGGGCTTGTCGAAGAAGGGGTCGGAATGCGCCGGGCGCTGGGCCATGCGCGAGCCGCGATGGCCGAAGCCCGTGCTGCCCCGTGCGGCATCGGCACCGCGATCGCCACGCTCGCCGCCGCGATCCCGTTCACGACCGTACCCGCCGCCAGCGCCTTGGCGCGGCAGCTCGTCGAAACGGTGACCACGCGGTGCGCTGCCGCGGAAATCTTCCATGGGGCAGGTTTCGACGTTGATCTTCTTCTTGATGAGCTTCTCGATCTCGCCCACCAGGCGCGCATCGTGGTTGGTCACCAGGGTCACGGCAATGCCGGAGGCGCCTGCGCGGCCCGTGCGGCCGATGCGATGCACATAGTCTTCGGCGTTGAAGGGCACGTCGTAGTTGAAGACGGCCGGCACGTCCTTGATGTCCAGGCCGCGGGCCGCGACATCGGTACACACCAGCAGATCGACCTCGCCGCGCTTGAAGGCTTCAAGCGCCTTCAGGCGCTCGTCCTGGCTCTTGTCGCCGTGCAGCGCCGTTGCGCGCAAACCGTCGCGCTCCAGCGCCCGCGTCAGGCGGGCGCAGCCCAGCTTGCTGTTGGAAAAGACGAAGGCCTGGCGGATCTCGCGCTGCTTGAGCAGCGAACGCAGCGCATAGCGCTTGTCGTCGTCGCTGACGCTGTAGAAGCGCTGCTCCACCGTGGACGCCGTCTCGTTGGGACGGGCCACTTCGATGGTGACGGGGTCTTGCAGGTAGCTGCCGGCCAGGCGCTTGATCTCGGGCGAGAAGGTGGCGCTGAACAGCAAGGTGGTACGTGTCTTGGGCAGATGGGACAGGATGCGCTGCAGGTCGGGCAGGAAGCCGATGTCCAGCATGCGGTCCGCCTCGTCGAGCACCACGTACTCGACCTGGTTGAGCACCACGTTCTTGGCTTCGATATGGTCAAGCAGCCGGCCCGGCGTGGCCACCAGCACCTCGACGCCCTTTTTCAGTTCCAGCGTCTGCGGTTTCATGTCCATGCCGCCGAACACCACGGTGCTGCGCAGCTTGGTGTACTTGGCGTACTGGGCGATCTGCTGAGCCACTTGGTCCGCCAGTTCGCGCGTGGGCAAAAGCACCAACGCCCGCACGGGGTGCCGTGCAGGCGAAGCGGAGGCATTTTCGTGGCGCATCAGCCGCTGCAGCAACGGCAGCGAGAACGCTGCCGTCTTGCCCGTGCCGGTCTGGGCTGCGCCCATGACATCCTTGCCGGTCAGAACAACCGGAATGGCCTGCGCCTGGATGGGCGTCATGGACTCGTAGCCCATGTCGGCCACGGCGCGCGCCAGGGACTCGGCCAGTTGGAGATTGGAGAAAGAGCTTGTCATTGAGGACGCTATTGTCGCACCTAGCGCGATTTGTGCGTTGCAATAACGCCAATTGGCACCTGGACAAGCATGGCGTTGCGTGAGCGCAACCCGCAAAAACCCGGTACGAGGTCCCGCTATGCGGGCATTTTTTCATCGCCGGGCCGCCGCCTCGAGACGGGAAAGCGCCCCTCGGGGGGCATTTTTCAAAGCGAAGCGGCCGAGAAAGTGTCGCAGGACTTGACGCTGCCGGTGCGCAGACCGGTGCTGAACCAGCGCTGGCGCTGGGCACTGGTGCCATGCGTGAAGCTGTCGGGCACGACGGCGCCGCCACCGGCGCGCTGCAGGGCGTCGTCGCCGATCTTGGAAGCGGCATTCATGGCCGACTCCACATCGCCCTGCTCCAGGATCTGGCGTGCGCTTTGCGCACGGTTCGCCCAGACGCCGGCCAGGCAATCGGCCTGCAGCTCCAGCTTGACCGACAGATGGTTGTATTCGACCTTGCTGACGCGGCCCCGCGCACGGTCCACCTGGGCGCTGATGCCCAGCAGGTTCTGCACGTGGTGGCCCACCTCGTGGGCAATCACATAGGCCTGGGCAAAGTCGCCGGGGGCGCCGAGCTGGTTCTTGAGCGTCTCGTAGAAGCCCAGGTCGATATAGACCTTCTGGTCGGCAGGGCAGTAGAACGGCCCCATGGCGGACTGCCCCGTGCCGCAGGCCGTGGGCGTGGCGCCGCGGAAAAGCACGAGCTTGGGATCGGCATATTGGGCGCCGCCCTGGCGGAACACCTCGCGCCACACATCCTCGGTATCGGCCAGCACGGTGGAGACGAAGCGGGCGAGCTGGTCGTCGGCCGGCGGCTTGTGGGCCGGCCCCTGGGGCTGCTGCACCTGCACCGGCGCGCCGCCGCTGAGCGCCCCCAGGATGGTCAGCGGATTGATGCCCAGCACCCAGCCACCGACCAGGGCGATGACGATGGTGCCGATGCCGATGCTGCGCCCGCCAAAGACGGGGCCCCCACCGCCACCACCACCGTCATCACGGCGGTCCTCCACATTGTCCGACTCGCGGTTGCCTTCCCATCTCATGGTGTTCGCTCCTGGATCTGTGCTGCGGCCTGCAGCATCGGGCGGCGATATTACGTCGGAACCTGCGGGGCCGCAGCGTCCGCAGTCCCGGCAATGATACGGCGTGTATCAGCGCACGGGCTGCACCGCCATGGGGGCTGTGACGGGCGGCGCCTGGCTGCGCAGTACCTGCTCGCGCGCCACCAGCACCATGCCGGCCAGCAGCGCGGCGACGATGCACAGGCCGACGACGACCGCCAGGCCCAGCCCCCATCCGCCGCGCCTGCGCCGCTCGCGTGCAGGCTCGCCGGGCCTGCGGGGCGCAGGTGCCTGTTCGCTGGGAGGCTCCTCGCGCTGCCACGGTTCGGGCGCGGGCCCGCGCCGCTGCTGCTCGTAGCGCGGGGCCGATTCCTTGCGGGGAGCTTCGGGCCGCGCCGAACCGTCCCAGCTGGGCTCCTCGCGCGGATAAGAAGGCTTTTGTGACATAGGCGACATCGTAGTGCCTGCGCAGGCCTGCGCGGGCCTGGGTGCACCACCGGACACATCGCGCATTGGCCTGCGCGCGCCTACTGTGTACAGTCGCGGCCATGAGCCATTCCAGCACGCACTCCTCCGCCGCCCTAGACGCGCAGGCCACGGCCGCCCTGCTGCCCTGGAAGGAGCTGGCCGAAGAGATCGCGGCTGTACTGCTGCAGCCCCGGGCAGTGCAGGTGCCGCCGCGCATCGTGATGCCGCTGCCCGCAGGAGGCAGCCTGTTTTGCATGCCCGCCACCGATGGGCAGGTGGCCATGACCAAGCTGATCAGCCTCACGCCCGGCAATGCCGGCACGCCGCGCGCCACCATCCAGGGCGATGTGGTGGTCTTCGATGTGGCCACGGGCGAGCGCCGCCTGATCCTGGACGGCCCCACGGTCACGGCGCGGCGCACGGCCGCCGTATCGCTGCTGGCCGCGCAAAGGCTGGCTCCCAATCCGCAGGGCCCGCTGCTGATCGTGGGTGCCGGCGTGCAGGGCCTGGCCCATATGCAAGCCTTTGCAGCAGGCCTGGGCGTGCGCGAGGTCCAGGTGGCATCGCGCAGCGCCGAGAGCGCCCAGTCACTGGTCAGCCAGGCGCATGCCATGGGCCTGCAGGCCAGTGCCGTGCAGGATCTGGAGGCCGCCGCGTGCCATTGCCCGCTGATCGTGACCTGCACGCCGGCCCGCGCCGTGGTGCTGCATGCAGCCCCGCGCGCCGATGCCTTTGTCTCGGCCGTGGGCGCCTTCACGCCGCAGATGGTGGAGCTGGCGCCCAGCCTGTGCCTGGACCTTGCGCAGGCGGGCCGCGTCGTCGTCGATACCGCAGATGCGCTGCACGAAGCGGGTGATCTGCTGCAGGCGGGCATGGACGTGGCCGCCCTGCCCACGCTGGAGCAGGTGGTGCGCGAGCAATGGCTGCGCCCGCAGGTGCCGGTGCTGTTCAAATCCTGCGGATGGGGGGGCTGGGACCTTGCCGCCACCCGCCTGGCAATGCGCCGGGCTGCGCTTCAGAACAGTTGACGACGGATTTCTGCGTTGAACGAGCTTTCCCCCCCGGATTCCCCCGCCCCGCCCCCAAGCACCGAGCCCGGCCGCTGGCAGCGCCTGGGCCTGCGCACGCAACTGGCCCTGGTCTTCGGCTCGCTGCTGGTGGGCGTGACGGTGCTGATGTCGCTGGCCTTCGGCGAACTGCTGCGCTGGCGCATGGAGCGCGAGGTCAGCGCCTCGCTGCATGCCATGGCCTCCAACGCGGCGCGGCAGTTGTCTGAAGGGCTGTTCAGCCGTGCCCATACCGTGGAGGTGCTGGCCGCTTCGCCGGAGCTGTGGGTGCAAGGGCTGGATTCCTCGGGCGTGGGAGCGCTGCTCAACCGCGCCCGTTCGCTGACGCCGTCCAACCTCTGGATAGGCGTGGCCGACGCCGAGGGCACGGTGCGCAGCGCCACCGACCAGTTGCTGGTGGGCCACGATGTCAGCGACCGGCCCTGGTTCGAGCCGGGGCTGCAGCGCGTGCATGTGGGCGACGTGCGTGCGTCCTCGTCGCGCATGGCCGCGCTGCTTGCGCCCCCGGCCGACGGCGCGCCGCGCCGGTTCATGGACTTTGCAGCGCCCATCCGCGTGGGCGGACTCACGCAGGGCGTGCTGTGCATGCACAGCAGCTGGGAATGGGTGCGAGAGACCATGCAGACCTTGCAGCAGGCCGACAGCGGGGATCGCCAGATCGGCCTCTTCATCTTTGACCGCCACGGCAAGATCATCCACGCCCCGGGCGACAGCCTGGAGCCGCTGCAGGCGCTGGACCAGCGCCTGCCGGTGGCCCATACCGTGTCTGCCGATACGTCCGATGCCACGCTGCTGCCCGTGCAGGTGGCGCGCTGGCAGGACAGCCCGCAGAGCTTTCTGACGGCCACCGTGCCGCTGCAGGCCCACAACCGGGTGACGGCCATGGGCTGGCACATCGTGGCCCGCCAGCCGCACGACAGCGCCTATGCGCCCGCGCGCCAGGCCATGCACCAGGTGCTGGCCGGCGGCCTGGCGGCGGCGCTGGTGGCCGCCGTCATCGCCTGGCTGGTGGCGCGCAGGCTGAGCCAGGATCTCAAGCGCCTGGCCCGTGCCGCCAATGGCATCGACGGAAGCGGTGCGGCCTCCGACATCCCGCAGTTGCACAGCAGCCGCGAAGTGCATCGACTTTCGCAGGCGCTGCGCGGCAGCATTGCCCAGCTGCGCTCGGCCAACGAGGCCATGGAGCGCCAGGTGCGCGAGCGCACCCTGCAGCTGCAGCAGGCCAATGCCGAGCTGGAGCACCAGGCGCGCAGCGATCCGCTCACGGGCCTGCTCAACCGCCGGGGCTTCGATTTCCAGCTGGACTTCGCCATGGCGCTGGCGCGCCGCAGCGGCCGCCCCTTGAGCGTGCTCGTCATCGACGTGGACCACTTCAAGCGCATCAACGACCAGCATGGCCATGACATGGGCGACGCCGTGCTGCGCACCCTGGCGCGCGCCTTCCGCATGCGGCTGCGCGAGTCCGACGTGCTGGCCCGCATGGGGGGCGAGGAATTCCTGGCCCTGCTGCCCGACACCACGGCCGACGCGGCCGTGGCCATTGCAGAGCAACTGCGCGAACTGCTGGCCTCCACGCCCATGGCCCACGGCGAGCCCGTCACCGCCAGCGTGGGCGTGGCCACACTGCGCGGCACCACGGACACGGCCGCCGCCATGCTGCGCCGTGGCGACGAAGCGCTGTACGAGGCCAAGGGCGCAGGCCGCAACAACGTGCAGCTTCAGCGCTGAGACGGCCCCGCGCCGCTTTCTGCCCCCTCGGCTTGCCGCCTGCCGCAAAACACCAGTGCGGGAAAAAACATCACACTAATACTCAAATTGAGCATATTATTCGCAGCCATCACCAGACCTTTTCCACAGTCCCGGACGGCCACCATGCAGCTCAAATCCGTGCAGTACGACAAGCCCCATTTCTCCCACGCCGGCCAGTGCGGCATCGGCGAGGCCTGGGCCCGCATTCCCCCTGAACTGGACCGCGCCCAGCGTCTTCGGACCACCGGCCGCATACGCGCCCTGCTGCACGAGCGCGATGCCGTGCTCGTGGCCCACTACTACGTGGATGGCGAACTGCAGGACCTGGCGCGCGAGACCGGCGGCTGCGTGGGCGATTCGCTGGAGATGGCGCGCTTCGGCGCCCAGCACCAGGCCAGCACCCTGGTCGTGGCCGGCGTGCGCTTCATGGGAGAGACCGCCAAGATCCTCAGCCCGGAAAAGCGCGTGCTCATGCCCGACGACGACGCCAGCTGCTCGCTGGACCTGGGCTGCCCGGCAGACGAGTTCAGCGCCTTTTGCGACGCCCATCCCGACCGCACGGTCGTGGTCTACGCCAATACCAGCGCGGCGGTGAAGGCGCGCGCCGACTGGGTGGTCACATCGTCGGTGGGACAGGACATCGTGGCCCACCTGCACGCCTGCGGCGAGAAGATCCTCTGGGCGCCCGACCGCCACCTGGGCGCCCACATCCAGCGCCAGACCGGCGCCGACATGCTGCTGTGGCATGGCTCCTGCCTGGTCCATGACGAGTTCAAGGCCGACGAACTGGCCGCCATGGCGCTGGAGTATCCGCAGGCCGCCATCCTCGTGCACCCCGAGTCGCCGGCCGCCGTGGCCGCCCAGGCGGACGTGGTGGGCTCCACCACCCAGCTCATCAACGCGGCTGGCCGGCTGCCCACCGACACCTTCATCGTGGCCACCGACCAGGGCATCCTGCACGACATGCGCATGCGCTACCCGGGCAAGACCTTCCTGCCCGCGCCCACGGCCGGCCAGGGCGCCACCTGCAAGAGCTGCGCCATGTGCCCGTGGATGGCGATGAACAGCCTGCAGGGCGTGGAGCTGGCCCTGGAGCAGGGCCTGTGCGCCATCGAGGTGGATCCCGCCATCGCCCAGGCCGCGCGCCGGCCCATCGAACGCATGCTGGCTTTCGCGGCCGGCCACCGCCAGCCCGTGCGCGCCAGCGGCGACCTTGCGCGCGATGCGGCGCTCTTCCAGCACTTCGGTCCCGCCTGAGGAGCACGCCATGACCCAGCCCTCCATGGAGGTACTCATCATCGGCGCCGGCCTGGCCGGCATGGCCGCCGCCCTGTCGCTGCCGCCGCATCTGCGCGTGGCCCTGCTCAGCAAGGGCGCGGCCGAGGAATGCGCCAGCGCCTGGGCCCAGGGCGGCATTGCCGCCGTGCTGGATGCACAGGACAGCATCGACGAACACGTGGCGGACACCCTGGTTGCGGGCGCAGGCCAGTGCGATGCGCAGGCCGTGCGCGCCATCCTCGAGCAGGCGCCCGACGCCATCGATTGGCTGGTGGCCCACGGCGTGCCTTTCACGCGTGACGACAGCGGTGGCCTGCACCTCACGCGCGAGGGCGGCCACGGCCGCCGCCGCATCGTGCATGCCGCCGACTGCACCGGCCAGGCCGTGCACGCCGCCCTGCTGCGCGCCTGCCGGGAGCGCGCGAACATCGATCTGCATGAACACACCAGCGCGCTGGACCTGCTGACCGAAGGACAGCCTGCGCACTGCACAGGCGCGCTGGTGCGCCTGCCCGATGGCCGCCAGCAGCGCTGGCATGCCGCGCATACCGTGCTGGCCACGGGCGGGCTGGGGCAGGTCTATCCAGCCACCACCAACCCGGCCACCGCCACGGGCGATGGCGTGGCCATGGCCTGGCGCGCGGGCTGCCGCGTGGGCGACCTGGAGTTCATGCAGTTCCATCCCACGGCCCTGCAGGTGGGCGGCCGCGCGGCCGGCCTGGTCTCCGAGGCATTGCGTGGCGAAGGCGCCCTGCTGCGCCTGCCGGACGGCACGCGCTTCATGCCTGCCCATGACGAGCGGGCCGAACTGGCGCCGCGCGACATCGTGGCCCGGGCCATCCGGCACGAGATGGACCGCCATGGCCTGGCCTTCGTGCACCTGGACATCAGCCACAGGCCCCGCGCCTGGCTGCAGTCGCATTTCCCGGGCGTGATGGCCCTGTGCGCCAGCCATGGCATCGACATTGCGACGCAGCCGATTCCCGTGGCCCCCTGCGCCCACTACGCCTGCGGCGGCGTGCTGGCCGATATCGACGGGCGCACGGATGTCGATGGCCTGCGCGCCATCGGCGAGGTGGCGCGCACCGGACTGCACGGCGCCAACCGGCTGGCCAGCAATTCGCTGCTCGAATGCGTGGTGATGGGCCGCGCGGCCGCCCGGGCCATCGCGCAGCAGCCAGCAGCCGCCCCGGCGCCGGCCCGGCCGACCGAAACCCTGCAGGCCGGCGCACAGGAGCAGGACACGGCAGCCGTCGCGCAGGAATTGCGCCAGCTCATGCAGGACTGCGTGGGCATACAGCGCAGCGACCAGGGCCTGGCGCAGGCCGTGCAGCGCATTGCGGCATGGCGGGAAAGGCTGGCACCTGCCGCAGGCCATGCGCTGCGCAACCAGCTCGATGTCTGCTGGCTCATGGCCACGGCTGCCGCCGCACGGCGCGAGAGCTGCGGCGCGCATTCGCGCATCGACGCCGCCCGGGCGCTGGTGGAATGAAGAATGACCCCCACGCTCCCCTTGCTGCGCACGGTCCGCTGCCCCCCAAGGGGGCCGCTTTTCATCTTGGGGCGGCCCGGCGATGAGAAATGGCCCCCACGCTCCCCTTGCTGCGCAAGGTCCGCTGCCCCCCGAGGGGGTTGCTTTTCATCTTGGGGCGGCCCGGCGATGAAAAAGGCCCGCAGCTTTCGCTGCGGGCCTTGTCTGCCGGGCCAAAGCCGTCAGGCCTTGGGAAGCGTCACGCCCACCTGGCCCTGGTACTTGCCGCCACGGTCGCGGTAGCTGACCTCGCAGACATCGTCGGGATCGCTCTCGAAGAACAGCACCTGGGCGCAGCCCTCGCCGGCGTAGATGCGGGCGGGCAGCGGCGTGGTGTTGGAGAACTCCAGCGTCACATAGCCTTCCCATTCGGGCTCGAACGGCGTGACGTTGACGATGATGCCGCAGCGCGCGTAGGTGCTCTTGCCCAGGCAGATGGTCAGCACGTTGCGCGGGATGCGGAAGTACTCGACCGTGCGCGCCAGCGCGAAGCTGTTGGGCGGGATGATGCAGCTGTCGCCCTCGAAGTCGACGAAGCTTTTCTCATCGAAGTTCTTGGGGTCCACCACGGTGCTGTGGATGTTGGTGAACACCTTGAATTCGGGGGCGCAGCGGATGTCGTAGCCATAGCTGCTGGTGCCGTAGCTGATGATCTTGCGGCCATCGACGTTGCGAACCTGGGCCGGCTCGAAAGGCTCGATCATGCCGTGATCCTCGGCCATGCGACGGATCCACTTGTCGCTCTTGATGCTCATGGCAATTCCTCGTTCCCTAGCTGCACTTGTCAGGCGCCAGCACCCGGCCGGGCACTGGCGCAAAGGCGCTATTTTGCTTGAGAAACGACGGTGCGCTCGATCAGGCGGTCATCGCCCAGGATGATCATGGCGAACAGCAGCTCGTCCAGGCTCTCGGCCTGGCGGGTCTTGCGCTCGAGCAGCGGCGTGCAGGCCGGGTTGATGACCACGAAGTCGGCCTCGCAGCCCGGCTGCAGATTACCCACCTGGCCGGCCAGCCCCAATGCGCGCGCCGCGCCCGCCGTGTGCTGCCACCACAGGTTGCCGGGCGACAGGCTCAGGCCCTGCTTGGTCTGGCCCTCGCGGCCCGCCACGTAGGCGGCCTGCATGGTGCGGAAGGGGCTGAAGCTCATGCCGCCGCCCACGTCGCTGGCCAGGCCGTAGAGGAACTGCGCGGCGTCGGCCCGCGCAAAGTCGAAGAAGCCGCTGCCCAGGAACAGGTTGCTGGTGGGGCTCACGGCGGCGGCGGTGCTGCGTTCACGCATCAGGGCGCGGTCTTCATCGTCCAGGTGGATGCAGTGCGCGTAGACGGCGCGCTCGCGCATCAGGCCGAAGTCGTCGTAGACCGACAGATAGCTGCGGGCCTTCGGAAAGAGTTCGGCCACCCAGCGCACCTCGTCCAGGTTCTCGGCCACATGGGACTGGATCCAGACATCGGCGTAGCGGGCGGCCAGCTCGCCCGCGCCGCGCAGCTGCTCGTGCGTGCTGGTGGGCGCAAAGCGCGGCGTGATCGCGTAGCCCAGGCGGTCCACGCCATGCCAGCGCTGGATCAGGGTTTCGGTGTCGATCAGGCTTTGCTCGGTCTGGTCGCGCACGCCGTCGGGGCTGTGGCGGTCCTGCAGCACCTTGCCCGTGATCATGCGCATGCCGCGCGCCTGCGACGCGCCCATGAGCGCATCGACCGACCCGGGGTGCGAGGTGGCAAAGGCCAGCGCCGTGGTCACGCCGTTGCGCTGCAGCTCGTCCAGGAAGAACTCGGCCACGCTGTCGGCATGGGCGCGTTCGCAAAAGGCCGACTCGTGCGGAAAGGTGTATTTCTCCAGCCAGGGCAGCAGGCCAGCGGCGGGCGCGCCGATCACATCGGTCTGCGGATAGTGGATGTGCAGGTCGATGAAGCCCGGTGCCAGCATGCGGCCCGGCAGATGGGTGACTTCGGCGCCCGGCTGGCCGGTGAACTGCGCCTGCAGCGCCTGCCAGCTGCCGGCGGCGACCACGCGCTGCTGCCCCTTGTCGTCCGGGGCGACGGCCAGCAGGCCGTCTTCGTCGTAGAGCGCCTGGCCATCGTCGGCAAAACGCAGCAATGAGGAACGGTAGATTTGCATGCCGCCAAGCTTAGCGGGCGGACAGGCAGATGCCATATCCGCAGCGCTATAGGCGCCATCGGCAGGCACCATCCTAGGGTTTACGCCAGGATCGGACGCCCCGCAGGCCGCATCACTTGGGCAGGGTGGCCTGCACGCCTTCCACCAGCCAGTTCATCTGCAGGATCTGCGCATCATCCAGCTGCTTGCCGGCAGGAATGCGTACCTGGCCCTGGTTGTCGCGCACCGGCTGGTCGCCGGCCTTGAAGGGCTGCAGGCGGCCCTGGGCCATGTCCTTTTGGCGCTGCAGCACTTCCTCGCGCACGGCGGGCGGCAGCCTGGGGCCGAAGCCCTCCACGCGGATCATGCCCTCGCGCACGCCGCCCCAGGTGTCCTGGCTCTTCCAGCTGCCGTCCAGCACCGCTTTGGCGCGCGCCGTGTAGTAGTCGCCCCACTGGTGGGTGACGGCCAGCAACTGGGCGTCGGGCCCGTCCTTGCGCATGTCGGAGTGGTAGGCAATCGCCATGCGGCCGCGCTCCTGGGCGGCCTGCATCACGGCGGTGGATGCGACCTGGAAGGACACCACGTCCACGCCGCCGTTGAACAGCGCCATGGCCGCATCGCGCTCGCGCGACGGGTCGAACCAGGTATCCAGCCAGACCACCTTGACCGTGGCCTTGGGATTGACCGAACGCATGCCCAGCGTGAAGGCGTTGATGCCCTGCAGCGCCTCGGGAATCGGAAAGCCGACCACGAAGCCGGCCACGCCCGTCTTGCTGGCACGGCCTGCGGCAATGCCCGACAGATAGCGGCCCTCGTAGTAGCGCGCGTTCGAGGTGGCCACGTTGTCGGCGCGCTTGAAGCCCGTGACCGACTCGAACTTCACCTGCGGGAAGTCGCGCGCCACGCGCATCACGGACTCGGTGTAGCCGAAGCTGGTGGTGAAGATCAGCTGGTTGCCGCTGGCGGCCAGGTCGCGCAGCACGCGCTCGGCGTCGGGGCCCTCGGGCACGCTGTCCACGGCGCGGGTCTGCACGCGCGGGCCCAGGGCCGCCTGCAATGCGCGCCGGCCCTCGTCGTGCTGGCGCGTCCAGCCGGCGTCGAGCACGGGCGTCAGATAGACGAAGGCCGCCTTGAGGGGCGTGGAACCTGCGGGGGATGAAGGGGCGGGATGGCCTTGGGACAAGGCCGTGGATACAAGACTTGCGGCCGCGACTGCGGCTGCGAGGTTTTTGTACATGGTGTTCCTCTACATGGCCCGGAAATGAAAACGCACCTGCCGTGGGCAGCGGCCGGTGCGGGGCGCGATTATAGGCAGCGGCCCCGGGGGCTGCCTGGGCCTGCGCTTATGGCCGCCATAAGGGGCGGCAGATACCGTCTACTAGAGCGTGTTATGCACTTTTAAGTGCCCGCGAAAGTCGGGAAATGGGCCCGGAACGAGGCGCAGCGCGCGCCGCGGTTGCCATACCGCAAGTGTGCTGCAACGAAGGGCCGGGCCCATTTCCCGGCTTTCCCGAAGGGTTGGCTCTGCGCGCAGGCGCTCGCGGCGTTGCAGCGCTTGCCAAGGCTCCAGCCTTGGCGGCGCACTGCGCCTTGCGATCACCAGCGCGCATAACCAACGCGGGTACTTAAAAGTGCTTAACACGCTCTAAGATCGTCGGCAAATTCCACCCCCAAGCAACCACCAAGGAGTACAAGACCATGCCGATGTTCGTCGATACCTCGCCCCCGGGCCAGTGCATCTTCTGCCGCCTCGTGGCGGGCGAGATCCCGTCCGCCAAGGTGTTCGAGGACGAGCAGACCATCGCCTTCATGGACATCGGCCAGGTCAATCCCGGCCATGTGCTGGTGGCCAGCAAGCGCCATGCCGTGACCCTGCTGGACCTCACGCCCGACGAGGCCGGCGCCGTGATGCGCACGGCCCAGCGCGTGGCGCGGGCCGTGCAGGCAGCGTTCGACCCCGAAGGCATCAGCCTGTTCCAGGCCAATGGCGCGGCGGGCGGGCAGACCGTCTTCCACTTCCACCTGCATGTGCTGCCGCGCCACGAGGGCGACGGCGTGGGCCTGGGCTGGCCGCGCAAGGAGCCCGGCATGCAGGCGCTGCAGGACTATGCCGAGCGCCTCAGGCAGGCGCTGGCCTGAACGGACTCAGGCCAGGGCGGCGTAGCGGGCGAACACGGCCTCCAACTGGCGCATCCAGTGGGCGCGCTGCTGGGGCGTGACGAAGCTGGCGTCAAAACTGTTGACCGCCAGCTGCCAGGCCTGCTGCGAGTTCATGCCCGTGGCGGCGAACAGCTGCAGGTAGTTCTCGTTCACATAGCCGCCGAAATAGGCCGGATCATCGGAGTTGACCGTGACCTTGAGCCCTGCCTCCAGCAGTTGCGGCAGGTTGTGCTGGGCCAGGTCGGACACCACGCACAGCTTGAGATTGGACAGCGGGCACACGGTCAGCGGCACGCCGTCGCGGACCAGGCGCTGCATCAGGGCCTCGTCGCGCGCGGCCTGCACGCCGTGGTCTATGCGCTCTGAATGCAGCACGTCCAGCGCGCCCCAGATATAGGCGGGAGGTCCCTCCTCGCCCGCATGCGCGACCAGGTGCAGGCCCAGCTCGCGGCAGCGGGCGAACACTCGGGCGAACTTCTCGGGCGGGTTGCCGACCTCGCTGCTGTCCAGCCCCACGCCGATGAAGCGGTCGCGCAGCGGCAGCGCGGCCTCCAGCGTGGCGAAGGCGTCCTCTTCGCTGAGGTGGCGCAGAAAGCTCAGGATCAGCGCCGACGAGATGCCCTGCTCTATCTCCGCATCGCGGCAGGCGCGGTACAGGCCGTTGATCACGGTCTCCATGCCCACGCCGCGCTGGGTGTGGGTCTGGGGGTCGAAGAAGATCTCTGCATGGACCACGTTGTCCTGCGCGGCACGCGCCAGGTAGGCGCGCGCCATGTCGTAGAAATCCTGCTCGTACAGCAGCACGCTGGCGCCGGCGTAGTAGATGTCCAGAAAGCTTTGCAGGTCGGTGAAGGCATAGGCGCGGCGCAGGTCTTCCACGCTGGCATAGGGCAGCTTCACGCCGTTGCGCTGGGCCAGCGCGAAGATCAGCTCGGGCTCCAGCGAGCCTTCGATGTGCATGTGCAGCTCGGCCTTGGGCATGGCCTGGAGCAATTGGGGCAGATGCGCGGCATCCACGGCGGGTACGGTGTGCATCAGCAGACTCCGAAGGTGATGCCGCTGGCCCGGAGGTAGCGGCGGTAGGCGGACGACATGCGGTCGGCCGCAGAGTGCATTTCGGCGCGCGGGTCCAGCGGCAGGCACTTGGGCTGCTGCGACTCCAGCACGGGCTGGTCCTGGCAGAAGATGGTGTGCTGGAATTCCTGCAGCTGGGCGTCGGGCGAATCGAAGTCTGCCACGGCCAGCCGGAACCAGACGCGGCTGGTCTCGGGCGTGACGGGGCAGATGAACAGGGCGATGGACTCGCGCCATCCGGCCCGGGTGGTGCCGGATTCGGGGATCTTGGTCAGCACGGCGGCATAGGGCGCCGTGACTTCGTAGGTGTACTCGACCTCGGCCGCGCTGGTGGAGTGCAGGTTGGACTGCGGCTGCACGGCCTTGCAGCCCGTGGCCAGCACGCCCGTGGCCGTGGTCTCCACGGCATAGGCTTCGATGGCCGTGGCGTCGCGGCTGCCCAGCCAGCCTTCGTGGACAAAGCCGAAGTGCGACATGTCCAGGAAGTTCTCGATGATGCGTGGCGCGCTGGCGGCCACGTCGTAGGGGCCGCAGTTGAGCTTGCGCAGGTGCGCGTCCGCCTCGGCTTCAAACGCTGGCAGTGCCGCCAGGGCCGGAACAGCCGAGAGCTCCTCGCCCGTGGCCAGCCGCACCCAGACCAGGCCGTAGGCTTCCTGTGCCTCGAAGGCCTTCACGCACTGCGAGGGCGGGGGCGTGAAGCTGGGCAGGGCCGGCACCTTGACGCACTGGCCGCTGTCGGCGAACTGCCAGCCGTGGTAGGGGCATTCAAGGTGGCCGTTCTCGACACGGCCCATGGACAGGCGTGCGCCACGGTGCGGGCAGCGGTCCACGAAGACGCGGACCTGGCCTTGCGGATCGCGCCACAGCACCAGGGGCTGGTCCAGCAGTTGCACGCCCAGCGGCGCATCGACAACTTCGTGGGCCTGGGCCACGGGATGCCAGAGGGAGTTTTCGATCATGGGGGGAATCTCTTGCTGTCTGTCTGTGCCGCGGCGGCGGGCAGGCCGCGGCTGGGAGCGAGCATAAACCCGCTCGATGCGCAGCACAGGTACGGTACAGGTACACCTGTGCTGCGCATGAACGCCAAGGCCGCCCGAAGGCGGCCCTGGCGGCAACAGGCAACCCGGCCTGCGCCGGGTGGCCTGGCGTCTGTCTTACTTGCTGTCCTGGCCCGGCACCTTGCCTTCCACACCCTTGACGTAGAAGTTGATGCCCGTGAGGAACTTGTCTTCGGCCACGGCGTCGGCGGCCAGCAGTTCCTTGCCGTCCTGGCCTGTGATCGGGCCCTTCCAGATGTGGAAGGTGCCGTCCTTCAGACCCTTCTTGACCTCTTCGATCCGGGCCTTGGCCTCGGCGGGCACGTCGTCGGCCAGCGAGACGATGTCGATCGCGCCTTCCTTCACGCCCCACCAGGTCTGCTGGCTGCTCCACTTGCCGTCCAGCATCTCGCGCACGGTCTTGGTGTAGTAGGGAGTCCAGTTGATGATGGCCGAGCCCAGGTGGGCCTTGGGGCCGTAGGCCGTCATGTCGGAGTCCCAGCCGAAGGCGCGCTTGCCCTTTTCCTCGGCCGTCTTGAGCACGGCGGCGGAGTCGGTGTTCTGGAACAGGATGTCGGCGCCGCCGTTGATCAGCGAAGTCGCAGCCTCGGTTTCCTTCGGGGGGGCGAACCACTCGTTGACCCAGACCACCTTGGTCTTGATCTTGGGGTTCATGGACTGCGCGCCCAGCGTGAAGCTGTTGATGTTGCGCAGCACTTCGGGAATCGGCACGGAGCCGACCACGCCCAGCACGTTGGACTTGGTCATGGAGCCCGCGATGATGCCGGCCAGATAAGCGCCTTCGTAGGTGCGGCTGTCGTAGGTGCTGACGTTGGCGGCGGTCTTGTAGCCGGTGGCGTGCTCGAACTTCACATCGGGGAAGTCGGGAGCGATCTTCTGGATGGGCTCCATGTAGCCGAAGGTGGTGCCGAAGACCAGCTTGTTGCCGTTGGCGGCCATGTCGCGCAGCACGCGCTCGGCGTCGGCACCCTCGGGCACGCTCTCGACGTAGGAGGTCTTGATCTTGTCGCCGAATTCCTTCTCCAGCGCCAGGCGGCCCTGGTCGTGGGCAAAGGTGTAGCCGCCGTCACCGACGGGGCCCACGTAGGCAAAGGCGATCTTCAAAGGCTCGGTTGCAGCGGCAGCAGGGGCCTCGGCAACGGGAGCGGGCGCAGGCGCGGCCTCCTCCTTCTTGCCACAGCCGGCCAGCGCGGCGGCGGCCACGGCCGACAGCGCTGCCACCTTGATCAGGGAGCGTTTGTGGAGATCAGTCATCGAAGTTTCCTCAAGTGGTCCTGCGGCAGGCAGGAAGAAGGCGGTGTCCGCAGGGGCGCAGACCCGCCGCGATGGGTCCCGAGAATAAAGCAAGAATGGCGCCAGCCGGCTGCGCCAGAGCCACCAGGCATGCGGGAAAACCACATTTTGGGGGCTTTGCACAATCGTGGTGCATAGGGCGGACCCGTCTGGCGGATCGCGGCAGAAAAAAGGGCCCCGAAGGGCCCTTGTTGCATGGACTGCCGCCGGATCACTTGGCGCCCGGCACCTTGCCTTCGACGCCGTTGACGAAGAAGTTGATGCTGGTCATGAAGCCCAGGTCGCCGACCTGGCCTGCCGTCAGCACTTCCTTGCCCGCGTTGTCCTTGATGGGGCCGGTCCAGACGGCGAAGCTGCCGTCCTTCAAGCCGTCGCGTGCCTTGGCGACCTTGTCCTTGATGTCCTGGGGCACGTCGTCGGCGATCTTCACGAGGTCGATGGCGCCTTCCTTCACGCCCCACCAGAACGAGCCGCCCTGCCACTTGCCGTCCAGCGTGTCCTGGGTGACCTTGCTGTAGTAAGGCGTCCAGTCGATCACGGCCGAGCCCAGGTGGGCCTTGGGCGCGAAGGCGCTCATGTCGCCGTCCTTGCCGAAGGCGCGCGCGCCGCGTTCCTCGGCCGTCTTGAGCACGGCCGGGGAGTTGGTGTTCTGGTAGAGCACGTCCACGCCGCCGTTGATGAGCGAGGTGGCGGCCTCGGACTCCTTGGGCGGGGCGAACCACTCGTTCACCCAGACCACCTTGGCCTTGATCGAGGGATCGACGCTTTGCGCACCCAGCACGAAGCTGTTGATGTTGCGCACCACTTCCGGGATAGGCACCGAGGCCACGACGCCGATGGTCTTGGTCTTGGTCATGCCGCCGGCCACGATGCCGGCCAGGTAGGCGCCCTCGAAGGTCTTGGTGTCGTAGGTGGCCACGTTGTCGGCGTTCTTGTAGCCGGTGGCGTGCTCGAACTTCACGTCCTTGAGGTCGGCCGCGACCTTCTGCACGAACTCCTGGTAGCCGAAGCTGGTCGCGAAGATCAGCTTGTTGCCCTGGCCGGCCATGTCGCGCATCACGCGCTCGGCATCGGCGCTCTCGGGCACGCTTTCGACAAAGGAGGTTTCCACCTTGTCGCCGAACTTCTCCTGGATGGCCTTGCGGCCCAGCTCGTGCTGGAAGGTCCAGCCGCCGTCGCCGATGGGGCTGACGTACATGAAGCCGATCTTGAGCTTCTCGGCCGGCGCCTGCGCTGCGGGCGCGGCAGCGGGAGCCGGCGCTGCGGCCTCTTCCTTCTTGCCGCAGGCGGTCAGGGCCGCCACCGAGATGGCCGACAGGCCGATCATCTTCACAAGCGTGCTTTTGAGGCCAGGTTTCAGGGTGCGTTCGCGCAAAGCGGGCATGCGTTTGTCCTTTTGTGGTTCTGGAGGGAGAGAGAAAAAATGAAAGCGTCAGGAGCCCGGGTAGAAGGGCTTGCCCAGCGAGGCCGGCATGTTGGCGCGGATCCAGGTCGGATTGCGCGAGATCAGCACCAGCACGACGATGGTCGCCAGGTACGGCAGCATGGACAGCAGCTGGCTGGCCACCTGCACGCCCGTGGCCTGCAAATGGAACTGCAGCATGGTCACGCCGCCGAACAGGTAGGCGCCCAGCAGCACGCGCGCAGGGCGCCAGGTGGCGAAGGTGGTCAGCGCCAGCGCGATCCAGCCCCGGCCCGACACCATGCCCTCCACCCACAGCGGCGTGTAGACGGTGGAGATGTAGGCACCGGCCAGACCGCACATGGCGCCGCCGAAGACCACGGCCGCCAGGCGGATGCGGCGCACCGGATAGCCCAGCGCATGGGCCGACTGGGGCGACTCGCCCACGGCGCGCAGCACCAGGCCGGCCCGCGTGCGGTAGAGGAACCAGACCAGGGCCGCCGCAATGGCCACCGCGCCATAGACCAGCGGATGCAGGCGGAACAGCGCCGTGCCCACCACGGGCAGGTCGGACAGCCAGGGCACGGCGAACTTGGGCAGCTCGGGCAGGCGTGCCTGCACATAGCCCAGGCCCAGGAAGGCCGAGAAGCCCGTGCCGAACAGCGACAGGGCCAGCCCCGTCGCGTACTGGTTGGTGTTCAGCCAGATCACCAGCACGCCGAAGATGGCGGCCAGCAGCGCGCCCGCACCCATGCCGGCCAGAAAGCCCACGGTGGTGCTGCCCGTGTGGACCACGGCGGCAAAGCCCGCGATGGCGGCGCACAGCATCATGCCCTCGGCACCCAGGTTGACGATGCCGGCCTTTTCATTGATCAGCAGGCCCAGCGCGGCCAGCGCCAGCACGGTGCCGGCGCTGAGCGTGGAGCCCAGCAGCAGTGCGTAGGATTCCATCAGCGGGCCTCCTTGACGGCAGGCGCCGCTGCGGGCGGGACCACGGGGGTGCGGGACACCCAGCGCACGCGGTAGGCCACCAGCGTGTCGCAGGCCAGCAGCGTGAACAGCAGCAGGCCCTGGAACACGCCGGTCAGCGCCTTGGGCAGGCCCAGGCGCGACTGGGCGAGTTCGCCCCCGATATAGAACATGCTCATGAGAATCGCGGAAAAGATCATGCCCACGGGATGCAGGCGGCCGACGAAGGCCACGATGATGGCGGCGAAGCCGTAGCCGGCCGGGACATAGGGCGTGAGCTGGCCCAGCGGGCCGGCCACTTCCAGCGCACCGGCCAGGCCGGCGGCGGCGCCCGAGATCAGCAGCGCCGTCCACAGCGCACGGCGCGAGGAAAAGCCCGCGTAGCGTGCGGCGGCCGGAGCCAGCCCACCGACCTGCAGCGCAAAGCCGGCGCGGGTGCGGAACAGGAAGATCCACAGCATGGCCGCCGCGGCCAGCGCCAGCAGCAGGCCGATATTGGTGCGCATGCCCTGCATCAGCTTGGGGATCTGCGTGACGCGCTCGAAGGTCTTGGTCTGCGGGAAGTTGTAGCCCATGGGGTCCTTCCACGGCCCGTAGACCAGAAAGCCCAGCACCAGGGTGGCCACGTAGACCAGCATCAGGCTGACCAGGATTTCATTGGCATTGAAGCGGTCGCGCAGCAGGGCCACGATGCCGGCCCAGACCATGCCGCCCAGCATGCCGGCCACCAGGATGGCGGGCACGATCCAGGGCCCCGTGGTCTTGTCCGCCAGCAGCGCCACGCCGCCCGCGGCCACGGCGCCGATCACGAACTGGCCTTCGGCACCGATGTTCCACACATTGGAGCGAAAGCACACGGCCAGCCCCAGCGCGATCAGCAGCAGCGGCGTGGCCTTGACGGCCAGCTCGCCCAGCGCATAGGTGGACTTGACGGGGTCCCAGAAGAAGGCCTGCAGGCCGCGCACCGGGTCCTTGCCCAGCATCACGAACAGGCACACGCCGATCAGCACCGTGATGGCCAGCGCCAGCACGGGCGAACCGTAGGTCCACAGTTTCGAGGCTTGGGGGCGTTGCTCAAGCTTGAACATGGGCGCCTCCCTTGGTGGCACTCGGGGCAGCGTTCGGGGCGGCAGCACCGTCCCACAGGCCGCTCATCCACTCGCCGATCTGCTGCACGGTGGCATCGGCCCGCGCCACGGAGGGCGACAGCCGGCCCTTGGCCACCACATGCAGGCGGTCACATATCTCGAACAATTCGTCCAACTCCTCGCTGAGCACCAGCACGGCGCAGCCCTCGTCGCGCAATTGCAGGATGGCGCCGCGTATCTGCGCGGCCGCCCCCACGTCCACCCCCCAGGTGGGCTGGGAGATGATGAGCAGCGCGGGCCTGGCATCGATCTCGCGGCCCACGATGAATTTCTGCAGGTTGCCGCCCGACAGCGACTGCGCCGCCGCGTTGGGGCCGCCGGCCTTGACGTTGAAGCGCGCAATGATGGCGCGCGCCTGCTCCTGCAACTGGCCCATGCGGATCCAGCCGCCTTTGCCCAGCGCGGTCTTGCGCGTGAGCAGCAGGTTGTGCGCCAGGCCCATGCTGGGCACGGCGCCGCGGCCAAGGCGTTCCTCCGGCACGAAGTGCAGGCCCAGCGCACGGCGCCGGCCCGGGCCCAGGCGCCCCGCCTCCCGGCCGGCAATCTGCACCATGTCGGGCGCTGCGCGCGTGTCCTCGCCGGACAGCGCATACAGCAATTCCTTCTGTCCGTTGCCCGAGACACCGGCGATGCCCACGACTTCGCCCGCGCGCACATCGAGCTGGATGCCATGCAGGTCCACGCCGAAGGGCTCCGAGCGCGGCAGCGCCAGGCCTTGCACGCGCAGCACGCTGGCGCCGACCTGGGATTCGCGGTGCGTGAGCTCGGGCGGCTCCGAGCCGATCATCAGCCGCGACAGCGAGGCATTGCTCTCCACGGCCGGGTTGCACACGCCGGTCACCCGCCCGCCGCGCAGCACGGTACAGGCCGTGCACAGCGAACGGATCTCGTGCAGCTTGTGGCTGATGTAGAGGATGGAGCAGCCCTCGGACGCCAGGCGGCGCAGCACCACGAAGAGCTTTTCCACCGCCTGCGGCGTGAGCACCGAGGTGGGCTCGTCAAGAATGAGCACGCGCGGGTGCGTGAGCAGGGCGCGGATGATTTCCACGCGCTGCATCTCGCCCACGCTCAGCGTGTGCACGGGGCGGTGGGGATCGACCTCCAGCCCGTAGTCATGCGCCGTGGACTCGATGCGCTGCACCACCTCGGCCAGCGGCAGGCTCTTGTCCAGGCCCAGCCAGACGTTCTCGGCCACGGACAGCGTGTCGAACAGGCTGAAATGCTGGAACACCATGGCGATGCCCAGCTGGCGCGCCTCCTGCGGGTTGCGGATGTGGACCGGCTTGCCATCGACCTCGATGCGGCCCTCGTCGGGCTTGACGGCGCCGTAGATGATCTTCATCAGCGTGGACTTGCCGGCGCCGTTCTCGCCCAGGATGGCATGCACTTCGCCGGCGCCCACGGTCAGCGAGATGCCGTTGTTGGCCACCACCGCCGGATAGCGCTTGGTGATGCCTGTCAGCTGCAGCCGGGGCGGCGCTGCTGCTGGCAGGGGGACTGTATCGGGGGGATTCATGGCTGGGATTGTCTTTCAATTTCTGCAACAAACTGGAACACAAGTCCTTGAAACCGCCTCGGCGGCCCTCATATCGGCCATCACTTTGTTCACCCAAAAGGCGGTTCCTATCGCCGTCGCCTAGCGGGCACGGGACATCAGCGCCACCTGCCGCACGGCGTCGCGCAGCCAGCGTGTGGACGCGCCCATGTGCGTGCGGGCATGCCACAGCTGGTAGTACACCAGCGGCGCAAACTCCACCGGGCAGGGCAGGATCACCAGGGGCAGGCGCTGGCTGAAGCGCTCGCAGAACAGCCGCCCCGTGGTCAGCACCAGCAAGCTGGTGGCCACGATGTCAGGAATCAGGCTGAAATGCGCGCAGCGCGCCGCCACCTGGCGCTGCAGGCCCATGCGGGAGAGCTGGTCGTCGATCACGCCGCGCGCGCCCGGGTAGGTGGGCGTGGGCGCGATGTGCTCGGCCTCCAGCCACTGGGCCACGTCCCAGCCGCGTCGCACGGCCGGATGCTGGGGGCTGACCAGGCAGACCACCTCGTCCTCGAACAGGCTGGCCATGTGCAGGCCCTGCGGCGGCTCGGGCCAATTGCCGATCACCACGTCCACATCGCCCTGGGCCAGTTGCACCTCGTAGTGCGCGTCGCCGTTGAGGGCCAGGATGTCCACGGGGCAGCCGGGCGCCTCGGTCTTGAGATGGGCCACCAGGCGCGGCAGGAACAGCGGGTCCAGGTAGTCGCTGGCGGCGATGCGGAAGGTGCGCGTGGAGGTGCGGGGATCGAAATGGCGCGCATCGCTGAACAGACCCTCGGCTGCACGCAGGATGTCGGCCGCCGGCTGCACCATGCGCAGCCCGGCCTCGGTGGGCTGCATGTGCGCGCCCGAGCGCACCAGCAGCGAATCGCCGGCCAGGTCGCGCAGGCGCTTGAGCGCGGCGGACACCGCCGGCTGGTGCATGCCCAGGCGCAATGCGGCACGCGAGACGCTGCGCTCGGTCAGCACCGTGTGCAGCACCCGTATCAGGTGCAGATCAATCTTGTCGAACAGGGCCTGGTCGCGCATGTAGCGAAGCAATCAGCGAAAAAAAGAGCGGTCGCGCCGGGGACGCGCCGCAGGTCATGGGGAGCCCGCAGCGTAACCCAGCCATGACCCCCGCCAGCTAGATACAAGCACCAAGAATGCCCTGGGCAGGGGCGGTTAAACACTTGTGCACGCAGCACATGCAATATGCGAGCCAGTCGCCGGCAAACCATTGTCCAAACCTATACAGACTTGCAGACTGTTAGCGTGATTCAATGAAATCGCTTCAAAAGGAAGTGGATTGCAGGAGACAAGACGATGAAACAGCCAACCCCTTTTTCGGGCATGGTGGCCGCAGCCACGCTCGCCAGTGTGCTGACCGCCTGCGGCGGCAGCGGTGATTCAGGCCTGGGTGTCATCGAGATACGCAGCCTGTCCAACCGGGCCGACATGATCAGCGACGGCAATGCCTATATTGAAATTGTGCTGCCCAAGGGCAGCCCGCCCGGTGCGCTGAAGGTGGCGCTCAATGGCACGGATGTCACCGCCCGGTTCGCCCAGCGCGCCAATGGCCGGATTCTGGGCCGGGTCGAGGGATTGAGGGTGGGCGCCAACACCCTCACCGCCACGGCGGCCGGCAGCGCGAGGGCACGGCTGGACATCACCAACCATGGCCGGGGCGATCCCATCTTCGCCGGGCCGCAGACCGCGCCGTGGATCTGCGCCACGCGCAATGGCGCGCAAGCCACCGTTTCGGTGCCCGGCACGGCACTTTCGGCGACCGTGACCACGCGCGTCAGCGGTCTCGATACCGATCCGGTGGATGTCCAGTGCAATACCAGGACCCAGTACACCTACTACTACATGCCCAAGGCCAGGCAAGGCAGCGCCTGCACGATGGGTCCGGCAGGCGCCACGCCCTGTCATGTGGCCTACGACCCATCGCAGCGCCCGGCCGACAGCGAGATCGCCGACTTCACCAACGACCGCGGAGATACGGTCAAGCACCTGCTGCGCATGGAAACTGGCGTCATGGGCCGCGGCACCTACCAGATCCTGGCCTACCATGACCCCGCGCTTGCCTGGACGCCCTGGGAGCCGCAAAAGGGATGGAACGGCAAGGTGCTGTGGCGATTCGGCGCAGCCGCTTCCGGCAATCGCTTCCAGGAGCCGGCGGTCAACCTCCTCGACCAGTTCAGCGGCAGCCTGCCGTTCGACCCCAACGCGCTCGCGGCAGGCCACATGGTCGTGAAAGCCATGCTGACCAACCACCTGCACAACAACAACGAGTTGCTGGCCGCCGAGAACATGATGCGCATCAAGGAGCACCTGATCGAGAACTACGGCGAAGTGCGCTACACCATGGGCGACGGCGACTCGGGTGGCTCCATGATGCAGACAGTGATCGCCTCCGCCATGCCGGGTCTGCTGCAGGGCATACAGACGGGGCTGAGCTATCCCGATGCGGTGTCCACCTGGATGGAAACACGCGACTGCGGCCTGCTGTCCAACTACTACAGGACGGCCGCAGGACAGGCACTGAGCGACACCGCGAAGGCCGCCATCAATGGCCATCCGGCCAGCTACTGCGACAAATGGGTAGGGAGCTTCATCGCCCCCCAGAACCCCCGGCTGCCCGACAACTGCGGCGTGGGCTTTCCCGCCTCCATCGTCTACGACCCGCGCACACGCGGCCAGGGCGTGCGCTGCTCGATCCACGACATGCTGGTCCCGGTGTTCGGGACGTTCAAGGACACCGACGGCCACACCAAGCCGCAGCTGCCGTATGACAACACGGGCCTGCAGTACGGACTCAAGGCACTGCAGTCGGGCGCCATCGACGCGGAGGCTTTCGTGCAGCTCAACGAAGGCATCGGCAGCTACACCAACGACATGGACTGGACCGGCGGCACTGCGTCCAGGCCGGCAGCCCGCGAGCGGGCCGTGGCCAGCCTGCTGCCCAGGCTCTACAGCAGTGGCCTCACCAGCAACGGCAGGAACCTGTCCCAGGTGGCCATCATCGACCTGCGGCCCGAGGGCGGCAGCGACATCCACATGACCTGGCGCAGCCTGCAGCAACGCGCACGGCTGGATGCCGCCAACGGCCACCATGACAACCACGTGATCCGCGCCAGCAAGGGCATGGTCCCGCTGCTGATCGCCCCTGCCATGCGACGCGAGGCCTTTGTCATGATGGACCGCTGGCTGACCGCCGTGGAGCGCGACACCACCGGCGCGGCGCTGGCACAGAAAGTGGTGCGCAACAGGCCTTCGGATGTCAGGGATGGATGCATCGCCGCAACGGGAGCCGCCCCTTCGGATCTCGACAAAGTCCTGGCCCTGGACGACCCAGCCTGTCCCCTCAAGCCGACCCTGTCGCCACGCCAGGTGGCCGGAGGTCCGCTCGCGGAGGACATCTACCAGTGCCAGCTCAAGCCCCTTTCGTTCACCAGCCCGGAGTACGCCGGCATCACCTTCAGCCCGGCCCAGCAAAAGCGCCTTGCCGCAGTATTTGCGGCAGGAGTGTGCGACTGGAGCCAGGCCGGAACGGGCCAGAGCCAGGAGGCGGCCTTCCTGACCGATTTCAGTGCCGGCCCGGCGGGCACCAAGGCCGGGCCTGCGCCGGTCTCGCGCAACGATTGAGCTGCACCCTGCGCGAAGTCCCGCAGGGGTCCGGGGGCCGGTGATCAGGGTTTGCAGCGTGCCAATCCATGCAATGAAGCAGCAGACTTTCATTGAAGATTTGCATCAAGCACCATGCAGCCGCCCACGATCAACGCCGTCCTCAAGTCCGCGCCCTTTGCGCCCCACCTGAGCAGGGCCCACCTGCTCAGGTTGCGGCGGGAGGTGCTGTTGCGGCACATACCGGCCGGCGCCCCGCTTTGCCACAAGACGCACCGGGCCGGCCACTGGGCCGGCATCGTCCAGGGAGCGGTCAAGATCCATGCGCTGTCGCCTACCGGGCGCAGCACCACGCTGGCCACCTTTACCCCGGGTTGCTGGTTCGGCGAGGGCACACTGCTCAAGCACGAATGCTGGCCGTTCGACGCGACGGCGATCGAGGATACGCTGGTGGCACTGATGCCGGCCAGCACCTTTCACTGGCTGCTGGAGCGCAGCCTCGGCTTCAACCGCTTCCTGCTGGACCAGCTCAATGCGCGCCTGGGCCAGTTCATCGGCCGCTGCGAGCATGCGCGGCTGCACCATTCCAGCCGCCATGTGGCGCACTGCATCTCGGAGCTGACCGATTCGAGGCTGTATCCGGACACCGGCAACCGGCACCTGGGCATGTCGCAGGAGGAGTTGGCCAGCCTGGCCGGCGTGTCGCGCCAGATCGTCAATCGCACCCTGGGAGAGCTGGAGGACATCGGAGCGGTCCGCGTCTCCTATGGGGCATTGACCCTGATCGATCCCGAGGGACTGCGGCGCTTCAGCGAATCCTTCGAATGAGGCGCGGCCCCGGCGCTCATGCGGCCTCCAGCACCTCGACGCGGTTGCGGCCCTTGCGCTTGGCCGCATAGCAGGCCATGTCGGCCGAGCGCAGCGCGCTGCTGACCGTGTGCTGGCGGGCATCGAGCACCACCATGCCGACGCTGGCGCCCATCAGGTAGCGCTGGCCCTCGTGCGCGCCTTCCCAGTCCTGCACGGCCATGCACAGGCTCTGCGCCAGCAGCATGCCCTGCTCGGCCGGGACGCCGGCCAGCAGCACGGCGAACTCGTCGCCGCCCAGGCGCGCCACCCAGCCCAAGGGCCGCACCACGCTGTCGATCAGCCGGGCCATGTGGCACAGCACCTCGTCGCCGGCCGCATGGCCTCCCTGCTGGTTGACGTGGGCGAAGTGGTCCAGGTCCAGGAACAGGATCACGCCATGGTGCGGCATGGGAGAAATGGCGACTTCGACCGCGGCCGTGGCCACGGCAGCAACCTCGGCGTCGGCTTGCGAGGAGGAGGCCTCTTCCTGCAGCGCCTCGGCGGGCAGGCGCTGGGCGGCGCTGCATTCCTGCAGCCATTCATGCAGGCGCATGGCAAAGGCCTCGCGGTTGGGCAGCAGGGTCAGCGGATCGTGCATGGCCTTCCAGCCCGGCTGCTCGCGCACCAGGCGCTGCATGGTCACGTCCTCGACCACCCAGACCAGGGTGGGATCGGCCGGCACCACGGCGCGTGGCTCCAGGCCGCGCTGCAGGCGCTGCAGGCTCTGGCCGTGCAGGCGCACCCAGATGGGGCGGCCGTCCTTGCGGACAAAGCACTGCTCGCTGTCGAACTGGCCGTACATGTCCAGGTCCTTGCGCACACGCTCCAGCAACTGGGCGTGCGCAGCGTCGGAGGCGCACAGCTGGCGTATCGCCTGCCCCTGCAGTTCGCGCGGCGGATATCCCAGCATGCGCGCGGCCTGCAGGCCCACCAGCTCCAGATGCGCCGCATGCGTGACCACCAGGCCCACGGGCGCGTAGTCCATCAGCGTTTGCAGCTGCAGTTGCAGCCGGCCGACCTCGTGGGCCTGGTCCTGGCCCATCTGGCCCAGGCGGTGCAGGGCCTGCCACAGCGTGGAAGCCTCTCCCCAGGCATGGGTCCAGGGCATGCGCCAGCCGCCTTCCTCGGCATGGCCTGGCGCCGGCTCCGGCGCGGGATCGGGCTCTTCGGCCATCAGCTGCCCCTGGCTCGCCAGCCATTGGCGTGCACTGCGATGCAAGGCGGCCATGGGTTCGGTGACCAGGATCAGCAGCAGCACCAGCAGCGCGGTGACCCCCGCGACGGCTGCCAGCAGCCACCAGAGCACGCGCGGCGCCAGGCTGGGCGCAATGGCTTCCTCGGGGGTGATCCTGACCACCAGCCACTGCGGCAGCGGCATGCCGGCCGTCGTCACCAGGTAGCCGGCGCGGCGCTGGGTATCGGGGCCCACCTGCAGGCCGCCGGCGGAAGGGTCCTGCAACCAGTCCGCGCCCAGGCCGGGCTCGGCCTCGGCGCGCGCCGTCCAGCGCGACGGATCGGAGTGGGCCAGGATCTGCCCGTCGCGCTGCATGACCAGCAGCCGCCCTGCGGAGCGCGAAGGGTCGATGCCGGGCGGCAGCAGCGCCTGGCCGGACATGCGCACGCCCGCCGAAAGCACGCCGCTGACCGTGCCGTTGCCGGCGCGCAGCGGCACGGCGTACAGCAACTCCATCATTGCGGGATCGGCCCCCTTGCGGACCATGGTGGAGACCACGGGCTTGCCATCGGCCAGGCTGCGCCGCATCACGTCGCGCACGCCTTCGTCCAGATCGACCAGGGGCTCAGAGCGGCCGCCGCGCAGGCTCAATTGCAGTTGCCCACGCGCATCGGCCAGCTGCAATGTGTCGAACAGCCGCACGGATGCGTCTCCGCGCAGCATCTCGCCCATCAGGCGGCTGGGGTCGCCGCCCTGGTCGGCCATGCCCTGGGCCAGCACCCACAGCAGGCGCTGCTGCTGCTCCAGCCGCGAGGCCAGCATGCGCGCCACGGTATCGACCTCGTCGGCCTGCCGGGCCATGGCGCGCTCCAGCGTCTGCTGGCGCATGCTGTGCGATACCCACCAGGCACTGCCCAGGCCCACCACAAGCACGGCCGCCGCGGCCAGCGCCAGCACCGTGCAGCGCATGGCGCCCCAGCCTGTGGACGCGCGCGGCCACGAGGGCGAGTCCGGCACCTGCGGAGCATCCTGGGATGCCAGCAGCGCCTGGAAAAAGGGGGATCGACGGGCGTCCAGTGACATGACGCCCTCAATATATGCAGACCCGAAAGCCGTCCCACTGGGTGGAACCCGCGAACCAGTGGATACCCCGCCCCGCAAGTCCCGGCGCTTGCAGGCCGGCACCCGTCAGCGGCGTGGGAATCAGCCTACCGCCAGCACCTCGAGCGCCGCAGGCTTGGGCAGATCGATGACATTGCCCCGGCCCGCGATGAGTCCATGTTCACGCAACTGGCGCAGCACGCGCGAGAAGGTTTCGGGCGCAATGCCGAGCTGGGCGGCGATCAGCCGCTTGCGCAGGTGCAGCGTCACGCGCAGGCCGCCCGCCTCGTGCGGCATGGCATGGCGCAGCAACCACTGTGCGCAGCGTGCCTCGGCATCCTTGGACAGGCGGCTCACGGCCAGCTCGGTCTGGGCGCAGTAGGCCTGGGCCATGTCCTGCAGCAGTTGCTGGGCGGGAGACGGTAGTTGCGAGACGGCCTGCAGGAAGTCGGCCTGGGGCAACTGCTGCACGCGGACATCGCTGTCGGCCAGCATGTCCAGGCTGCTGCCGCGCCGCTGCAGCACAAAGGCCGCATCCAGCCAGGCCGGCCCCTCCACCACACCCAGCTGGTGGCGCATCTGCCCACCCTGGCCTATGCCCAGGAGCACGCGACCGCGTTCCAGATACATCACCGTATCCGGCGACTGCCTACGCAGCCTGAGCCAGGTACCCGCGGCCAACACCTGGGCGGAACCCGGCGCGAAGGCGAAAGCTTGCAAGGAAGACAGGGCGAACATGCACGCAACTTTGCCGGCTTTGCAGCCGCCGCGTTTTGAGCCACGTCAATCGGCCGCCAGCACGCACGCCGACAGGCGGCATACTTGTCACAAGTATGTCACCAATGAAACGTAATGTATCCAACTGAAAAGTTGAGCCCATGATCGATCCCCAGATGCTCGCCAGCCTGCCCGCTGCGGCGGCCGTGCTGTCGGCCGCAGTGCGGTCCGGTGCAGGCCCCGTGGCACAGCTCATGCGCGCGGGCGGCCTGTACTGCGTCTTCCAGCCGCTGGCCGACTTGCGCAGCGGCAGCATCTATGCGCATGAGGCGCTGATCCGCGGCCCCCGGGGCATGCCGTTGCACACGCCCGACGCCTTGCTCAAGGGCGCTGCGGCCGAGGGCATTCTTCGGGAATTCGAGCTGCTGGCGGTCTGCGTGGCGCTGCAGGACTGGGGCCGCCAGGGCGCGCCGGGCCGGCTGTTCGTCAACCTCAGCGCCCAGGCGCTGGTGCAGGCCGTGGGTGTCTGCGGCCCCGGCATGGTCGGGGACACGGTGCGCGGCTTCGGCGTGCAGGCGCGGTCCCTGGTGGTGGAGATCACCGAGCACGACCATGTGACCGACATGCCCGCCGTCTGCGCCGCCGTCAAGGCCGTGCACGCCACGGGCGCGCGCCTGGCGCTGGATGACTTTGGCGACGGCCGCTCCAGCCTGCGCCTGTGGTCCGAGGCCAAGCCGGACTTCGTCAAGATCGACAAGTACTTCATCCACCAGATCGAGCAGCGCCCGGCCACGCTGCAGCTGCTGCAGGCCATCAAGGGCATTGCCGAGGTCTTCGGAACCACGCTGATCGCCGAAGGCATAGAGACCGAGGACGAGCTGCGCACCCTGCGCGACCTGGGCATTGCGTACGGCCAGGGATGGCTGCTGGGCCGGCCCGCCGAAGCCGCCCAGCCGCAGATCAGCCCGCAGGCGCTGAGCGTGGCGCAGGACCCGCGCGTGGCCGTGCTGCCCCACCAGGGCCACAGCGCCCGCCCGGGCGTGCTGCGCAACCTGATGGTGATGCAGGCGCCCTGCGTGGCACCGGCGGCCAGCAACGACGAGGTGGCCGAGCTGTTCCAGGCCGGGCAGCAGCTGCACGCCATTGCCGTCGTGGAGGCCGGCCGGCCGCTGGCCCTCATCAACCGCCAGCAGTTCATGAACCACTACGCCACGCTGTACTTCCGTGAAGTCCACGGACGCAAGCCCTGCCTGGCCTTTGCCAACGTGCAGCCGCGCATCGTGGAGCTGGACTGCGATGTGGACCAGCTCGTCGGCATCCTGACCTCGCAGGACCAGCGCTACCTGAGCGACGGCTTCATCGTCACCGACAACGGCCGCTATGTGGGCCTGGGCACGGGCGAGCAGCTGGTGCGCCGCGTGACCGAGGCCCGCATCGAGGCCGCGCGCCACGCCAACCCGCTGACCTTCCTGCCCGGCAACATCCCCATCAGCCTGCACATGCAGCGCCTGCTGGACAGCGGCGCCGGCTTCGTGGCCTGCTACGCCGACCTCAACCACTTCAAGCCCTTCAACGACCACTACGGCTACTGGCGCGGCGACCAGATGATCCGCCTGGTGGCGCGGCTGGCCGTGGCGCACTGCGACGCGCGGCGCGACTTCGTGGGCCATGTGGGCGGGGACGACTTCATGCTGCTGCTGCAAAGCGAGGACTGGCAGCGGCGCTGCGAGGACATCGTCGGCGCCTTCGCAGGCGAGGCGCGCCAGCTGTTCGACGACCAGGCGCGCGAGGCCGGCGGCATCTGGGCCGAGGACCGCCACGGCATCCGGCGATTCTTTGCCTGTACCACGCTGTCCATCGGCGTGGTGCGCGTCGCGCCGGGCAGCCTGCTGGCACCCGAGGACATCGCCAACCTCGCGGCCCTGGCCAAGCAGCAGGCCAAGGCGCAAAGCCTGCCGGGGCGCGGCGCCATCGCGCTGCACACGCCGCACGATGAAGCGCGGCATCCGGCCCTGCACGGTACCGCAGCGGCCTGGCCTGCCTGAAACAAGAAGCCCGCAGGCTCTTGCGAGACTGCGGGCGGGTGGTTGGCAGCGCATGGGCGCGGCAGGATGATCAGTTCACCGATGCACCCGATTCGTACCAGCGCTTGACCATGCCGCGCTCGTCATCGCTCAGGGCGCCCGGATTGCCGAAGGGCATCTTGCGCAGCTGCACCACCTGCTGGTAGATCTGCTGGGCATGGGCCTTGACCTGCTCGGGCGAGTCCAGGCGCACATTCTTTTGCTGCAGGGCGGCACCGTGGCAGACCACGCAATGCTGCTGCAAGAAGGGCGCGAGCTGGGCATAGCCGACGGCGCCGTCGGCAGGAGCGGCGGCAGCCGGGGACGCAGGGGCTGCAGGCGCAGCCGGCGCTGCCGAGTCACCACCGGGAGCCGCTGCTGCGGGCTCGGTCGTTGCGGCAGGCGACTGCACGGCGGCGGGAGCCGGCGCAGGCGCTGCGGCAGGCGCCGGCGCGGGCTTGAGCCAGACGGCAGTGCCGATCAGCACCAGCACGCCAACCAGGGCGTAGGGCCAGGGATGGGCATTGCGGCCCAGCTTGAAGCCGTGGCGCATCACGAAGAACTGGCGGATGGCGGCGCCTGCGAACATCATCAGGATCAGCACCAGCCAGTTCAGCTCATGGCTGTACAGCCAGCCGTAGTGGTTGGACAGCATGGCGAACAGCACCGGCAGCGTGAAGTACGTGTTGTGCACGCTGCGCTGCTTGCCGCGCTTGCCGTGGATGGGGTCCACGGGCTGGCCTTCCTTCAGGGCCTTCACCACCGTGCGCTGGCCGGGGATGATCCAGAAGAACACGTTGGCGCTCATCGAGGTCGCCAGCATGGCGCCCATCAGCAGGAATGCGGCCTGGCCCGGGAAGATGTGGCAGGCCAGGAAGGCCGCGATGCACACCAGCACCAGCACCATGGCGCCCACCGTGGCGTCGCCGTTCTTCTTCTGGCCGAAGACGCGGCAGATGCCGTCGTACAGCAGCCAGAACACGACCAGGAAGGCCAGGGCCGAGGCAATGGCCGCAGCCGAGCCCATGGCATTGGGATCGGCCGGATTGACGAGGTAGATCTTGGCGTTCCACAGGTACGACACCGTCAGCAGCGCAAAGCCGCTGAGCCAGGTGGTGTAGCTTTCCCAGTAGAACCAGTGCAGGTGGTCCGGCAGCTTGGGCGGGGAGACATTGAACTTGACGGGGTGGTAGAACCCACCGCCGTGCACGGCCCAGAGTTCGCCGCTGACGCCCTGCTTCTTGAGATCGTCATCGACGGGCGGCGTCAGGCTGCTGTCGAGGAAGACGAAATAGAAGGAGGAACCGACCCAGGCGATGGCCGTAATGACGTGGAGCCAACGCAACAGCAGGTTGGCCCAGTCGAGAATGTAGCTTTCCATAGCTCTCAACCTTGGCAGCGTGGGGGCCGCCGGTGTTCAACCTGCTCACCACTGCGGGCGCTCTGAGCAGAAGAAAAAGGCCGCGCACCCGGTAGATATACCGCCGGTGCACCGCTGCGACCATTTCGTAGACACAAAGTGTATGCAATTTTTCGCCAGCCCATCGGCTTGCGCAGTATCAATTCACTAGAGATTTCCCTGATTCCGCGCGGACACCGCGCTGCGCCGCTGCAGAAGCTGCGCCGCCACGGCCACCGCGATCACCTCGGGCTCCTTGCCCTTGATGCCGGGCACGCCGATGGGGCAGGTCACATGGTCGAGCTCCGCATCGCTGAAGCCGCGCTCGCGCAGGCGGCGCCGGAAGGTGGCCCATTTGGTGGCGCTGCCGATCAGGCCCACATAGGGCAGGTCGCCGTGCTGGCGCTGGCGGCCCAGGCACTGGGCGACCACCTCCAGGTCCTCGGCATGGCTGAAGCTCATGATCAGCACCTGGGAGCCTACAGGCAGATCGGCCACGGCCGATTGCACGGGGTCTGAATACTCGCACTGCACGAGCTCGTGCTCCTCCTCGGGGAAGACCGAATCGCGGCTGTCCACCCACATCACGCGGTAGGGAAGATTGCACAGCAGGCGCACCAGCGCATGGCCGACGTGGCCTGCGCCGAACAGGGCCACGCAGTCGCGCGGCGGCTGCAGCCGCTCGCGCAGCATGTCCATGCGGCCCTGGGGCACCAGCACGAACCTCAGCATCACCACGCCGCCGCAGCACTGGCCCAGGCTGGGGCCCAGCGGATAGCGGTGCTGGTGCTCGGTGGCGACCTGGCCGCCCTGGCTACCCTGCTCGCCAGGCGTTGCCCAGCCGCGCAGCAGGCTGCGGGCCCTGTCGATGGCATCGAACTCCAGGTGCCCGCCGCCGATGGTGCCGGCCACGCGGTCGGCGAACACCGCCATCCAGGCGCCGCGCTCGCGCGGCACGGAGCCTCGCGAGTCCATCACTTCGACCCAGCACAGCGGCCCCTGCGCAAGGCCCTGCTCGACTTTGTTGAACGTGTCACTCCACATGGGCGCACCTGACAGCCCGTCGTGGCGCCTGCGGGCTTCGTTGGAATTTGTTGCGGGATTGTCCGCTGCGGCACTTGAGTTTTGCGCTCCGACTGCCGGTGCCGCAGTGTTTCAGGATACGCTCGCAATCATGCCCGATTCCCCTGATTCCACGCAGCACAGTTCCGTGCAAAAGCCACGGTCCGGCCGCCCCTGGCTGTGGGCCGGCCTGATGGCCGCCATTGCCTCCCTGGTCACGGCCTGCAAGTCCCCGCCCGGCCCCGGCCCGCGCTCCGACGACGTCAGCTCCAGCGCACAGCTGCAGTACCGCAAGGTGGCCGCCAACCATCTGTACGCGCGCAATGCCGATCGCATCTACAAGGGCCAGTTGCCACCCATGCTCTACGCGATCGGCGTGCTCCAGGTCCAGATCGACCGCAACGGCCAGGTCCAGCGCCTGCACTGGATGCGCGCGCCCGGCCATGCCCCCGAGGTGGTGAGCGAGATCGAGCGCCTGGTGCGCGCCGCCGCGCCCTTCCCCGCTCCTGCCGGCGCCGCCCGCATCACCTATACCGATACCTGGCTCTGGGACAAGTCCGGCCGCTTCCAGCTCGACACGCTGACCGAGGGCCAGCTCTGAGCCTCAGGCCGCTGCGCACGGCTGGCCGTCGGCAAAGCTTCGGGCGCTTCTGAGCAGGCAGGTCACGGCATAGAGCACCAGGTCGTCCGGTGCGTCATCGTTCACGCGATCGATGACCTCGATGGCATAGCCCAGGTCCTGCGACAGCTGCGGCAGCACGCCTGCCGAGCGGTCGCCGGCCTGCAGGCCGGCCACCGCCTGGTCAGCGCTGGCGTGGTAGCCACGCAGCAAATCACGCGCGGCACATACCATGGCCGAGCCGGCGCGTTCGGCATGCAGCTCCAGCACGCCCAGGGCCGCTCCCATATGGCACAACGCATCCACCGCCAGCACCTCCTGGTGCTGCGGTGAGGGTTCCTGATGGCTGTGGCCCGATTGCTTCACTGTCTTCATGGCATCCCTTGCGCGGGACCGTGCTGGTCCCGAAGCAACAATACCTATCAGGTCCCTTGCAGTCAATACCTTTCCGGTCCATGATTGCCGGCGATGAAACAGACCGATCCTCAGTACAAGCTGCGCCTGCCGCAGGAACTCAAGGACCTCGTCGAGGAGGCAGCCAAGCGCACCGGCCGTTCCATGAACGCCGAAGTCGTGGCCCGGCTGCAGACCACGTTCGAGGCCCCCCTGCTGGGCCGCCTGTCGGCCTCGACGGACCCTTCGCTGGAATGCGAAGAGCCCGTGAGCATCTACGACATCAAGATGAGCGCCGAAGCCGTGGAGCGTATCGAAAAGCGCCTGGAACGCATAGAGCAGGCCGTGCTCGCGCCCGCTGCGCCGCAATCCGCCAGTGAAGACGGCGCAACCGGCAGCGCCTGATCCGCCCGCACAAAAGAAAACCGGCCCGCAGGCCGGTTTCGTTCAAAGGCCCCTCAGGGCCGGGATCATTCGACCACCTTGGTGATCTTCGAGCCCTGCAGCGACACGCCGGCTTCCAGGCCCGCGTTGGTCAGCACGTAGCTGGTGACGGGGCCCTGGGCGGTCGTGGTGTCCACGCTGCCATTGGCGCCCACCTTGCCTGCGGCCACCGTGGCATCCGCGCCCACGGACCAGCCGTCGCTGGCCAGGAACTTGTCCAGCGCTTCCTGGGTGTTGAACACATAGATCACAGCCTTGGACTGGCCGCCTGCCTGCCAGCCCACCGAGGCGCCCGTGGTGCTGTAGAAGCCCTTGTTCTGGCCGCCGATGCGCAGCACGCCGCGGCCATGCTCCACACCGATGACGAAACTGCCGCCGATCACCGAGGGGAAGATCAGCACGCCCTTGGAGCGGGCCACCATTTCCTTGGAGCCCGGCGCCGTCTGGTACAGCCGCTCCAGCGCAGCGTTGGCGCGCGCATTGACGGTGGTGGAATCAGCACGCGGCGCGGACTGGGTTTCCGGCTTGGTGGTGGTGCAGCCGACCATGGCCACGCTGCCGGCCGCCAGTGCAGTGGCCATCACGACGGTACGCAAAGAAAACTGACGCATGGGAAAACCTGCCTTTCTTGATTGGACGTTTTGGGGAGACCCCATCGGTTCATTGGATTGATCACCTTGCCTCCCGGTCCCGGGCACCCCTACCAGTGCTCGCAAACCGCTTCGGAGACAGGCTGGGGACGATGCTAGGCCGCTTTGCGGTACTTGTGATGAGACATGTCACAAGTTGCGCCATAGGACTACAGGCCCGCAGGAAATGTCTGAAAATCCCGTTCCGGGCCGCCACAGCCGACACCGAAAGCCCGCTGATGCCAGAATGCACCCACAGCAATACCCGGCCCACCGGGCCCATCCACATCGAGGGAGTTCATGAAGTTCTGGAGCCACTTTCACCATCCCCAAGCAGCCATGGTGCTGTTGCGCGTCACGCTTGCGGTCCTGCTGCTTTTTCATGGCTGGGCCAAGATCCGCTACGGCATAGGCAGCATCGAGCGCATGGTGGAGTCCGCGGGCGCGCCGGGCTGGCTGGCCTATGCGGTGTATCTGGGTGAGGTGGTGGCGCCGCTGCTGCTGCTGGTGGGCCTGTGGGTGGTGCCCGCGGCGCTGGTGATTGCGGTCAACATGATCGTGGCCTTCGCGCTGGTGCACACGGGCCAGGTGATGCAGCTGCACAGCTCGGGAGGCTGGGCGCTGGAGCTGCAGGCCTTCTTCTTCATCTCGGCCCTGGTCGTGGCCATGGGGCATTCCAAGGGCAAGTAGGCCGCACGCTTGCTGGAGATGCAAAAGCAACGGCCCGCAATGCGGGCCGTTCGTCATTTCAGGTTTCACTCCAGGCCATCCCCCGACAGCCTGCGCCTGCAGTCCAGGGCTCAGGAGCCCCGGTACGTCGAATAGCTCCAGGGGCTGACCAGCAGGGGCACATGGTAATGCTGGTCGGCATGGGCCACGCCGAAGTCCAGGCTCACCTTGTTGAGGAAGTTGGGCTCGGGCAGTTGCACGCCACGGGCCTTGAAGTAGGCCGCCACGTCGAAGGTCAGCCGGTAGGTGCCGGGCCTGAGGCTGTTGTTGTCGAACAGCGGCGCATCGGTGCGGCCGTCGTGGTTGAGCACCAGGCTCTTGATCAGCGTGGCCTGGTCGCCATCGGTGGAATACAGCGCGACAGCCATGCCGGCTGCGGGGCAGCCATTCATGGTATCGAGGACGTGGGTGCTCAGGCCCATGGAAATCTCCTGTGCGGCGGGAGCTGGCCCGCCCGGTTGTCATTGGTTGGTCGATGCACGAAGCGCGGCGCGCGACAGCACTCGCG
Organism: Delftia sp. WSY_12; assembly: GCF_043104645.1. NCBI lineage: Bacteria > Pseudomonadati > Pseudomonadota > Betaproteobacteria > Burkholderiales > Comamonadaceae > Delftia > Delftia sp. WSY_12. The sequence continues at coordinate 158,797 of NZ_JBICKW010000034.1, forward strand.
GCCCCCTCGTGCATTCGCAAAGTGTATACAGTTCTTGTACGCCCTTGAAGTGGGCCATGCAGCTCGAGCCTAGGCAGATACCCGCACTTTCGGCGTCGGCAGCGGCCCGTGGGCAGGCCTGCAACGCCATGCTTCTACACTGTGGTCCGCCGCCGCCCCGGCTGCAGGCCCTGCGGCCATCGCATACCGGGCGGCAAAGGACTTTCGCTCATTTCAACGGTTCCACTGTTTCATCTGCCAAGGAGATACCGATGCCATTTCGCTCCCCCTTGCTGGCAACCAGCCTGGCGCTGGCCATTGCCAGCCTGGCCGCCTGCAGCAGCACACAGCCGCCCGCGGCCTCGGCGCCGCCAGCGCCGGTGGCCGCAGCACCTGCACCGGCGGCAGCGCCCATCACGCAAAGCAATGCAGCCCAGGCGGCCAGTGCAGCCTATGACTTCGACATGGATGTATTCCATCCCGTCGTGGCCAGGAACGGCATGGTGTCCAGCGAGCAGGAGCTGGCCTCGCGCATCGGCCTGCAGATCCTGAAGTCGGGCGGCAATGCGGTGGATGCCGCCGTGGCCATGGGCTTTGCGCTGGCGGTGGCCCTGCCCAATGCCGGCAACATCGGCGGCGGCGGTTTCATGATCGTGCACGACGCCAAGAGCGGCAAGAACATTGCGCTGGACTTCCGCGAGGTCGCACCCTCCAAGGCCACGCGGGACATGTACGTGGGCGCGGACGGCAAGGTCATTGACGGCAAGTCGCTGTACACCCACTACGCCGTGGGCGTGCCCGGCACCGTGGCCGGCATGGAGCATGCATTGAAGAAATGGGGCTCTCTGCCGCTGTCCACGGTGATTGCGCCATCCGTGAAGCTGGCCGACAAGGGCTTTACGGTCAGCGAGACCCTGGCCAAGATCCTGGAGCAGGAAAAGAAGAACATGGGCCAGTGGCCCGCCACCCAGGCCATCTTCTGGCGCAACGGCGAGCCCCTCAAGCGCGGCGACCGCCTGGTGCAAAAGGACCTGGCGCAGTCGCTGCGCCTGATCGGGCAGCAGGGCTCCAAGGTGTTCTACGAAGGCGCCATTGCCCGCAAGCTCGCGGCCGAGATGGCGCCGCATGCGGGCGCCCTGTCGCTGCAGGATCTCAAGAACTACAAGGTGGTCGAGCGCGAGCCCGTGCGCGGCACCTATCGCGGCTACGAGATCGTGACCATGCCGCCCCCGTCCTCCGGCGGCGCCCACCTGATCCAGATCCTCAACATGATGGAACGCTGGCCCATGAACCAGTGGGGCGCCAACAGCGCACAGAGCATCCACTACATGGCCGAAGGCATGAAGCTGGCCTATGCCGACCGGGCCGAATACCTGGGCGACCCGGACTTCGTGACCGTGCCGCTCAAGGGCCTGACGTCCAAGCGCTACGCCGAGGCGCTGGCCGCCGGCATCGACCCCTACCAGGCGCGCGCCGGCAAGGACATCAAGCCCGGCAAGCCCCAGCCCTATGAGAGCGACCAGACCACGCACTACTCCGTGGTGGACAGGATGGGCAACGCCGTGGCCGTGACCTATACGCTGAACACCAACTTCGGCAGCGGCATCGTGGCCAAGGGCACGGGCATCCTGCTCAACAACGAGATGGACGACTTCTCTGCCAAGCCCGGCGTGGCCAACGCCTACGGCCTGGTCGGCGGCGATGCCAATGCGGTGGCCGCAGGCAAACGCCCGCTGTCGTCCATGACGCCCACCATGGTGCTCAAGGACGGCAAGCCCGTGCTGGTCACCGGCAGCCCCGGCGGCGCGCGCATCATCACCACCGTGCTGCAGACCGTGGTCAATACCATCGACTTCGGCATGAACCCGGCCGAGGCCGCCGCCACGCCGCGCTTTCACCACCAGTGGACACCCGATGAGCTGCGCGTGGAAAAGGGCATCAGCCCCGACACCGTGGCCCTGCTCAAGTCGCGCGGCCACAACGTTGCCGTGAAGGCATCCATGGGCCGCACGCAGACCATCCAGCTGCGCGACGGCATGCTCTACGGCGCCTCCGACCCGCGCAACCCCGACGGGCAGACACTGGGCTATTGAAGCAAGAAAAAGCCGCGCCCGTTGCCGAGCGCGGCTTTTCACAACAGGGCGGCGCAAGGCCGCCCTCCCACCAATCGCGTTGTCAGTTGCGCGGCATCAGGCCGGGACCTTCTGGCCGACCTCGAAGTTGGCCTGGATCTCCAGCGCACGCACCATGCCCGAGTGGTCCCAGTTCGCGCCGCCGTGGGCCACGCAGCTGTTGAACAGCTCCTGGGCCTGGGCCGTGTTGGGCAGGGACACGCCGAGCTGGCGCGCGCTGCTCAGGGCCAGGTTCAGGTCCTTCTGGTGCAGCGAGATGCGGAAGCCCGGATCGAACGTGCGCTTGATCATGCGCTCGGCATGCACCTCCAGGATCTTGGACGAGGCAAAGCCGCCCAGCAGCGCCTCGCGCACGCGGGCCGGGTCGGCGCCGGCGCGCGATGCGAACAGCAGGGCCTCTGCCACCGCCTCGATGTTCAGCGCCACGATGATCTGGTTGGCCACCTTGGCGGTCTGGCCGTCGCCATTGCCGCCCACCAGGGTGATGTTCTTGCCCATGCGCTCGAACAGCGGCTTGACGCGCGCGAACACGTCCTCGGGGCCGCCGACCATGATGGACAGGGTGGCGTTCTTGGCGCCCACCTCGCCGCCGGAGACCGGCGCATCCAGGTACTGGGCGCCGATGGCCTCGATGCGGCGAGCGAAGTCCTTGGTGGCCACGGGCGAGATGGAGCTCATGTCCACCACCACCTTGCCGCTGCTGCCCTTGAGGCCGGCGGCCACGCCGTCCTCGCCGAACAGCACCTTCTCGACATCGGGCGTGTCGGGCAGCATCAGGAAGATGATGTCGGCCCGCTCGGCCACGCCGCGCGCCGTGGTGCACTGGGTGGCGCTGCTCTCGGCGATCTGCGCCGGGATCTTGCCCAGGGTGTTCACGAAGAGCTGGTGGCCAGCCGCCAGAAGGTGGCCTGCCATGGGCGCGCCCATGATGCCCAGGCCCACGAAACCAAGCTTGAGAGAGGATGCATTCATGCTGTGTACTCCTTGTCGTTTTTGAAAAGCTGAGAAAAAACTCCGGCGGCGCTCAGGCGGCGACTGCCGCGCGCACGCTGGTGTGGGCGTCCAGCCAGCCCAGGCCCGATTCGGTATCGCGCGCAGGCTTGTACTCGCAGCCCACCCAGCCCTGGTAGCCGATGCGATCCAGGTGCGCGAACAGGAAGGGGTAGTTGATCTCGCCCGTGCCCGGCTCGTTGCGGCCCGGGTTGTCGGCCAGCTGCACGTGGCCGATGCGGGCCAGGTGCTTTTGCAGCGTGGCCGCCAGCTCGCCCTCGGTGCGCTGGGCGTGGTAGATGTCGTACTGCACGAAGGCGTTGGGCGCGCCCACCTCGTCGAGGATGGACAGGGCCTCGTCCGTGCGGTTCAGGTAGAAGCCGGGAATGTCGAAGGGGTTGATGGGCTCGATCAGCAGGCGCAGATTGGCCGCGCTCAGCGCCGATGCGGCAAAGCGCAGGTTGTCCACGAAGGTGCGGCGCAGCAGCGCGGCATCGGCACCGGCAGGCGCCTTGCCGGCCAGGCAGTTGAGCTGGGGCACGCCCAGCGCATGGCCATAGGTCACGGCCTTGGCCACGCCGGCGCGGAACTCGTCCACGCGGTCGGGGTGGCAGGCAATGCCGCGCTCGCCCGCATCCCAGTCGCCGGCCGGCAGGTTGTGCAGCACGATCTGCAGGCCGTGGGCGTCGACGCGCTCCTTGATCTCCTGGACCGTGTGGGCGTAGGGAAACAGGAATTCCACGGCCTCGAAGCCGGCGCGCGCCGCGCGCTCGAAGCGGTCGAGGAAGGGCACCTCGGTGAACAGCATGCTGAGGTTGGCAGCAAAACGGGGCATGTCAGAAGTCTCCGGTAGTCGTTTGGTGGGTTGGGAGCGGCAGGGCACGCAAGGCGCCCGCCGGTAAAAATGCCCAAGGGGCAATGGAAATCGGAACCCCCGATTGCCTGCACCGCCCGCCATGCAGGCATTGGCGCAGCGCCAGCCAGGAATGCCAGGCAAGGGCCGCCCCGCAGCGATGGCATCGTCCCCCTCCGAAGAGAGGGGGAAGCGGCGCAGCCGCTCAGGGGGTGCCTTGCTTCAATCCAGCAGGGCCAGGGCGCTGGGCACGTCGGCAGGCGCTGCGGCCAGGTCCTCGAACTCGATCACGTTGTCGATCTCGGCGCCCATGGAGATGTTGGTCACGCGCTCCAGGATGACCTCGACGACGACCGGCGTGCGGTGCTCGGCCATCCAGGCCTCGGCCTGCTGCATGGCGGGCGCGAAGTCCTCGGGACGGTGCACGCGGATGGCCTTGCAGCCCAGGCCCTCGACCACCTTGACGTGGTCCACGCCGTAGCCCTTGGACTCTTCCTTGTCGTCGACATTGATGTTGTCGAAGGCCAGCTGCACGCAGTAGTCGATGGAGAAGGCGCGCTGCGCCTGGCGGATCAGGCCCAGGTAGCTGTTGTTGACCAGCACATGGATGTAGGGCAGCTTGAACTGCGCGCCCACGGCCAGCTCCTCGATCATGAACTGGAAGTCATAGTCGCCCGACAGCGCCACGATCTTGCGGGCCGGGTCGGCCACGCGCACGCCCAGGGCGGCCGGCACGGTCCAGCCCAGCGGGCCGGCCTGGCCGCAGTTGATCCAGTTGCGCGGCTTGTAGACATGCAGGAACTGCGCGCCGGCAATCTGCGACAGGCCGATGGTGGAGACGTAGCAGGTGTCCTTGTCCAGGCTGCGGTTCATGCACTGGTAGACACGCTGCGGCTTCATGGGCACGTTGTCGAAATTGGTCTTGCGCAGGTACTCCACATTGTTCTTGCGGGCCTGGCATTCGGCCACCCAGCCGCTGCGGTCCTTCAGGCGGCCAGCCGCCTTCCACTCGCGCGCCACCTCCACGAAAAGCTGCAGCGCCGCGCCGGCATCCGAGACGATGCCGTAGTCGGGCGCGAACACGCGGCCGATCTGCGTGGGCTCGATGTCCACGTGCACGAACTTGCGGCCCTTGGTGTAGACCTCGACCGAGCCCGTGTGGCGGTTGGCCCAGCGGTTGCCGATGCCCAGCACGAAGTCGGAGGCCAGCATGGTGGCATTGCCGTAGCGGTGGCTGGTCTGCAGGCCACACATGCCGGCCATCAGGCGGTGGTCGTCAGGGATGGTGCCCCAGCCCATCAGCGTGGGGATCACGGGCACGTCCAGCAGCTCGGCGAACTCCACCAGCAGCTCGGACGCATCGGCGTTGATCACGCCGCCGCCCGACACCAGCAGCGGACGCTCGGACTCGTTGAGCATGGCGATGGCCTTTTCCACCTGCTTGCGCGTGGCGGCCGGCTTGTAGACAGGCAGGGGCTCGTAGGTATCGATGTCGAACTCGATCTCGGCCAGCTGCACGTCGATGGGCAGGTCGATCAGCACGGGGCCGGGGCGGCCCGAGCGCATCAGGTGGAAGGCCTGCTGGAAGGCGCGCGGCACCTGGGCCGGCTCCAGCACCGTGGTGGCCCACTTGGTCACGGTCTTGGCGATGGAGGCAATGTCCACGGCCTGGAAATCTTCCTTGTGCAGACGCGAGCGCGGCGCCTGGCCCGTGATGCACAGGATCGGAATCGAATCCGCGCTGGCCGAGTACAGGCCCGTGATCATGTCCGTGCCGGCCGGGCCGCTGGTGCCGATGCACACGCCGATGTTGCCGGCCACGGCGCGGGTGTAGCCCTCGGCCATGTGGCTTGCGCCTTCGACGTGGCGCGCCAGGATATGGCCTATGCCGCCATGGTCCTTGAGCGCTGCGTACAGCGGGTTGATGGCGGCACCGGGAACGCCGAATGCGACGGTAACGCCTTCTTTTTCCAGCACGCGGACTGCGGCTTCGATTGCTTTCATTTTCGCCATGGAGGTCTCCTTCAAACTGGAGACAACTCTAGGCAGACGGGCCTGTTGGCGGAACGCCTGCACAGACCATAAAATTTATTCCGTGCAGGAATAACTATCAATGAAAAAGGAGACAGCACCATGGACAGACTCGATGCCATGCACATGTTCGTGCGCGTGGTGGAGACCGGCAGCTTCACCAAGGTCGCGCACGAGTTCGCCACCACCCAGCCCACGGTGACCAAGCAGGTCGCGGCCATGGAGACGCGCCTGAAGGTGCGCCTGCTCAACCGCAACACGCGTGGCGTGAGCCTCACCGAAGCGGGCGCGCTGTACTACGAGAAATGCAAGACCATCGTCAACGACGTGGCCGAGGCGGACAAGGTGGTGCAGGTGCGACAGACCCAGGTGCAGGGCCAGCTGCGCATCGGCAGCTCGGTGGCCTTCGGCCGGCGCGTGCTGATCCCGCTGGCGCTGGAGTTCATGACGCACAACCCCCAGGTGCAGATCGACCTGAGCTTCGAGGACCGCTACACCGACCTGGTGGCCAACGGCATCGACGTGGCCCTGCGCCTGGGCAAGCTGGCCGACTCCAGCCTGGGCGCACGCACGCTGGGCGTGAACCCCTGGGTGCTGGTGGCCTCGCCCGCCTACCTGCGCAAGCGCGGCACGCCGCGCCGCCCCTCGGACCTCAAGGAGCACGCCACGCTGATCTACAGCAGCGTGCAGGGCAACGACCTCTGGCGCCTGCGCAACGCCAGCGGCGAGCCCGTGTCCGTGCCCGTCACCGGCCGCCTGCGCTCCAACAACCTCTCGGCCCTGCTGGCGGCCTCACGCTCGCACATGGGCATCGCCGCCCTGCCCCGCTACGTGGCCCACGACTCGCTGCAGGCCGGCCGCGTGGTCGAAGTCCTCAAGACCTGCCGCCTGCCCGAGCAGGAAATCCACGCCGTCTACCCCTCGCCACGCCTGGTGCCGCAGAAGGTGCAGTCCTTCATCGCCTTCCTGCAGGGGCGGTTCGATGCTGAATGGTGGGAGACGCTGCCGCGCGGGGCGTGAGGCCAGGCGCTGCGCATTGGCAATGCAATGTATGTACATTGATAGGAATGCCGCCCGAACGGCATGTCTGATTTCCGTCTTGCGAGGTGACCGCCATGTCCAAAGAAGTGCAAATGACATTTCGTGTCGAGCCCGAACTGCGCTCGGAGTTTGCCGACGCCGCCTTGCTGGAAAACCGCCCCGCAGCACAAGTGCTGCGCGAGTTGATGCGCGCCTATGTCAACCAATCGCGTGAACGCGTCAGCGGCCCTGTGAACGCCGCCATTTCCGCAACGGAGAAACGCCGGCGCGAAGCAGCCGTCAACTTCGCCCGCGCGTCCGTCGGGCTGGAAGGCTTCACCCCTTCCGAAGCTGCTGAGACCGGCGCACGCCAATTTATCCGGGGTGATATCCAGCTTGCCGATTTCGTCCAGGTGAAGGTCAATGCGCGATGAGCTCCCGCCTGCATCCGCGAGCACGTTGACTGCAGCGCAGCGTCAGCAACTCGAAGCCGATCACACATTCAAACGGCTTGTCGAGCTGGAACTGGAGCCTGTGCGTGGCAGCTTCGACGCTGCCCACCTGAAGGCAGTCCACCATCGCATCTTCCAGGACTTGCCGGACGCCGGCTTCCACGAGGTCACGCCTGGCGAATTCAGAACACAGGTGCCCCATGGCCAGGACTGGATGAAGCAGCGCGGCCTATCGACCATGGGAGGCACTTTCCATGTCGTCTATTCACGCATGGACGACGCGGCCATGGCCAGACTCGACAAGGCCCTCGAAGAAGCCAGCCCCGACGAGCTGCGCGGCTTGAAGACCGCTGAATTCACGGCACGGCTTGCCAGGATGTACATCGAGTTGGACTACGCCCATCCATTCAGCGATGGCAACAGCCGCACGCTTCGCACCTTCACCCGGCAGCTCGCCAGGGAAGCTGGATATGAGGTCGATTGGGCACGATTCGGACACAGCGAGACCGGGCGAGATCTTCTCCATATCGCCCGCGACCGCAGCGTGAACGAGCTGGCGAAGCCACACGTGCAGCACGAAAACACCATGCGAAAAATCCTGCGCACGCAGGACAGGCTGAAAGCCCATCCGCCCCTGCCCGACTTGCTGCGCGACGCAGTACGGCCGAGCCGCGCCTTGGCCTTCGAGCGGTTGAACGAGCGGGAAGCCTTGCATGAGTACCCCGAGCTTGAAGCGGCATACAAGGTCATCCATGCAGCGGCGACCCGCCTGGCCTCGCAGATGCCGGGCAACCCCGAGGCGCAGGAAGCCGGCATTCAGTCAGTCATGAACCATGTTCAGAACTGCCTGAACGCCGGGGAGACCGTCGACTTCGGCCATAGCCAGAAAAGGTAAAAGCGAACGCCAACGCCCCTAATGGCTACGGCCCGGATCTTCTCAAAGAACCAGAATCGCCCGGAAGTCATTCACGTTGGTATGCGTGGGCCCGGTCACCACCAGATCCCCCAGCGCATCAAAGAACCCATACGCATCATTGCGGTCCAGGTACTCGGCAATCCGCATGCCCTGGGCCTGGGCCCGCGCCAGCGTATCCGGCGACACGCGCGCTCCCGCGTTGTCTTCCACGCCATCGATGCCATCGGTATCGGCCGCCAGCGCCCAGACCTTGTCCTGCCCCTGCAGGGCCTGGGCCAGGCCCATGCAGAACTCGCCCGCGCGGCCGCCGCGCCCCTTGGGCGTGCCGGCCGGGCGCTGCCGGATCGTGACCGTGGTCTCGCCGCCGGACAGGATCACGCAGGGCTTTGCAAACGGCTGGCCGTGGCGGGCCACGGCGCGCGCCAGGGCGGCGTGGACCTTGGCGACCTCGCGCGATTCGCCCTCGATCTCGTCGGACAGCACATGGGTGCGCAGGCCTGCGGCCTCGGCCACGCGTGCGGCCGCCTCCAGCGAGTGCTGGGGCGTGGCGATCATGTGGACCTCGTGGCCGTCGAAGCGCGCGTCACCGGGCTTGGGGGTTTCCAGCTCGCCTGCCTCCAGCGCGCGGCGCACGGATTCGGGCACTTCGATGCGGTAGCGCGCGAGGATGGCCAGCGCGTCGGCGCAGCTGCTGGCATCGGGCACGGTGGGGCCGCTGGCGATGATGGAGGGGTCGTCGCCCGGCACGTCGCTGATGGTCAGCGTGACAACGCGCGCAGGTGCGCAGGCCGCGCCCAGGCGCCCGCCCTTGATGCGCGACAGGTGCTTGCGCACGCAGTTCATCTCGCCGATGGCGGCGCCGCTTTCCAGCAGGGCGCGGTTGATGCGCTGCTTTTCCTCCAGGTCGATGCCTTCGGCCGGCAGGGTCAGCAGGGCCGAGCCGCCGCCCGAGATCAGGCACAGCACGAGGTCGTCCTCGGTCAGCCCTTCGGTCAGCGCGAGGATGCGTTCGGCGGCGGCCAGGCCTGCCGCATCGGGCACGGGGTGGGCGGCCTCGACCACTTCGATGCGCTGCGCCAGGCCTTCGGGGCGCGGCGGGATGTGGTGGTAGCGCGTGACCACGAGGCCGGACAGCGGCGCGTCCGCTGGCCACAGCGCCTCCAGCGCCTGGGCCATGGAGCCGCCGGCCTTGCCCGCGCCCAGCACCAGGGTGCGGCCCTTGGGAGGCTTTGGCAGGCATTGGGCCATGCTGTACAGGGGCTGCGCATCCTTGACCGCAGCGCGGTAGAGGTCGAGCAGAAAGGCTTGGGGATCGGTGAGGTGCAGGTCCGTGGTGCTGGTCATGGTGTGTTGTCTCCGCCGGGCATTATGGAATTTCCTGCACCGGCGGTGGCATGCGGTCAAGTCACAACTGATTCGCCCGGCCTCGTTCCTCGTGCCAACTCAACTCAATCCAGGGCCACCTTGGCGTCCTTGACCAGCCTGGCGAAGCGGTCGGTGTCGTCGCGGATCTGGCGCGCCATCTGCTCCGGTGATCCGCCGATGGGCTCGGCGCCTATCTCTTCCATCTTCCTGCGGAACTGCGGGGACTCGATGATGCGGTTCATGTCCGCGCCCAGCCGCGCCAGTACCTCCCGGGGCGTGGCGGCCGGTGCCAGCACGCCGAACCAGGTGCCCATGTCGAAGCCCTTGAGGCCGGCCTCGTCCAGCGTGGGCACATCGGGCAGGGCCACCGAGCGCTTGGCCGTGGTCACGGCCAGCGCGCGCAGCTTGCCGGCCTTGATGTGGGGCAGCACAGGCGTGACGGTATCGAAGGACATGGCGATCTGCCCGCCCAGCAGATCCGTGGTCAACGGCCCGCTGCCCTTGTAGGGCACGTGCAGCAGCTGCACGCCGCCCATGGACTCGAACTGCGCGCCGATCAGGTGCTGGCCCGTGCCCGCGCCATTGGAGCCATAGGCCAGCTTGCCGGGCTGAGCGCGGGCCTGGGCCAGCAGCTCCGGCACGGTTTTGGCGGGCACCTGCGGATTGACCACCAGCACATTGGGGACCACGGCCACCACGGTGATGGGCGCCAGGTCCTTCTGGAAGTCATAGCCCAGCCTGCGGTAGACGCTGGTGGCAATGGTGTGGTGCACAGCGCCCATGAGCAGGGTGTAGCCGTCAGGTTTCGCCTTGGCCACATGGTCGGCGCCCAGGGTGGCGCCCGCGCCGGGGCGGTTTTCCACGACCACGGGCTGGCCCAGGCTTTTGGACAGCTCCTGGCCCAGCGCGCGCGCCAGCACATCGGTGGTGCCGCCTGCGGGAAACGGCACGATGAGGTTGACGGGGCGCGCCGGCCAGGCCTGGGCCCAGGCTGCAGGGAAGGCGGCGGCCAGCGCGCACGCTGCGGCAACCCTGGTGATGCGGTTCATGGCTTGTCTCCTGTCTGTTCTTTTGTGGGTTATCGGACCATGCAGCGCGCGCTCAGGCTGGCACGGGCTCGGCCTGGGCCTCGGCGGTCTGCGCGCGCAGCCGTGCGCAGACCGCGTCGGTGACCTGCCGCGTGGTGGCCTTGCCGCCCAGGTCGCGCGTGTGCAGCGCGGCATCGGCGGTCACCTGCTCCACGGCCTGCATCAGCCGCTGCGCGGCACGGTGCTCGCCCAGGTGCTCCAGCAGCATCACGCAGCTCCAGAAGGTGCCCACGGGGTTGGCCAGGCCCTGGCCCATGATGTCGAAGGCCGATCCGTGGATGGGCTCGAACATGCTGGGGTAGCGGCGCTCCGGATCGATGTTGCCCGTGGGCGCAATGCCCAGGCTGCCGGCCAGCGCGGCCGCCAGGTCGCTGAGGATGTCGGCATGCAGGTTGGTGGCGACCAGGGTGTCCAGGGAGGCGGGGCGGTTGACCATGCGCGCCGTGGCCGCGTCCACCAGCTCCTTGTCCCAGCGCACGTCGGGAAACTCGGCGGCCACCTGCACCGCGATCTCGTCCCACATCACCATGGCATGGCGCTGGGCGTTGGACTTGGTGATCACCGTCAGCAGCTTGCGCGGCCGCGACTGCGCCAGGCGGAAGGCGAAGCGCATGATGCGCTCCACGCCCGCGCGGGTCATCATGCTCACGTCAGTGGCCACCTCGATGGGATGGCCCTGGTGGGCGCGGCCGCCCACGCCCGCGTATTCGCCTTCGGAGTTCTCGCGCACGATGACCCAGTCCAGGTCCTCGCGTGCGCAGCGCTTGAGCGGCGCATCAATGCCGGGCAGGATGCGCGTGGGCCGCACATTGGCGTACTGGTCGAACCCCTGGCAGATCTTCAGGCGCAGCCCCCACAGCGTGACATGGTCGGGAATGTGCGGGTCGCCGGCCGAGCCGAACAGGATGGCGTCCTGGCCGCGCAGCGCGTCCAGCCCGTCGGCCGGCATCATCTCGCCGTGCGCGCGGTACCAGTCGCCGCCCCAGCCGAAACTGGTGAAGGCAAAGCCCAGGCCGGGCTGGGTTTCGGCCAGCGCCTGCAGCACCTCCTGCCCTGCGGGCACCACTTCCTTGCCGATGCCATCGCCGGGAATGCAGGCGATGCGGTATGTCTTTGTCATGAGGGCTCCTTGGATTGCGGTGGATGAAGCGCCATGCGGATCCATGGCCTTGTCCGTGAATCTATCGATGGAACAACGCCGCGCGCGCCTCTAGAGTGATGGCATCGTTCACTTTGATTCAACAATGAGCACACCCGTCTCGGCGCCATCGGAGATGGCCTTCTTCTGCCTGCTGGCCCGCAGCGCCAGCCTGTCGGCCACGGCCCGCGAGCTGGGCATCACCACGCCGGCGGCCAGCAAGCGCCTGTCCCAGATGGAGGCGCGGCTGGGCGTGCAGCTGGTCAGCCGCACGACGCGGCGCCTGGGCCTGACCGATGAGGGCCAGACCTACCTGGCCCATGCGCGGCGCATCCTGGACGACATTGCCGCCATGGAGCAGGCCGTGGCCGGCATGCCCGGGCAGCCGCAGGGCCTGCTGCGCATCAATGCCACGCTGGGATTCGGGCGCAGCCATATCGCGCCGCTGATCGCCAGCTTCGTGCGCAGGCACCCGCAGATCCAGGCGCAGCTGCAGCTGTCGGCCTCGCCGCCGCCCCTGGTCGATGACAGCTTCGACCTGTGCATACGCTTTGGCGAGCCGCCGGACGCGCGCGTCATCGCGCGGCGCCTGGCGCCCAACCGGCGGCTGCTGTGCGCGTCTGCCGCCTACCTGGCGCGGCGCGGCACGCCGGCCACCCCGCGCGAGCTGATGCAGCATGACTGCATCGACATCCGCCAGGGCGACGACGCCCACGGCGTCTGGCGCTTCACCCACAACGGCCCCGGCCGCAAGACCGAAGCCATCCGCCTGCGCGACAGCCTGAGCACCAACGATGGCGAGATCGCCGTGGGCTGGGCCCTGGCCGGCCTTGGCATCGTCATGCGGGCCGAATGGGATATCGCCCGCTACCTGCGCAGCGGCCGCCTGGTGCAGGTGCTGGCCGACCATGCCACGGCACCGGCCGACATCCATGTGGTCTATCCGCAGCGGCATGCGGCAACCCAGCGCGTGCAGCGCTTTGTCGAGCACCTGGCGCGGCACTTCGATACGGCCGCGCCCGGTTTCTGAAAAGGCATGCCGTATGCGGGGAAACGCCAATAAGCAGTAGACAGAAACTGTATACAACTCTTGTGGCCAGCCGCTATGATGGCTGAATGGAGACTTCCACCACCAGTTTCATTGTCGAGAGCCTGACCCGGGCCATCGTCGAACACCGTCTTCTGCCCGGCACCAAGCTGGCCGAGCAGAAATTGGCAGACCATTTCGGCGTCTCGCGCACCCTGGTGCGCCAGGCGCTGTTCCAGCTGTCGCAAAACCGCCTGATCCGGCTCGAACCCGCGCGCGGGGCCTTCGTGGCCACGCCCTCGGTGGACGAGGCGCGCCAGGTCTTCGCCGTGCGCCGCATGCTCGAAGCCGAGATGGTGCGCGCCTTCATCGCCCAGAGCACGCCGGCCAAGATCCGCGCGCTGCGGCAGCACGTGGCGGCCGAGAAAAAGGCCATGGACGGCAACGACGTCGGCCAGCGCACCGAGCTGCTGGGCGACTTCCACGTGCGCATGGCCGAACTCATGGGCAACGAGGTGCTGGCCCAGCTGCTGGGCGAACTGATCTCGCGCTGCGCGCTGATCACGCTGATGTACCAGTCCAGCACGGCCGCCGAGCACTCCCATGACGAGCATGCCGAAATCGTCACGGCCCTGGCCGGCGGCGACGCCGACCACGCCGTGCAGCTCATGCAGCAGCACCTGGACCACGTGGAAGCCGGCCTGACCTTCGACCGCGACATGCCGACCAGCGATCTTTCGATGGCCCTTTCCTCCGTATCCGCATGACCTACGACGCCACTGCCCCCTATCCCCGCGACCTGATCGGCTACGGTCGCACGCCCCCCCACGCCCGCTGGCCCGGCCAGGCCCGCGTGGCCGTGCAATTCGTCCTCAACTACGAAGAGGGCGGCGAGAACTGCGTGCTGCATGGCGATGCCGCCAGCGAGCAGTTCCTGTCCGAAATGTTCAATCCGGCCGCCTACCCCGAGCGCCACATGAGCATGGAAGGCATCTACGAGTACGGCTCGCGCGCCGGTGTCTGGCGCATCCTGCGCGAGTTCGAGAAGCGCGGCCTGCCGCTGACCGTGTTCGGCGTGGCCACGGCCCTGCAAAAGCACCGCGAACTGGCCGCCGCCTTCCACGAGCTGGGCCATGAAGTGGCCTGCCACGGCCTCAAGTGGATCCACTACCAGAACATTCCCGCCGAGGTCGAGCGCGAGCACATGCGCCAGTGCATGGAGATCTTCGGCGAGCTGTATGGCCACGATGGCGACCACGGCCTGGGCTGGTACACGGGCCGCGACAGCCCCAACACCCACCGCCTGGTGGCCGACGACGGCCGCTTCGCCTACGACAGCGACTACTACGGCGACGACCTGCCCTTCTGGATGAAGGTCGGCAAGAGCGACGGCAGCACCCGCAGCCAGCTCATCGTGCCCTACACGCTGGACTGCAACGACATGCGCTTCGCCCTGCCCCAGGGCTACTCGCACGCCGACCCGTTCTTCCAATACCTGAAGGACACGTTCGACGCCCTCTACGCCGAGGGCGATCCGGCCGGCGATGACTCCCCCAAGATGATGAGCATTGGCATGCACTGCCGCCTGCTGGGCCGCCCCGGCCGCATCACGGCACTGCAGCGCTTTCTGGACCACATTCAGCGGCACGACAAGGTCTGGGTCTGCCGCCGCATCGACCTCGCGCGCCACTGGGCGCACCACCATCCCGACAAGGAATAACGCAGCATGGCTCTGACGCTGGAACAACTCAACGCCGCCGACCTGGCCACCGCCGCCAGTCTGCTGGACGGCCTCTACGAACACTCGCCCTGGATTGCCGAGGCCGCACTGGCCCAGCGCCCCTTCCGCTCGCTGGCACAGATCAAGTACGCCATGGCCCAGGTGCTGGACAAGGCACCCGTGCAGGCCAAGCTCGACCTGATCCGCGCCCACCCGGAGCTGGCCGGCAAGGCCATGGAGACCAACACGCTCACGGCCGAATCCACCAACGAGCAGAACAAGGCCGGCCTGACCCGCTGCACGCCCGAGGAGCTGGAGCACATCCGCAAGCTCAACGCCGAGTACGGCAAGCGCTTCGGCTTTCCCTTCATCCTGGCCGTGCGCGGTCCGCGCGGCGCGGGCCTGGCCAAGGCCGAGATCATCGAGACCTTCGAGCGCCGCCTGCACAACCACCCCGACTTCGAGCTGGGCGAGGCGCTGCGCAACATCCACCGCATTGCCGAGATCCGCCTGAACGACAAGTTCGGCTACACGCCCGAGCTGGGTAACGATGTCTGGGACTGGCAGGAAAAGCTGGCCCAGCACAGCGACCCCGGCTATGCCGAAAAGGGCCAGCTCACCGTCACCTACCTCACCGACGCCCACCGCGCCTGCGCCCAGCGCATCAGCCACTGGATGCGCGACTGCGGCTTCGACGAGGTAGAGATCGACGCCGTGGGCAACGTCGTGGGCCGCTACAAGGCGGCCACCGACGATGCCAGGACCCTGCTGACCGGCAGCCACTACGACACCGTGCGCAACGGCGGCAAGTACGACGGCCGCCTGGGCATCTTCGTGCCCATGGCCTGCGTGCGCGAGCTGCACCGCCAGGGCAGGCGCCTGCCGTTCCACATCGAGGTCGTGGGCTTTGCGGAAGAGGAGGGCCAGCGCTACAAGGCCACCTTCCTGGGCTCGGGCGCGCTGATCGGCGACTTCAGGCAGGAATGGCTGGAGCAAAAGGACGCCGACGGCATCACCCTGCGCGAGGCCATGCAGCATGCCGGCCTGTGCATTGACGACATTCCGAAGCTGCAGCGCGATCCGGCCCGCTACCTGGGCTTCATCGAGGTGCACATCGAACAGGGCCCGGTGCTCAACGAGCTGGACATCCCGCTGGGCAT
Organism: Delftia sp. WSY_12; assembly: GCF_043104645.1. Lineage (NCBI taxonomy): Bacteria > Pseudomonadati > Pseudomonadota > Betaproteobacteria > Burkholderiales > Comamonadaceae > Delftia > Delftia sp. WSY_12. The sequence continues at coordinate 174,668 of NZ_JBICKW010000034.1, forward strand.
CGTCACCTCCATCAACGGCAGCGCGCGCTACATCTGCGAGATGATCGGCATGGCCAGCCACGCCGGCACCACGCCCATGGACCGCCGCCGCGATGCCGCCTGCGGCGTGGCCGAGCTGGCGCTGTACATCGAAAAACGCGCCGCGCGCGACGGCACCTCGGTGGCCACCATGGGCCAGCTCAATGTGCCCAGCGGCTCGGTCAACGTGGTTCCCGGCCGCTGCCAGTTCAGCCTGGACCTGCGCGCGCCCACCAACGAGCAGCGCGACGCCATGGTGGCCGACATCCTGGCCGAGATCGAGGCCATCGCCCAGCGCCGTGGCCTGCGCTACAGCACCGAGCTGGCCATGAAGGCCGCCGCCGCTCCCAGCGCCCCCGAATGGCAGCAGCGCTGGGAAGCCGCCGTGGACGCCCTGGGCGTGCCCCTGTACCGCATGCCCAGCGGCGCCGGCCACGACGCCATGAAGCTGCATGAAATCATGCCCCAGGCCATGCTGTTCGTACGCGGCCTGAACGCCGGCATCAGCCACAACCCGCTGGAAAGCTCCACCGCCGACGACATGCAACTGTCCGTCGATGCCTTCTCCCACGTACTGAACCAACTGGCCCAAGAGCAGCAATGACCAACATGAACCAAGACAAGCAAGCCACCTACGCCGCCCTGGACGCCTGGATCGACCAGCATTTCGATGAAGAGGTGCAATTCCTGCAGGCCCTGGTCCAGGTTCCGACCGACACCCCGCCCGGCAACAACGCCCCCCACGCCGAGCGCACGGCCGAGCTGCTCAAGACCTTCGGCTACGAGGCCGAGAAGCACACCGTGCCCGAGGCCGAGGTCAAGGCCTACGGCATGGAATCCATCACCAACCTGATCGTGCGCCGTCCCTATGGCAGCGCAGGTGACGCCGGCGGCGGCCTGACCATTGCGCTGAACGCCCACGGCGACGTGGTGCCGCCCGGCGAGGGCTGGACCCAGGACCCCTATGGCGCCGCCATCGAGGACGGCAAGCTCTACGGCCGCGCCGCCGCCGTGAGCAAGAGCGACTTCGCCACCTTCACCTACGCCGTGCGTGCGCTCGAAGCCGTGGCCAAGCCCTCCAAGGGCGCGGTGGAACTGCACTTCACCTACGACGAGGAATTCGGCGGCATCCTGGGCCCCGGCTGGCTGCTGGCCAACAACCTCACCCAACCCGACCTGATGGTCGCGGCCGGCTTCAGCTACGAAGTCGTCACCGCCCACAACGGCTGCCTGCAGATGGAAGTGACCGTGCAGGGCAAGATGGCGCACGCCGCCGTGCCCCACACGGGCGTGGACGCGCTGCAGGCCGCCGTGGTGCTGATGAACGCGCTGTACGCCGAGAACACCAAGTACCAGCAGGTGACCTCCAAGGTGCCGGGCATCAAGCACCCCTACCTGAACATCGGCCGCATCGAAGGCGGCACCAACACCAACGTGGTGCCCGGCAAGGTCGTGCTCAAGATCGACCGCCGCATGATCCCCGAGGAGAACCCCTCCGAGGTCGAGGCCAGCATCCGCGCCGTCATCGCCCAGGCCATTGCCGACTTCAACGCCAAGGGCGGCTACACGGGCGAGGATGCCGTGCGCGTGGACATCAAGCGCCTGCTGCTGGCCAATGCCATGACGCCGCTGGCGGGCAACAAGCCCCTGGTGGACGCCATCCAGGCCCATGGCGAAGCCGTGTTCGGCGAAAAGCCCCCAGCCGTGGGCACGCCGCTGTACACCGACGTGCGCCTGTATGTGGAGCGCGGCATTCCCGGCGTGATCTACGGCGCCGGCCCGCGCACCGTGCTGGAGTCCCATGCCAAGCGCGCCGACGAGCGCCTGGTGCTGGAGGACCTGCGCCGCGCCACCAAGGTCATCGCGCGCATGCTGTGCGACCTGACGGCCTGACGGCCCGCATCAAGGCCTGACCCCCAAGCCCGGCGCCGCCGGGCTTTTTTGCGTCCGGGCACCGCATCGGGGCGCGTGCACCTCCGCAGCCCATGCCGTGCACCCGAGCCGCGCCACAGCGGCCGCCAGGCACCAGCACGGTGCCTGTTGCTTGCTTGGCGCTTGCCTGGCGGCTGGCATCCATCTTGCAATGCACCATGGCACTCCCGCCCTGGCAGGCGATGCGCACCAAAACGGGTTGGCGCGACTGCCGCAACAGGGTTTACCGGGAGCAGAAATTTCCCATGATCTGTATACACTTTTTGTATGGATGTTGGTGCCAAACCCTGTCACGCCGGCGTCCGTTCCCATAAATCCCGAGGAGACAAATCCCCATGCAATCTTCCGTTCATCCCGTCGATGAGATGCTGCCCGCAGGCAAGCTCACGGCGCTGGGCCTGCAGCACGTTCTCGTGATGTATGCGGGCGCCGTGGCCGTGCCCCTGATCGTCGGCCGCGCACTCAACCTGCCGCCCGAGCAGGTGGCCCACCTGATCTCGGCCGACCTGTTTTGCTGCGGCCTGATCACGCTGATCCAGGCCATGGGCGCGACCCAGTGGTTCGGCATCAAGCTGCCCGTGATGATGGGCGTGACCTTCGCCAGCGTGGCGCCCATGGTGTCCATGGCGCAGACCACGGGCGGCTCGGCGGGCGCGGGGCTGATCTTCGGCTCGGTGATCGGGGCGGGGATCGTGTCCATCCTCATCGCCCCGCTGATCAGCCGCATGCTGCGTTTTTTCCCGCCCGTGGTGACCGGCACCATCATTGCCGTCATCGGCATCAGCCTGATGCGCGTGGGCGTGAACTGGATCTTCGGCAACCCCGTCGGCCCCACCGCGCCCAGCGTGCCCAACCCCGAGCACCTGAAATGGCTGGCCGACGCCCAGGCCACGGCCGGCGCGCCGGGCTCCTCGCTGCCGCCCGTGCCCAAGGGCTTCGCGGTCGTGCCCACCATTCCCAACCCCAAGTACGGCGACCTGACCGGCGTGGGCATCTCGGCCATCGTGCTGCTGTCCATCCTGCTGATCGCGCGCTTTGCCAAGGGCTTCCTGGCCAACGTCTCGGTGCTCATGGGCATCCTGATCGGCGGCGTGCTGTCCGTGGCAATGGGCCTGATGGACTTCAGCAAGGTCGCCAAGGCCGAATGGTTCACGATGGTGCTGCCCTTCGAGATCGCCACGCCGGTGTTCGACCCCATCCTCATCCTCACCATGAGCCTGGTGATGGTGGTGGTGATGATCGAGTCCACCGGCATGTTCCTGGCCCTGGGCGACATGACCGATCGCAAGATCAGCCAGGACGAGCTGACCCGCGGCCTGCGCACCGACGGCCTGGGCACGCTGATCGGCGGCATCTTCAACACCTTCCCCTACACCAGCTTCTCGCAGAACGTGGGCCTGGTCGCCGTCACCGGCGTCAAGAGCCGCTGGGTCTGCGTGGCCGGCGGCGTGATCCTGATCGTGCTGGGCGTGCTGCCCAAGATGGGCGCCCTGGTCGAGTCCCTGCCCACCGTGGTGCTGGGCGGCGCGGGCCTGGTGATGTTCGGCATGGTGGCCTCCACCGGCATCCGCATCCTGAGCAACGTGGATTTCCAGACCAACCGCAACAACGCCATGATCGTCGCCGTGTCCATCGGCGTGGGCATGATTCCGCTGGTGGCGCCGAATTTCCGCCAATGGATGCCCCACGGCATTCATCCGTTGATCGAATCCGGTATCCTGCTGGCCTCGATTACCGCGGTGGCATTGAACATTTTCTTCAACGGAGCCAGCAGCGACACCTCTGCTGCCGTCCGGGCCGCACGCCAGGCAGACGCCCACTGATGAAACAGTGCCCGCCCTGGCGGGCACGCCCAACAACCGCCCGGCCTACCCGCCGGGCCGTGCGCCCCCTGCCGTCCATAGGCGCCAGGGGGCTTGTTGTCGAAATCCCTGAGGCAAAACTGTCCTGACCCTCATAGGCTGTAGCTATCCGGTAAGCTCCGAGAGCATTTGCAGAGAATTCCTGTATGACCCAAAACCTGTCCAACGCCGAACAAGCCCTGCGCGACGCAGCCCGCGAATACCATCGCAGCCCCAACAAGGGCAAGATCTCCGTCACGCCCACCAAGCCCTTGTCCAACCAGCGCGACCTGTCGCTGGCCTATTCGCCCGGCGTGGCCTACCCCTGCCTGGACATCCAGGCCGACCCCTCGCTGGCCGCCGAATACACGGCGCGCGGCAACCTGGTCGGCGTCATCACCAACGGCACGGCCGTGCTGGGCCTGGGTGACATCGGCCCGCTGGCCGGCAAGCCGGTGATGGAAGGCAAGGGCTGCCTGTTCAAGAAGTTCGCCGGCGTCGACGTGTTCGACATCGAACTGGCCGAGCGCGATCCGGACAAGCTGATCGAGATCATCGCCTCGCTCGAACCCACGCTGGGCGGCATCAACCTCGAGGACATCAAGGCGCCCGAGTGCTTCTACATCGAGCAGGAACTGTCCAAGCGCATGAACATCCCCGTGTTCCATGACGACCAGCACGGCACGGCCATCATCTCCAGCGCCGCCCTGCTCAACGGGCTGGAGCTGGTGGACAAGCAGATCGGCAACGTCAAGATCGCCGTCTCCGGCGCCGGCGCCGCCGCCATCGCCTGCGTGAACGTGATGGTGGGACTGGGCGTCAAGCGCGAAAACGTCTTCATGTGCGACTCCAAGGGCGTGATCTACGAAGGCCGCCCCGGTGGCCTGGACGCCTCCAAGGCCCAGTACGCGCAAAAGACGGACGCCCGCACCCTGGCCGATGCCGTCAAGGACGCCGACGTCTTCCTGGGCTGCTCGGCGCCCGGCGTGCTCACTGCCGACATGGTCAAGACCATGGCCGACAAGCCCATCATCCTGGCCCTGGCCAACCCCGAACCCGAGATCCGCCCTGAGCTGGCCAAGGCCGTGCGCCCGGACTGCATCATGGCCACGGGCCGTTCGGACTACCCCAACCAGGTCAACAACGTCCTGTGCTTCCCCTACATCTTCCGTGGCGCGCTGGACTGCGGCGCCACCAAGATCACCGAAGCCATGAAGCTGGCCTGCGTGCGCGAAATCGCCGCACTGGCCAAGCAGGACGTCAGCGATGAAGTCGCCGCCGCCTACCAGGGCAAGGAGCTGAAGTTCGGCCCCGACTACCTGATCCCCACGCCCTTCGACACCCGCCTGATCCTGCGCATCGCGCCGGCCGTGGCCAAGGCCGCCGAAGAGTCCGGCGTCGCCACCCGCCCCATCGCCGACTACGACGCCTACCGCGAGAGCCTGACCCGCTTCGTCTACCAGACCAGCATGTTCATGCGTCCCGTGTTCGCCGCCGCCAAGGCCAACCAGCAGCGCGTGGCCTATGCCGAAGGCGAAGACGAGCGCGTGCTGCGCGCCGCCCAGGTCGCCGTCGATGACGGCCTGGCCAAGCCCATCCTGATCGGCCGCCCCGCCGTGATCGAGGCCCGCATCGCCAAGGCCGGCCTGCGCCTGGTGCTGGGCAAGGACGTGGAGATCTGCAACCCCGAGGACGATCCGCGCTTCCGCCAGTACTGGGAAACCTACCACCGCCTGATGGGCCGCAACGGCGTCACGCCCGAGACCGCCAAGGCCGCCGTGCGCCGCTCCAACACGCTGATCGCCGCGCTCATGGTCCACCTGGGCGATGCCGACGCCATGCTCTGCGGCCTGGTCGGCAAGTTCGACAGCCACCTGGCCCATGTGCGCGACGTGCTCGGCCTCAAGCAAGGCGCTGGCGAGTTCGCCACCGTCAACGCCGTGATGCTGGACAGCGGCACGCTGTTCATCGCCGACACCTACATCAACGAGGCGCCCAACGCCACCGAGCTGGCCGACATCGCCCGCCTGGCGGCCGAGGAAGTGGCCCGCTTCGGCCTGCCGCCCAAGGTGGCCTTCCTGTCGCACAGCAACTACGGCTCGTCCAGCCGCCCCTCGGCGCTGAAGATGCGCGCTGCGCGCGACCTGTTCGCCGCCGCCAACCCCGACGTGGAATGCGATGGCGAAATGCACGGCGACTCCGCCCTGTCCGAAGCCATCCGCGACCGCGCCCTGCTCGAGTCCTCGCTGCACGGCGAGGCCAACGTGCTGATCTGCCCCAACCTGGACGCCGCGAACATCCTGTTCAACGTGCTCAAGACCACGGGCGGCCACGGCACGACCATCGGCCCCATCCTGCTGGGCGGTGCTGCCGCAGCCCATGTGCTGACCCCCTCCGCCACCGTGCGCCGCGTGGTCAACATGACGGCCCTGGCCGCAGCCCAGGCCATCGCTGCCCGCGGCTGATCCGCTGCGCCCCCCGAAAGGCGCCCCTGCGAAGGGGCGCCTTTTTGATTGCGGGTCGTGCATCGGCACGCATCCCTCGGGACCCACGCAAGCCCGGCTAGAATACGGAGCTTCGGAGACTTGGGTGAGCGGTTTAAACCAGCAGTCTTGAAAACTGCCGACGGGCAACCGTCCGTGAGTTCGAATCTCACAGTCTCCGCCAGTCAACAGCAGGAAACGCCGCCAGCATGGTCTTGAAGCCATCGGCGGCTTTTTTTTCGTCCTCGTTGTCTGACGTCTCCAGGTCCTCCACCATCGATGCCATGAAGGCATGTGCAGGGTCCTCGCCCAAAATGGCGCGTAGCTTTCCTCTCACACGCCAGTTGACATGGCGTTTCCCCTGCTTCATCTGAGTGATGTTGCTCTTGGGCATCCCCAGTAGCTCTGCAAGCCTTACTTGGTTGCCAGCCACGGCTGCGGCCTTGTCGATCAGCAAATTTATTTCTTCTTGAGTTGCCATTTTGCTTACTCCGGTTTATGATGCAGTTACCAAATTGCTTACTGTACCAATTTGGTAATTCTTGCACAGAGTCGGTCGCGCCCTTCGGGGCTACAGCCAGAAGCATCGACGGGCTCCGTGTAGGTCAAGCAAGCGAACTACATCCCGAGTCTGAACAAGGCGTTCCCAGGGGTGGCGGCCTAGGCCGTTGGCGTCATGCGCTATGCATGTGAAAGAGCCCACGTTTCAAGGTTCCTTGCTGGTTGCAGTTTTGTCCTGGTCGTTAACTCATGGAGCCACCCATGCCAGCTACGCAGCTTGTTTTTCCCGAGATTGAATGCAGCCCCGTCGTGTCCAGGCCCGCCCTGGCTCTGGTGGCTCAGAGCAGCGATGAGGGCTGCACCGGGAACGAAAAGCGCAAGGGTCGTGCAGCAGCCCACGCCGACTCTGCAGCCCGCAAGGCTGCGTACAGGGCTGCAAAGGCCCGCGTTGACTACACAGACAAGCCCGAGATCATTGCCAAGCTGAAGGAGACGGCTGCCGAGCTGGACTGCTCGGTAAACGAGCTGCTGCAGAGCATGGTCCGCTTTGCGGAGTGCAACCGCAATTGGAAGCAGGTGGGCCTCTACGGTGCGCGCCGTGATGGGGCGCTTCAATGAGCGACTTCATCGCATCGCGTCAGGATCTGCGCATTCGCGCTCAGGCTGCCATTTCGCGCCCCGTCCCGAAAAGCATTGCGCAGGCTGATGTTGTGTCCGTCCGCGCATACAAGGATTGCATTGCGCAGGTCACGCAGTTCGCGCGCACCGGTCGTTATGCAGACCGCAGCGCGGCCGCTCTGTACCGACTTGAGGCCATGCAGGGGGTGCGCCAATGACCGCGATCCAAGCGGCCCCCTGTCCTGGAGACAACCGGGGACCCGCTTGCCGACCTTGTGTCGGCCCTGCGGGGCTGGGGGTATGGGGGTGCAGACCCCCCATGTCAACCGTCGTGCAACACGTGCCCGTCGTCATCGTCGCGGCTACTCGTTCTCCCGCGCAAGGGATCGTTACCCGATTGGGCCAAGACCCGCTTGCGGGGCTTGGTGGCGAAGCCATAGAGCCCGGTCCCGAAGGGATGCGCCCTGCCTCGTTTGCCGCTGGAAATTGCGATGCAGGGGCCTTGTGCGATGCCGCTGCGGCCGCGGTGACATGCAGCTTTAGCGCAGGCGCTGCGGCCGCAGCGGCACGTCTTCATACCCCCCCGAGTAACACGGGGGTAAACAAAGTTCAGGGCGCGGGGCGTTATGAATAACGAAGAAAAATTGGTCATTGAAGGCGGTCGCGTCAAGCTGCTGTGCGAACGTCGCCAGCTGGCGGCTAAGGCTCAAAGCGGCGTCATCGTTGACTACCTGCGATTCACCATCAAGCGTGATTTGATCCCTGACACCAAGCGTATCCCGCGCGAGTCTGAGGACCGTGACCTAGTCAAGTACTACGCGCTGATATTCGCAAACCTGCTGGGCTTCGAGCTGGGCATAGAACGTCCTGGTCGTGACTACTACGATCACACGTACACGGTCGATAACGAAAACGGTCACGAAGTGGCCAGCGTCAGCGCAGGCGGCGATAGCCAGCGCGGCACCATCTGTTTCACGCTCAAGGGTGAGGGCTGCACGCATGCCCGTCCAGGCTGGGAAAAGCGTGTCCACGACTACTTCGCGGACATGGTGCCGACCATCACCCGCATCGATGCGGCAAAGGATTTTTTCGCGGGCGAAGTGACCATTGAAGAGGTCGTGGGCCTCTACAAAGACCACAAATTCAGCTACCGCAAGCGCATGCCCAAGTACACCACTCATGGGGCTTGGGAGCTTGGCAGCACCGTCGATGACATCCCGCTGCACGGTCACAGTCGCACATTCCAAGTGGGCAAACGCGAGTCCGGGAAGCTTGCCCGCTTCTACGAAAAAGATCACCAGTACGGCAATTTCGCGGGGTCCTGGCTGCGCGCTGAACTGGAGCTTCGCAATGCTGGCCGTGTCATCCCCTGGGATGCTGTCGTCAACGCGGCAGAGTACTACGCAGGGGGCTATGAGGCTCTCAAATTGCTCTGTGATCGGGATACAGGAACGGTCATTCCAACAAGCGTCAAAACCGGCGAAGCATCAGCGGACAAGTTTGTCCGGTGGATCGTTCGCACTGTGGCGCCAAGTCTCGCGCAGATCACAAAAATCATGCCGGATGAGGACTGGCTGCACGGCATCGTGCTGGATCAAGCGCACCGAAAAGTGCCTCGCAGCTTGCGCGGCCTGAGTCTGCAATCCATGTCGCACGGGGTCACTGAGGCCCTGAGCAAATTCACCCAATTCATGAATCCCGCCGTACCGGCCGGCGTGGGTCTTTTGCAATAAGCCGGATCAAAGGAAACAACATGCGATTCAATCAAACCATCCAGGTCGTGGGCATGAAGGCCAGCAAAGGCACGCTCGAAAACGGCACGGCATACGACAGCACCAAGGTCTATGCCCTGATTGACCTGGACACGTCCAAGGGCAACGCCAAGGGTGCATCTGCAACTGAGTTCAACCTCGGTACAGCGGCGGAATTTGATGCGTACAAGCACCTCCCGTTTCCCTTCGTGGCCGATGTGGAAATGGAGATGGTCAGCAATGGCAAGACCATGAAAACCGTTATGCACAAGCTCACCCCGAAGGCGGTTGCAGGCGGCGGCAAGTCGGCTGCGGCTACCTAACTATTGGCCGTTAGAGATCGCATTACGTTCCCGGGAACACGTATGCAAATCTCAACACGCTACTACGTGCAGTCGACTGACGACTATATGTTCCTGCGCGCTGATGGTGAGGGCGGTGTGGACTTCACGCCGCTCGTCATCAATGCAACTCCATTCGCGACGCCTGAGGCGGCTGTGGATGCTGTTCACGATCACTGCGGCGGTGAGGCTGTCGTGTTCCGTTGCTATCAATTGGAAAAGGGCTAGCGAGCGGTTTCCGCAAGCCTCGCGTGCGGGGTTTGCTGGTGCTGATTCGCAGCATCGTTTCTCTTTTCAACTGGAGTTTTATATGTTCGAAAAAACCTTCTCCGTTGCCCGCAAGTACGGCACTCGCGTTGCTGCTGTGCCTGCTGTGGCCATCATGGCTATGGGCAATGCTCATGCTGTGCTGCCTACCGAAGTCGAGACCGCTCTCGGGTCGCTGTCTACTGACGCCCTGAAGGTCGCGGGTATCGTGCTGGCGGCCATCGTGGCCGTCTACGCATTCAAGTTCATCCGCAAGGGGCTGTAATGCAACTGATAGTGCCGCTGTTGATTGAAATGGGCGTCAATGCCGCATGGGTATCTGCAGCGGTGCTATCTGCCCGTGTCGCTTTGTTTGCTCACCGTTTTATTAGGTCGCGGAGTTTGTAATGCCTTCGTTTCAAGTGGGTTCTGCTTGCTACCCGACTCAGATCCAGGCTGCCCAAGTTGTTGCCAGTTCTCAGGTTGGCAGCATCGTGCAGCAAGGCGGATCGGCTCATGTTGTTGAGATGAGGTCCATAAATCCAACCTCTATCACATATGGCCTTAGACCTGTCTCTGGTGGTCCTCTGATTGAAGTGGTGAGCACTTTTGAGGCTCAGCCGTGCGGTTTGCTCCAGGCCGCTGATGGCCTTGCGCTTGGCTGGATGGTCGGTGGGGTCTGGATCGTCGTTTATGGATTGATGTTTATTGCACGCACTGTCTTCCATGTTGGTGACGGGGGTAATGATGGCAACACCTGAGTTTTACGCTGCCTTTATTGGCGTTCTGGGGGCTGTATGGCTGATTTGCGGGCGTTGGTAATAGCTGTATCGGCTTTCTTTTCCGGTGTTGCGCATGCTGGGTATGCGCAGTTGGCCCCGCCTACTGGCTGGTCTCCTGGCAGTGGCTTGGCTTCGGGCGCTGGTGGCGCCTTCAATTTTCCTAATGCTGCTAATAGTGCGCAGCTTGTCAATGGCACGGTGCGCACTAATGCTTCTTTGAATGTTGGCGGACGTGCCGTCAGTATTCCGGCCACAGTGCGCTTTGCTGCGAATGCGCCTCGGGTCGCTTCTGCGTTGATTTTCATGAATCCGACTCTCAGGCTTGCGGCGTCTGTCGCTATGTGGCTAGGAGTGGGGCAAATCATTTGGGATATTGCTGAAAAGAAATGGAAAGTCAAAGATGACACAGTTAATACTGGTCGCTTTGAGTACCGTGTAAATAATATTGGTGTTGATACTGGTTGGGTCGGTGAATTCGAGACAGCTTGCAATAAATGGGCGTCGGGTCTTTCTGGTAGGCCCGGGTATCAGAGTGTTGTTATTATTCGGTACCTTCCAAATGATTTGGTTTGCCATTACAGGGCTGTATACAATAACAGTGCGTTTGAGGATGGTATTTATGTAAGTCGCCGGGATAATCCTAACGCTGGCGCAGAGGCTAAATGGCGCCCTATTGGTGAAGAGGAATTTGATGAGATAATTAGGCGTAGTCCTATGCCTGAGACTATGCCTCGGGATTTGCCAGAGCCGTTGCCCATTGAATTTCCGCAAATTCAGCCGACTTTTATTCCTACAGGCAATCCGGTCCCTAACCCTAACTTTGATCCATCTCAGCAGGTTGGTCCGGGTAATCAGCCTTGGAATCAGCCGGGCGTCAGGGTCGTTCCGGCTCCTGTCCCTGGGAGTCCGTGGCAAGTCGATGTGCAGCCGGTTGATAGGCCCGTTGTCTCCCCTGATCCTGACCCCAATCCCAAGCCTGATGGTGAGGGGAATCCCGACGATAAGCCAAAGGAAAAGGACCCCGGTTTATGCGAGATGTATCCTGATATCGTTGCATGTCAGAAGCTGGGCAATATCGATGCTAAGGAGTTGCCAAAGAAAACAGTCTCTATGTCCATCGACAAGGAAAACATTGGTCCCGAAAACGGCACTTGCCCGGCTCCAAGGCAATTTGAAATCATGGGTAAGCAAATGGCGTTTCAATGGGATTTGCTCTGTGATTTTGCAAATGGGATAAGGCCTCTGTTAATCGGGTTTGCTTGGCTATCGGCTGCATTGGCTTTCGTTGGCTTAACAAGGCGGGGTGATTAAATGGAAGGTATCGCGCAATGGCTCGCTAGCATATCGTGGCCTTTAGTCTCCCGTGTGCTTGTGTCGCTTGGATTTGGTTACACGACTTATGAAGGGGCTGATGCCGCGCTTACGTCTGCTATCGATGCAGCTAAGGGTGCCTTTGTTGGTCTAGGCGCCGAAGTCCTGCAGTTGCTTGCAATGGCTGGATTCTTTGATGCCATGTCGATTACGAGCGGCGGTATCGTTTCCGGTCTCGCCTGGATGGTCATGAAGCGATTTGCTCTGCAGACAACGGGACAGGGTGCTTAAATGCTCACGCTTATTACTGGAAATCCTGGGACCGGTAAGAGCGCTGCTCTGGTCGCCATGCTGGATGAGCTCGGTAAAGATCGTCAGCTATATGTGAATGGCATTCCCGAATTGCTCATTCCGCATATCGAATTGACAGAGCCTGAGAAGTGGCATGAAACGGTGCCTGATGGTTCCGTCATCATCATTGATGAGGTTCAGCGCATTTGGCGTCCGTCTGGTCCTGGTCAGAAGGTACCTGACATGATTGCGTTGCTTGAAACGCACCGGCATCGCGGGCTTGATTTCTACATCATTACACAGGGACCGAATCTCATTCATGCCAATGTGCGCGCCTTGATTGGTCGCCATGTGCATTTGCGCGATCTCGGTATTCTTGGTCGCTGGTGGTATGAGTGGCCTGAGTGTGCTGACAATTGCCGTACTGGATGGAAAAACGCTCCGATTAAGAAGCGTTATAGGCTGCCTAAAAGCGTCTTCGGAAAATACAAAAGCGCGAGTATCCATGTTAAGCCTGTGCGCTCGTTCCCGTGGATGCTTGTTGTTATGGTCCTGGCTCTTGTCACGGTGTTTGTAATGTCCTGGTTTGCGTATAGGGCTGTTAATGCTCGTTTGCATCCTGTCGCGCCTGAGCCAGTTTCTGCTATTCCTAATGCTGCGTCTGGGCCTTCTCGGCAGGATTCTTCAGTTGCTCCTGTCTCGTCCCCTGTTGTTGCTCCTGATGAGCGTGTCGCATTTATTCCAAGGCTTTCAGATCGCCCTTGGACTGCTCCCGCATATGACGAAATTCGGCGAGTCGTTGCGATGCCTCTGATTACTGGCGCGATGTGCATCAATGACCATTGCGTGTGTTTCAATGGTTCTCGCCGGTTGCTCGATGTGAGTAGTGTTGCCTGTGACGAATGGCGCATCCAGCGGCCATTTAATCCTTACGATGCGGAGTCGGTCCTCGTTGACGGCGATGGCGTTTCGGATCGTACTGGATCGAGTGATGGTCAAAGCGTTCCTGTTCCCGGCGCGACTTGAGTAGTGGTGGGTTCTTTTTTCTGAAAAGCTTTTTAAGCCATCTGAGCATGTTTCCTCCTAGCGTGTCGCTTATGTCGTGGATTGCTTCCCTGAATTTCGTTCCCGGTCTTATTGTGCTCGCGTGGGTTACTTGTTGTTTGGGTTAGTGCTGGCTGCTGCGCCGCATAGCATCTGTACGTACATACAGTATGGGGGTGTTTTATGTTGGTAGGCTATGCTCGCGTGTCTACGCAGGATCAGGATACAGCACTACAGCTTGAGGCAATGCGTGCTGCTGGCGTTGTCCGGGTGTTCGAGGAAAAGGCAAGCGGTGCGAAAATTGATCGTCCAGTCCTCTGGGAGTGTCTCGGAGCCTTGCGGTCCGGTGACCAATTCGTCTTCTATAAGTTGGATCGTGTCGCTCGATCCCTGTCTGACTTGCTGAGGATCGTTGACTGTGTGGAGCGCGCGGGGGCGTCAATAAGGTCGCTTACTGAGCCCATCGATACCGGTTCGCCAGCTGGCAGACTGATGCTTCAGATTCTGGGAGCGATGGCGGAGTTTGAGCGCACCTTGATCCGGGAGCGGACGATTGCGGGCCAGCGCGAGGCTGCGGCTCGTGGTGTTCGTATGGGGCGGGCGCTGTCTGTTGACAACGCAACGGCCGCTGCAATCGTCGATGCGTATCAATCTGGTCTATACACGTTGAAGGGCGTAGGGCAGCGATTTGGTGTGTCGGAGTCTGTTGTCAAGCGTCTTGTTTACAAGAAGACCAAGCCTGACTATCGCTCGTAGCAGCATGGCAACGTTGTCCGAAAGGGACAGTCTCCGCCAGATCCTTGTATCAACCGACAGGCGGCCAAAGAGCCGGCCCTGTTGCACAGCGCCCCGATGCCGCAAGGCAGCGGGGCGTTCCTGCGTCTGGGGCATTGGCGGGCGCCTCAGCGTGGCGGCTCGTGGTTGGTGACGAAGTCGGCGGGCACGTCCGGCCCCCAGACGTAGAGCGAATCCTCGGGAGGATGGTCGGCCGCAGGCCACACCGCGCCCGCCTCGACAAAGTCGATGTCGCAGGAGTACTCGGCGAAGCTGCCCCAGGGATCGCGCACATAGCGAAAGAAGTTGGAGCCCAGCACATGCCTGCCCACGCCCCAGCCCTGCGCATAGCCCGCCTCGGCCATCTGCCGGGCGCCGCTGCCCACGGCGTCGACAGAAGGCACGCACCAGCTGCTGTGGTGCAGGCCGGGTCCATGCGATGCGGCCAGTGCCAGCAGGTGGTGGTCGCTGCCGTGCGGGCTGTGAAGGAAGGCGATGACCGAGCCCGAGCGGTCCGAGAGCCTGAGTCCCAGCACCTCGGTGTAGAACGCCAGCGCGGCATCCACGTCGGCGCAGAACAAAAGCACATGCGACAGGTGCAGCGGCCGGATCTGCGGCATGAGGCTGCGAGCCGGCGCGCGGCCGGCATTGCGGCAGGCCGGCGGCAGCACGTGCGGTGCGGGCGCCGACGGAGAGCTCTTGGCGGCTGCACGCAACTGGATGGGCACCCCGTCGGGGCTGGCGATCCAGATACCGTCGGTCTGCGCACCGGCCGGCGCAGGAATGCGTGCGATCCCCGCGCCGTCGATCCGGTGCGAGAAGGCATCGAGATCGGCCGCATGGATGCCCAGGCTCAGCCACTGCAGCCTCTTGTGCGTTGCGGCCTCCAGCACCCGCGCCCAGCGGTGGGGATGCCCGTAGGTGTGCAGCGCCAGCGCGCCGTCGATGTCGCGCACCTCGAGCCCGAAACTGGCGTAGAAATGCCGCGCCGCTTCGAGATCGGGCACGCTGAAGACAAACTCATCGATCGAATGCACGGCCGGCTGCCCGGCCGTGCCGGACGGCGTTCCAGGTGTCGTTCCAGATGGCGTGGGAAGGCTGTTCATGGTGTCCCCTCCTTTGCATGTTCACTGTGCGAAGACCGGCGGACGCCGCCACGCGGCCGGTGGGCGGGCGAGGCCATCACCGCACCCGCTGGAGCTGCCGCCCAAGAACCCCGCCGTCCAGCGTCATGACATCGCCGGACTTCAGGAAGCGGGGCGGCTTCATGCCCAGGCCGACACCTGCCGGCGTGCCGGTGATGACAAGGTCGCCGGGCAGCAGCGTCATGAACTGGCTCAGATAGGACACGAGACAGGCCACCGGAAAAATCATGTCTGCCGTGCTGCTGCGCTGCATGACCTCGCCATTGACGGACAGCGTCAGTTCGATGGCCTGGGGGTCGGGCAGCTCGTCGGCCGTGACCAGCCACGGCCCGACCGGGCCGAAGCCATCGAAGCTCTTGCCCTTGCCCCACTGGCCGTTGCGCTTGATCTGCCAGTCACGCTCGGAGATGTCGTTGGCCAGCAGGTAGCCGGCCACATGCGCGAGCGCACCTTCCACGGGGATGCGGCTTGCGCGCGTGCCGATCACAAAGCCCAGTTCGATCTCCCAGTCGGTGGCAACCGACGCTTCGGGCAGGCGCACCTCGTCGTCCGGCCCGGCCAGCGATGAAAGCGCCTTGTGAAAGACCACGGGCTCCTTCGGAATGTCGAGACCCGACTCCTCGGCATGCCGCCGGTAGTTGAGCCCGATGGCAACGAACTGGCGCGTGCCGGCGACAGGGGGCCCCAGGCGGCTGCCTTGCGCCACCAGCGGCAACCGCTGCAGATCGACGGCGGCCAGCGCGGCCAGCCTGCCGGGCGCCATCCACTCGGGCGTGAAATCGGGCACCAGGTCCGACAGGTCGCGCGCCTGGCCTTGGGAATCGATGGCGCCGGGCTTCTCGCAGCCGCTGGCGCCGTGGCGTATCAGTTTCATGGTCTGTCTCCTGGGACGG
Organism: Delftia sp. WSY_12; assembly: GCF_043104645.1. Classification (NCBI taxonomy): domain Bacteria; kingdom Pseudomonadati; phylum Pseudomonadota; class Betaproteobacteria; order Burkholderiales; family Comamonadaceae; genus Delftia; species Delftia sp. WSY_12. Next base: position 190,639 of record NZ_JBICKW010000034.1, read on the forward strand.
GAAGTGGAAAGTGGGAAGGAAATGGATCGAGACGCGGACCCTGCATGCGGGTGGAGCCTCAGAAGCTATGCCGCACGCCGGCAGCGAAGCCGTTCTGCGAACGCCCGGTGGCGGGCGCGGCGCCTGGCGCCGCATTGCTGACCGACAGCGCAAGTGCTCCCTCGTTGGACAGATGCCCTGCGGTCGCATACAGCGTGGTGCGCTTGGACAGCGAATACCGGGCCCGCAGGGCAAAGAGCCGGGCCCCGTCGTCGCTTCGCCTGAAACGCAGATCCAAGGCCTGCGCATCGAGGGTCAGGGCCGGTGTGGCGGCGACACTGGCGCCCAGGTACCAGAGATCGCTGCGTGGCGCGTCGGGACGGCCGTCGTTGTGGCGGGCAATGACCCCGGCACCGAGCTTCCAAGCCCCCCAGCGCACCCATCCCGCGGCGGTGGAGCGACGGTCCTTGCGCGCGCTGCTGGTCAGGCCTGCGAAGGCGCCGGGGCCTCCACGGATTTCATCGACGGCCAGCGCGATGCCCCAGGCCTTGGCCTCGTACTTGAGCATTGCCGACCATTGCCGGCAGGCGCTGGAGTCGCCCGGCTGCTCGCCGGGGCAGTTGGTTCCCGCGGGACCGGGGCCCGCATTGACGGCATCACGGCCCAGGCTGTAGGTTGCGCCGACGGTGAAGCCGCCAAGGCCGGCGCGCCACGCAAGCGCGTTGTCCGCGCGCGCATTGGGCAGGTAGCTGTCCAGCGATGCCGCGCCGTAGGCATTCGGGCCGAGGATGTCCGCATCGAGCTGGGACCAGTACAGCATGGTGTACTGGCGCCCCAGTGTGAGGCTGCCCCAGTCGCCGGACAGGCCGACGAAGGCCTGGCGCCCCCAGGCGCGCCCGCCCTGGTTCAGCACGCCCGCGTCGAGCGCCAGGCCCTGCTCCATCGTGAACAGGGCCCGCAGGCCGCCGCCCAGGTCCTCCGAGCCGCGCAGGCCGATGCGCGACGGCACGCTGCCGGTGAGGCCCGGTATGCGGTTCAGCGAAGCGCCTCCCTGGCCCACATCGGTCAGGTGCTCGACGGATGCATCGAGCAGGCCATAGAGCGTGACGCCCTGGGCCAGGGCGGGTGCCGAGGGCACGGCAGCGGCACCGGCCAGGCATAGCGCGGATAGCGCGGCGCGAACAGGAAAGGAGGGATGTGGCATGTTGTCTCCTGAAAGTGATGGATGTCGGCAAGGACGGCGAAAGCGCAGACTCAGGCGCAGGCCGGCGTCCCCCGGCCGGACTGGCCAGGGTCAGGAACGCGAAAGGCCGGACGGCCCGGGGGGCAGGCGGCCGGATGGGCCGGGGCTAGCCGGGCCCCACCGGCGGGGTGCGATGGCCCAGCGCCAGCGCCAGGACCTCGGTCGGCGGCGCCGCACCGTCGCCGCGCCAGGCGATGTGGTGGTCCGGGCGGATCAGGACGCGGTCGGCGCCATACAGCGCACGCGTCTGCCCGTCTTCGCTCCTCACCACATCCAGCCGGATGCCGTATTGCGCAGCAGCCTGCCTCCAGGGCTCCAGCCCGTACGGGCCGTCCGGGCCGTCCGGGCCGTCCGGGCCGAATGCGAGCAGTGTGAAATCGCGTCCGAAGTCATCGAGCAGGGACCGGTCCGGCCCCGTTGCCACATGCGGAGCGCGCGTGCCGGGATAACCTCCAGGCAGGTAGCGGTTGGGCTCGTCCGGCGGGGGCTCGGCCAACTCCCGGGCGACGACGGGGCTGTCGGCATAGCGCAGGCCCAGTTGCAGCCCCGGGATGTTGAACTCGCGTGCCACATGCTCCGAAAGTGCCTGCCCGAGCGCATGGCGGGCGCTGTCGCCCTCGGGCCCCTCCTGCTCCACTGCGGCCGTGACCGGCAGGCATCCGATGCTGTCGGCCATGCTGCGTGCAAAACGGGTGTTGCGCTGGGCGATCGGCCGCCGCTCGGCCTCATAGCTGTCCAGCAGCGCCGGGCCGGCCGCCCCCTGGATGGCCGCCGCCAGCTTCCAGCCCAGGTTCACGACGTCGTCCACGCTGGTGTTGTAGCCCATGCCGCCCGTGGGCGTGAACAGGTGCGCCGCATCGCCGGCGATGAACATCCTGCCGTGCCGCAGGCGCTCGGCCACCAGGGCATAGCCCGCGTTCCAGGGGGTCAGCGCGATCAGCTCGTGCGCAAAAGGCCGGCCGACGACGGCCTGCAGCGCCTGCTGCGGATGGAAATCGGCAGGCTGGGTGCCTTGGGGCAACTGCACGATCAGCACGAACCGGTCCACGCCGTCGATGGCGCACAGCAGGCCGCGCTGCCCGGGACCGACGGCCCAGTACTGCCAGGCCCTGGGCTTGCCGATCAGCCCGTACAGACCGGGAGCCCGGAAGTAGATGGACATCATCTGGCCGCCCAGGAAGTCCCGCCGCTCGCTGCCATGGCCTGCGTAGACGACGCCCATGGCCTGGCGGACCAGGCTGCGCGGCCCGTCGCAGCCGACCACATAGGCGGCCTGCAGCAACTCGGTACGGCCCGTGTCCGGCTCGCGGCATTCGATCTGGACTGCGCAACCGGTGTCCCGCACCGCCTCGGCCCTCAGGCCAAAACGCAGCACGGCGCTGGCATGGCGTTCGGCCTGCGCCCTGAGCACGGGCTCGATGAACATCTGCTGCGCCCGATGCGGCAGCTCGGGCGTGGGCCAGGCCTGTTCCCCGTAGTCGCCATAGGCCGTGCCCGAGGCGGCCTCCTCGGCCGAGGGAATGCGAAAGCGCGCCAGCTCGGGCCCCGTGAGCCGCGTGCAATAGACGATGTCCTGGGGGTGCGAGGGCGGCAGGCCCAGCCTGCGCACCTGATCGGCAAAGCCCCGGCGGCGGTAATGCTCCATGGTCCGGGACGAGGTGGCATTGGCCTTGGGCAGCGTCGGCGGCCCGCTGCGCTCCTCGATCAGCACGCACGGTATGTCCCTGCAGCCCAGCTCGATGGCCAGCATCAGACCCGCAGGCCCTCCTCCGATGATCGCAACTTCGGTCTTCATGGCGTCTCCCCGGGGCTCAATCGACGGTCACCTTGACGCGGCGCAGCACTTGGGCATAGCGCTCGCGGTCGGCCTGCATGAGGTCAGCGACCTGCCTTGCGGGGCCGATGCTGGTGAAGAAGCCAAAACCGGCCAGGCGATCCCTGACGTCAGGCGCGGACAGGGCCCGGTTCACCGCCTCGTTGATGCGCTCGGCGACGGCCGGCGCCGTGCCCTTGGGCGCCATGAGCGCAACCCAGGTCAGCGCATCGATGCCGGCCGGACCACCGGCCTCCTGCACGGTCGGCACATCGGGCAGCGCCGGGGAACGCTGGCTGTCCGCCACGGCAAGAAAGCGCAGCTTGCCGGCCTGCTGCAGGGGGCCGGACGTCGCAATGCTGCCGTAAGCCCAGTCCACCTCGCCCGTCGACACGGCGGCGTACAGCTGCGAAGTCTCCTTGTAGGGGACATGCATCATTTCGACACCCATGGCGGTCGCGGCCCGGGCCGCGCCCAGATGCAGCGGCCCGCCCACCGCATTGGAGCCATAGGTCATGCCGGGCCTGCGCCGCGCCGCCGCCATCAGTTCGGCCAGGCTGTGGAACGGGCTTTGCGCGCCGACCACCACGAAGAAGGCGGTCTTGTAGAGCAGCGCCACCGGCGTCAGCTCGCTTTGCGGGTCATAGGCCAGCTTGCGCAAGACCAGCGGATTGATGGACAAGTGGCCTACGTCCACCACCACCAGGTCGTTGCCCGTGGGCGGCGCGTTCTTCATCGCATTGATGGCCACCACGCCGGCCCCACCCGGCCTGGGGTCGACGACGACCGGCTGCCTCCATTGCGCCGAGAGCTTGTCGGCGACCAGCCGGGCCACCACGTCGGGGCCGCTGCCCGCGGGAAAGGCGCTGGTGATGCGCACCGTTCCGCCGGCGGCCGTCTGCGCGGCGACGGAGCCCGCCGCCAGGGTTGCCAGCGCACAGGCGCCGGCCCATTTCCTCATGCTCATGCTGCTTGTCTCCTATGGGTCGCCGGGCTGCGCCGACGTTATGGAGGGCATGCTAGGTCTGGCAGGCCGGCTGCGGCAGAGGGCAGAAACGCCTCAGCGATGCATGGCTGTTATCACTGGAGCGTTCCGCAGCGGCTCAGGCGCGGCGGAGCCCGCGTGCACGGCCCCTGCGGGAAATCCCCTGGCCTTGGCGCGCTCGGAAACGGGCATAAACACGCTCCGACCGATGCCCAAACTTCATCACCTTCGCAATTTCGTCGCCATTGCCCGGGCACGCAGCCTGCGCAGCGCCGCCCGCAGCCTGGGCCTGACCCAGCCGGCACTGACGCGCAGCGTGCGCGAGCTGGAAGCCGAGCTCGGCGTGGCGCTGTTCCAGCGCCATGCGCGCGGGGTATCGCTGACCGTGGCGGGAGAGCGATTCCTGCTGCGCGCGCAGGCCGCGCTCGAGGAACTGCGTCGCGGCAGCGAGGAGGCCGCCCAGGCGCGCGGCGAAATGCAGGGCCATGTCGCCGTCGCTCTGTCCAGCGCCCCCGTGCTGTCGCTGCTGGCCCGCGCCTATGCCCAGTTCCGGCGCGACTGGCCGGATGTGCACCTGCGTTTCGTCGAAGGCCTGTTCCCGGCCGTCGAGCCGGCGCTGCGCGACGGCCGGCTGGACTTCTATCTGGGCCCCCGGCCCGAGAGGCAATTGAGCGCCAGCTACCAGGTGGCCCTGGTTCACCGCAACGAGCGTGTCGTGCTGGCCCGCCGCGGCCATCCGCTGCGCACCGCCGGCAGCCTGCAGGCGTTGCTGGAGGCGGACTGGATCGTCACCGGCCTGCGCGAGCGCCGCGAGGAAGAGTTCGAGGAGCAGTTCTCCGCGCTCGGCCTGCGCAGCCCGCGCGTGGTGACGGTCGCCGAATCGTTGATGGCCCTGCTGGCGCTGCTGGCCAGCAGCGACGCCCTCGCCTTCTTGCCGCGCCAGTGGGCCGATACGCCCCTCTTCAACGGTGTGCTGGAGCCCATTGCCGTGCGCGAGAACCTGATGGCACCCGACATCGTGCAGGTCACGCGTGCTGCGTTGCCTCTGACGCCCGCCGCGGAACGCCTGTCGATGCTGCTGCTGCGCGCGGCAGTCCACGACTTCGGCGAGCCGGCCGGCGCCTGAGCCGCGGCCGGCGTCTCCACAATATCTTCATACAATCTTTACATTGCATTGACCAGGCAGACATATTCTGCCGGACTCATAGCGCCTCGCGTAAGCCAAGAGTCCGTAGCCAACGCTGAAGCTCCCGTTCGACCGCCTTCCTGGGAATTTCCCCTGTGCCAGCGCACTTGTCATCGCCGCTGGCATTTCCTATGACCCATCCCGTCCCCTCACAAGCAGCGAGCACGATCACGCGAAGCGCTCCGCTGGCCATGCCCGCACCGTCGCTTTCCCTGGACATCAAGGTCCTCATTGGCCTCCTTCTCTTTACGGTGGTCTGGCTGCTGCAGATCGACAGCTCCAGCCTCACGGCACCCAAGGACAACCTCGAGCAGCTGACCTGGGTGCACAGCCTGGAGTGGGGCTACTACAAGCATCCACCGCTGCCGACCTGGATGTTCTCGGTGCCGGTCAATGTGTTCGGACTGTCTGCCCGCACCAGCTATGTGACGGGCGCGCTTTTCACGCTGGCCGGCCTGTTTGTCTTCTGGAAGCTGATGCAGACCTTGCGCGGCAGCCGCCATGCCACGCTGGCCCTGCTGGCGGCCCTGTGCATCACCTACTACAACGAGCGGCTGCACTTCTTCAACCATGAAGTGGTGCTGATGCCCTTCTTCGTGGCCAGTGCCCTGCTGGTGTGGCGTGCGGTGGGCAGCAGGCAACTGCACTGGTGGGCGGCCCTGGGCTGCTGCCTGGGCCTGGGCGCACTGGCCAAGTACCAGATGATCCTGGCCGCCGTGGCGGTATTCCTGTTCTGGCTGGCGTCAGGCGCCTGGCGCGAGCGGGTCCATGTCATCGGCCTGGCCCTGGCCGCTGCCATTTCGCTGGCCATCATCTCGCCGCACCTGTACTGGCTGTTCCTGAACGACTTCGGCCCCATCCGCTATGCCACCGAATCCTCGCTGGGCGCCAGCCTGGGCGGCGGCGCAAGACTGCTCAATACCTTGCACTGGCTGGCCGACCAGCTGTTCAACCGCGCATTGCTGGCCTGGGTGCTGCTGGGACTGGTGATGGCATTGCACCGCCGCAGCCGCCTTGCGCCGCAGGACACACCGCAGCGTCCCGGGACAGCCGATGCATCGCGCGCGCTGATCCTGTGCTTTGGCCTCACGCCCATCGTGCTGACCTGCGCCATCGGCATCTTTGCGGGCTCGTCGCTGCAGCTGCACTGGGGCACGCCCTTTCTGCTGCTGGCCGTTCCCGTCGCCATGGAGCTGGCCGGTGCCAGGCTGCAGCCGTCGCGCATATCGATCACCACCGCCATCAAGTGCTTCGTGGCGCTTCAACTGGCCTTGCTGCTCGTGGCCCAGATGACCTCGGCGCGCAGTGAACTGCGGCTTAACAGCCGGCACTGGAGAAACTTCGATTCAAAGGCCTTGAGCCAGGCGCTTGCCGAACCCGCGCGCGAGGCACTGGGAGGCGACATCCGCGTGATCTCAGGCCCCACGGCCGAGGCCAAGGCCCTGGCCCTGAAGCTGCGCGAAAAGCCGCTGGTGCTGATCGATGGCCGCATGGACATCAGCCCCTGGATTTCCCAGCACATGGTGGATGCCTGCGGCGTGCTGCATCTGCAGCTGGCGGCATCGCCGCCGCCCGGCCACCAGCCGGTGGGCGAAGGCTTTCCCTCCCTCTTCTGGCGTGTCACCCCGCCGCAGGAGGATGCGGGCAACTGCGTCGAAAGCTGAACGAATACGCTGCTTGCCGGCCGCGCCTGTCGGCATTGCACGATTCCAGTGCTGAGAATCTCCACCGTGCCCATGAAATCCCCTTGCGAAGAACTCATGGACATGCTGGGCCAGCCCTATGACGCCGGCGAAGTGGCCCGACTGCTTGGCCCATTCGATCCGGAGGTCTTCGCGCCCTGAGGACCTGGCGGCCAAATCGCTCCTTGCATCCTCAACCCAGGGCAGGCGCTCGCAGATACCCCATCAGCACCTGCACGATGCCATCCTCCAGGGCCTGGGGGGTGAACATGGCAGGCGGATCGATGACGGCGGCATGCACCAGGGACTCCATGGTCTGCAGCAGCATCCAGGTGGCCAGGTCCAGATCGCGGTGGGCGAGCTGACTGCGGTGCAGCTCCAGGAGCTGGCGCACCTGGCGGAAGATGCCGCCGTCGGCCGCGCTTTGCTCGCGCGGCGCGTCGAAGAAGGGGAACTCCTTTTCCAGCACCCGGTGCAGATCGGGCTCGACCCGGTGCGCCGCCAGCAGCGCGCGGACCATGGCCTGCACATGGCCTTGCAGGCCCTGCGGCCGCTCTGCCGCAAGCACGGCGGCAATGGCCGCGTACATCTGCGCGGCGTGGCGCTCGTGCAAGGCCGTGATCAGCGAGTCCTTGTTGGGAAAGTACTGGTAGAGCGAACCCACGCTCACGCCTGCGCGCTCGGCCACCAGATTGGTGTTGGTGGCGGCATAGCCGCGCTCGGCCAGAACGCGAGCCGCAGCTTCCAGAATGGCCTCGACCGTGGCAAGGGAACGCGCCTGCCGTGGCTGCTTGCGGGGCTGGGGCGGCTGGCGCTGCGCCGCCTGCGAATGCGAGTTTTCAATGCGAGCCATGGCTCATATTCTCCTGGACATGTGATCTGAGTTTTTACTCGTATTTGAAAGGGAATGCACATGTCTTCCGGAATTTCGCCATCTGCGGCCGCGTCGCCGCCGGTGAATGCATTCGCGCGGCTGCTGCCGCTGACGCTGGCGGTCTTCGTCAGCTTTCTCTGCCTGGGCATGCCCATGCCCGTGCTGCCCCTGCACCTGAGCCAGACCCTGGGACTGGGCACGCTGGGGGTGGGCACGGTGATGGGCTGCCAGTTCGCGGCCGCCCTGCTGTCGCGGGCCTGGGCCGGGTCGCTGGCCGACACGCGCGGCGCCAGGCAGGCCGTGGTGCTGGGCATGGCGCTGGCGGCCGTTTCGGGCCTGGCCTACCTGATGTCACGCGCCTTCGAGGGAGGGCCGGCCGCAGTCTGGGTGCTGGCCGCCGGCCGCGTGCTGCTGGGCTGCGCCGAGAGCCTGATCATCACCGGGGCCTTGAGCTGGGGCGTGGGCATGATCGGTCCGCAAAACGCCGGCAAGGTCATGGCCTGGGTGGGCATTGCCATGTACGGCGCCTATGCGGCGGGCGCGCCGGCCGGCGTGGCGGTGCAGGCGGCCTGGGGCTTCTCCGGCATTGCCGTGGCCACCATCGTGCTGCCGCTGGCCGCCCTGGCCATGGTCTGGGGCCTGCGCGCCACGCCGGCTGCGGCCCAGCGCCGCACGCCGTTCTACAAGGTGCTGGGCACGGTATGGCTTCCCGGCTTGGGGCTGGCCCTGTCCAGCGTGGGCTTTGGCGTGATCACGACCTTTGCAGCGCTGCTGTTCGCATCGCGGGGCTGGGGAGCGGCCTCGCTGGCCTTCACGGCCTTCGGCCTGGCCTTCATCGGCGCGCGCCTGCTCTTCGGCCATCTGCCGGACAAGCTGGGCGGCGTGCGGGTGGCACTGGCCAGCATTCCGCTGGAAGCCGCCGGCCTGCTGCTGATCTGGGGCGGGGGCGATGCGCCATGGGCCTATGCCGGCGCCGCGCTCACCGGCTTCGGCTACTCGCTGGCCTTCCCGGCCTTCGGCGTGGAAGCTGTCCGCCGGGCGCCTGCCCAGGCACGCGGCGCGGCCATGGGCGCCTATGTGGCCTTCTTCGACCTGTCCATGGGGCTGACGGCCCCTGCCGCCGGGCTGCTGGCCAGTGTCACGGGCGTCGGAGACGTGTATTTCGCCGCCGCCGTGAGCGTGGCGCTGTCCATCGCCGTGGCCTTGCTGCTGCGCTTGAACGCAGCCCGGGGAGCCACCCATGGCTGAGCCGATTCACATGCCTGCCGGCACGCAGCGCGCGCTGGGCACCGTGGTGAAGGCGCAATCCGTCACGCCGCGCATGCGCCGCATCACGCTGGGTGGCGAGCAGATCGCCGCCTTCTCGCGGGCGCCTGCCGTGGATGCGCCCGCCGCCTGGGTCAAGCTGTTCCTGCCCACGGGCGAGGGCCGGGCGTACACGCTGCGCAGCGTGGACCGCCAGGCCGGCACGCTGGACATTGACCTGGTACTGCATGGCGATGCGTTCAATGCCAAGCATGAGAACAGCACCTCCGCTGGCGGCGACGGCCCCGCCTCCCGCTGGGCCGCCCAGGCCCGCGTGGGCGAGCAGGTGGCCATTGCCGGCCCGCGCAGCGGCGGCTTCGCCCCGCCGGCCGGCACCGATTGGCTCATGCTGGCGGGCGATGGCTCGGCACTGCCGGCCATGCAATCGATCGCGGCGCGCCTGCCAGCCTCCGCGCGGGTGAAGCCTACGTGGAAATCACCGATGACGGCGAATGCCAGCCCATGGACAGCGCTGCCCGCTGGCGCACCGAGTGGATCACCGCCGCGCCGGGCCAGCCTGGACATAGGCTGTGCCAGCGGCTGATGTACCGGCCGCTGCCGCCGGGCAACGGCTATCTGTGGATGGCGGGCGAGTCAGGCGCCATGCGTGCGCTGAAGCGGCATTTCCTGGACCGTGGCATCGCACCCGGCCAGCTGAGCGCCAAGGGCTACTGGAAGTGCGGCGAAGCGGACCACAAGGACCGCTAGAGCGGCGCAAGCGGCACAAAACGGCCTCCTTCACAGATCAACACAGAGCGCCTCATCCCCCGGGTAATCACCCGGACACGGGATGGAGGTGCTCACTAGAATTCAAAAATGAACTTTGACAACAACATTCAAATTCAATGAAAAACAGCGGCCTCCGGACAGCGCCTGCCTCGGCTTGCGAACTGCATGCAGCCTATGCGGCCGGCACGCTGACGCCCACGCAAGCCACCGAGCATTGCCTGCAAGCGGCCTGTGAAAGCCCGTCCGTGTTCACGCGCATCACGGCGGAGCGCGCGCTGGAAGAGGCCAGGCAATCCACGCAGCGCTGGCGTACGGGCCGCCCGCTCGGGCCGCTGGACGGCGTGCCCATCAGCTGGAAGGACCTGTTCGATGTGCGTGGCACGCCCACCACGGCGGCATCGGCCCTGCTTCGCTCTGCCCCGCCAGCCCCTGCCGATGCCCCCGTGGTGGCGCGGGCCGCGGCGGCAGGCATGGTCTGCCTGGGCAAGACCAACCTCAGCGAGTTCGCCTATTCGGGACTGGGCCTGAACCCTGGCTTCGGCACCCCCGCCAATCCCCGCCTGGGTGGGCGCGCACGGGCGCCTGGCGGCTCCTCCAGCGGCGCGGCCCTGGCCGTGGTGCAGGGCTGCGGGCCGCTGGCCATGGGAACGGACACGGCAGGATCGGTGCGCATTCCCGCAGCCTTCAACGGGCTGGTGGGCTTTCGTGCCAGCCGGGGGCGCTATCCCATGCAAGGGGTCTTTGCGCTGTCACCTTCCCTGGACACGCTGGGGCCGCTGGCCCTGGGCGTGGCCGACTGCATGGCCCTGGACCAGGTGCTGCGCAGCACCGTGCCTGCCGGCGATGCCGCTGCAGGCCCTGCCGTCCCAGGCCCTGTCATAGGCCTGCAGGGACAGGTGTTCGTCATCGACCCCGGCCTGCTGGACGACGACCGAGTGCAGGCGCAGGTGCGCGACGCGATTGCAGCCGGCCTGGCCCTGCTGCAGCGGCAGGGCGCCCGCGTGCAGCGGCGCCGGCTGCAAAGCCTGGACACGGTGCAGACGCTGACGCAGCGCCATGGCTGGCTGGGCGCGCATGAGGCATTGGCCACGCACCGCGAGCGCCTGGATGCCCCGGAGCAGGCCGCGCGCATGGACCCGCGTGTGCGCAGCCGGCTGGCGGCCGCAAGGCATCTGGACCATGGCGGCTACCTGCAACTGCTGGCACGGCGCCAGCCATTGATGGCGCTGTTTGCGCAGGAGCTGGGCGGCGCCACCCTGGTGCTGCCCACGGTGGGCCATCCGGCGCCGCTGCTGCAGCCCCTGCTGGAAGACGACGCGCTGTTTGCCCAGACCAATCTCGCCACGCTGCGCCTGACCATGCCCGGCAGCTTCCTGGATGCGCCGGCCGTGGCCCTGCCCTGCGGCGCCCTGTGCCTGCAAGGCCCTGGCGCGAGCACCGAACGGCTTCCCATCGGCCTGCAGCTGATGCGCCCGCAGGGCGATGACGACCGGCTGCTGCGCATTGCCCTGGCCGTCGAACAGGCGCTTTCTTCCCTCAACCGTTCCCAGTGAAAAAGGAGTGCATGCAATGAGCAAGGACATACAGATCACGTTTGGCGTGGACGTCGATGCCGTCGGCGGCTGGCTCGGCTCGTATGGCGGGGAGGACTCGCCCGACGACATCTCGCGCGGCATGTTCGCGGGCGAGGTCGGCTCGCTGCGGCTGCTCAGGCTGTTCGACAAATACGGCCTCAAGACCACCTGGTTCATCCCGGGCCACTCTGCCGAGACCTTTCCCGAGCAGATGAAGGCCGTGGTGGACGCGGGCCATGAGATCGGCATCCACGGCTACAGCCACGAGAACCCGATTGCCATGACGCCCGAGCAGGAGGAAGCGGTGCTCGACCGCAGCATCGAGGTCATCACGCGGCTGGCCGGCCGCGCGCCCACGGGCTACGTCGCTCCGTGGTGGGAATTCAGCCCGGTCACCAACGAGCTGCTGCTCAAGAAAGGCATCAAGTACGACCACAGCCTGATGCACAACGACTTCCACCCGTACTACGTGCGCGTGGGCGACCAGTGGACCCGCATCGACTACAGCAAGCATCCCGACACCTGGATGAAGCCCCTGGTGCGCGGAAAGGAGACACGGCTGGTCGAGATCCCCGCCAACTGGTACCTGGACGACCTGCCGCCCATGATGTTCATCAAGAAGTCGCCCAACAGCCACGGCTTCGTCAACCCGCGCGACATAGAGCAGATGTGGCGCGACCAGTTCGACTGGGTCTACCGCGAGCACGACTACGCGGTCTTCCCCATCACCATCCACCCCGATGTCTCCGGCCGGCCCCAGGTGCTGCTGATGCTGGAGCGCCTGATCGAGCATTTCCAGTCGCACGACGGCGTGCGCTTCATGACGTGCGACCAGATCGCCGACGACTTCCTGCGCCGCCAGCCGCGTTGATGCCGCATCCCACCTCAGCGAGGACACCATGAATACCTCCGCCATTGCCTCCGACGCCCCAGGCGCCGGCCATCCGGCCCCGGCCGGGACCGATGCCCCCTGGACCGCGCCCACCGTGACGCGCAGGCAGGTCAGCTACGCCACCTGGGTCTGCTTTTTCGCCTGGGTGTTCGCCGTCTACGACTTCATCCTCTTCGGCACCCTGCTGCCGCAACTGGGCGAGCACTTCCAGTGGAGCGCCGAGCAGCAGGCGCGGCTGAACACCTGGGTGACGCTGGGCACGGTGATCGTGGCCTTCGGCATCGGCCCCATCGCCGACCGGCTGGGCCGGCGCAAGGGCATCATCATCGCCGTGGCGGGCGCCGCGCTGTGCTCGGGCCTGACGGCGCTGGCCGGCTGGGTGATCGGGCTGTCGGCGGGGCTGGGCTTCGTGCTGCTGATCGTGGTGCGCTCGCTGGCGGGCCTGGGCTATGCAGAGCAAAGCATCAACGCCACCTACCTGAGCGAGCTGTTCTCCCTGGTCTACACGGACCCGGCCTCCCTGCGCCGGCGCGGCTTCATCTACTCGCTGGTGCAAGGCGGCTGGCCCGTGGGCGCGGTGCTCACGGCCGTGCTGGTGGCCCTGCTGTATCCGCTGGGCGAGCGCTGGTTCGGCCAGGGCGGCGGCTGGGTGCTGTCCTTCGTGTTCGCCATGTTCCCCGCCCTGGTGATTGCCGTGCTGGGCCGCCGGCTGGTGGAGACGCCCCAGTTCCTGACCGCGCGTCGCGTGGCCGATCTGCGCCGCGCCGGGCGCGAGGCAGAGGCCATGCGCCTGGCGCAGGAGCATGGCGCCAGCCCACAGCAGGAGCAGCACACCGGCCTGTCGGCCATGTTCCGCGGTGCCTCGCTGCGGCCCACGCTGTCGCTGGCCCTGGGCTTTTTTCTGAACTGGTTCGCCATCGTGATCTTCGCGGTGCTGGGCACCTCGGTGCTGGGCGGCGCCGGTGGCACGCCGGGCAAGGGCGTGGATTTCTCCAGCGCGCTGCAGGTGCTCATCATCTCCAATCTCGCGGGCTTCCTGGGCTATGTCTTCCATGGCTGGCTCGGTGACCGCATAGGCCGGCGCAACGCCGTGGCCATAGGCTGGATGCTGGGTGGCCTGGCCTTCGCGCTCATGCTGAACGCGCCCTCGGGCGACTTCTGGCGCATCGTGCCGCTGTACTCGCTGGGGCTGTTCTTCCTGATCGGCCCCTATGCAGCGGCCCTCTTCCTGATCGGCGAGAGCTTTCCCAGCCACATCCGCGCCACGGCCAGCTCCTTCGTCAACGCCATGGGCCAGGTGGGCGCCATCGCGGCAGGCTTTGGCGTGACCTGGACGCTGTCGCAAGGCTCGGACTGGGTGCAGGCGGCGCTGTACTGGGGCGCCATTCCCTGCGCGGCCTCGGGCCTGCTGATGTTTCTGGCGCCCCATGTCGATCCCGAGACCGTGAAGTGAGGCCGCCATGAACCCGGACACCCCCAGCAACAAGGTGGCCCTCGTCACGGACGCCGCCAGCGGCATCGGCCAGGCGCTGGCCCTGGCCTATGCGCAGGCAGGCATTGCCGTGGCCGGCAGCTACTACCCCCGGGATCCGCACGATCCCGGCCAGACCCTGGAACTCGTCGAACGCGCGGGCGGGCGGTGCGTCATGGAGGCGGTCGATGTGGGCGATGCCGAACAGGTCGAGCACCTGGCCCGGGTCGCCGTGGACCGCTTCGGCCGGCTGGACTTCGCCGTCGCCAATGCAGGTTTGCTGCGCCAGGCGGCCCTGGCCGAGATGAGCGATGCGCAGTGGCAGGAGGTCATCAACATCGACCTGGGCGGCGTCATGCGCACCTTCCGGGCCAGCGCGCGCCACATGGCGGCGGGCGGGGCCATGGTGGCCGTCTCCTCCATTGCAGGCGGCGTCTACGGCTGGGAGCAGCATGCCCACTATGCGGCCGCCAAGGCAGGCGTGCCCGGGCTGTGCCGCGCCGTGGCCATGGAGCTGGCACCGCGCGGCATACGCTGCAACGCCGTGATTCCGGGCCTGATCGAGACGCCGCAGTCGCTAGACCCGGTCAACTCGCTGGGCCCGGCGGGCCTGGCGCAGGCGGCAAAAAGCATTCCGTTGGGGCGTGTCGGGCAGGCCCGAGAAATCGCTGCCCTGATCCGCTTCCTGACCAGCGACGAGGCTTCCTACATCACCGGCCAATCCATCATTGCCGACGGCGGCCTGACCGTGCGCTGGCCCAGTTGAGGACATCCGACATGAACACCTCCAAGCCCCTGGACGGCCGCCGCGCCGTCGTGACAGGCGCCGGCAGCGGCATCGGCGAGGCCATCGCCCTGGCCTATGCGCAGGCCGGCGCGCGGCTGCTGCTGGCCGACATCGATGCCGCGCGGGCCGAGGACGTGGCCTGGCGCTGCCGCGCGCTAGGCACGCAGGCCGAGACCGTCATCGGCGACGTGGGCGACGAGTCCACGGCCCACCGCATCATCGACCGCTGCGTGCAGGCCTTCGGCGGCATCGACATCCTGGTCAACAACGCCGGCATGCTCACCCAGTCGCGCTGTGCCGACATGTCCACCGCGATGTGGGACGAGATGCTGCGCGTGGACCTGCGCAGCGTCTTCCTGTGCGCGCGGCGCGCAGTGCCGCACATGCAGGCCCAGCGCTGGGGACGCATCATCAGCATCGCCTCGCAGCTGGGCATCAAGGGCGGCGTGGAGCTGAGCCACTATGCGGCGGCCAAGGCCGGCGTGATCGGCTTCACCAAGTCGCTGGCGCTGGAAGTGGCACCCGACAATGTCCTGGTCAATGCCATTGCCCCCGGCCCCATCGCCACGCCGCTGGTCGACGGCATCAGCGCGGACTGGAAACGCGCCAAGGAGGCCAGCCTGCCGCTGGGCCGCTTCGGCCGCGCCGACGAGGTGGCTCCCACGGCCGTGCTGCTGGCCTCCGACCCCGGCGGCAATCTGTATGTGGGGCAGACGCTGGGGCCCAATTCCGGCGATGTCATGCCGTGAAAAGAAGCACCCCCTGAGTCGCTTCGCGCCTTCCCCCTCTCTTCGGAGGGGGGCGTACGGGCAGCCGGCGACACCCTCGGTGCGGGGCGGCACGGCCGGCATAGGCCCTTCCTGGGTGTCTCTGCTCTTTGGCTGCGCCAGTTTCGCAGGCGGCTCCATTCGCAACCGAAAGGGTTTCTGTCATGTGTGGAATGTGCGGTTTGCTGCAGGGCTCCGGCCACTGGAGCCAGGCGCCGGCCGGATCGGCCGGGCGCCGCCAGCGGCTGATTCAGATTGCGCGCGCCAACCGGCTGCTGGCGCTGTGGCGGCTGCGGCTCAGCGACTTCCACGGCCAGTCCTACCTGCTGCAGGGGCCTACGGGCGCCAGCGTTCTGGTGCCCGACTTCGGTGCGTTGTGGCCTGCGGCCGAGCGGCTGCTGGCCCGCGAGCTGGATCCGCTGGCCATGCCCTGGCCGCAACCGGAGCAGGCGCCATGACCGGCGATGCACGCCTGCCCGTGGGTGTGCTCACGGGTTCTCTGGGCAGCGGCAAGACCACGCTGCTCAGGCAATGGCTGCAGGACTCTCCCGCTGCCGAGACCGCCGTGCTGATCAACGAATTCGGCGCCGTGGGGCTGGACCATCTGCTGGTGGGCCGCATCGACGCCGACACGGTGCTGCTGGACAACGGCTGCATCTGCTGCGCCATCCGCGGCGAACTCAAGGAGGCGCTGTGGCGGCTGCACCAGCGCCGCGAGCGCGGCGAGCTGCCTGCGTTCCAGCGCGTGCTGATCGAAACCACGGGCCTTGCCGCGCCCGGCCCGGTGATCGCCACCCTCATAGGGGATGCGCAATTGCGCCAGGTCTTCAGGCCCGCCCATGTCGCCACCGTGGTCGATGCCCTGCACGCGGCCACGCATGCGCAGCGGCCCGAATGGCAGGCCCAGGTCGCCGCCGCCGACCGGCTGTACCTGAGCAAGACCGACCTGGCCCGGCCGCAGGACGCCGAGGCGCTGCGCGCGCAGCTTGCCAGGCTCAATCCGCTGGCCGTGCTCGGCAACAGCCGCCAGGCGCTGCCAGCCTGGCAGGAGCAGCCCGTGCAGGAGAGCAATTGGCTGGCACGCGCCATTGCAGGCACGCCTCGCAGCCGCAAGGGCCAGGAGCCGCACGGCAGCATCCAGGCCTTCTGCCTGGAACTCGACGGCCCCGTGGACTGGTGTGCGCTGACGCTGTGGCTGACCTGGCTGCTGCACCGCCATGGCGAGCGGGTGCTGCGGCTCAAGGGGCTCGTGGCCGTGGCCGCCGAAGGATGGCCGCAGGGGCAGCCGACGGTGCTGCACGGCATGGGCCATCTGATGCATGCGCCCGAGCATCTGGCCGAATGGCCCGGTGGCGACGGCCGCTCGCGCCTGGTCTTCATCGCCTCGGGGCTCAACGGGCAGCAGGTGGACGACTCCTGGCAGTCGTTCCAGCGTTTCTTCGCGCAGGACAATGGGGCGCAGCCCGGCGCCGCACCCGGCCCGGCCGCCTTCCATTGACAAGGAACACCCCATGCGCAAGAAGATGCCTGAACTGCGGGTACTGGGCACCTCGGTGACCCTGACCGAGGCCATGCGCCGCCGCGCCGAGCAGGACCTGGGCCTGCGCATCCGCTTCGAGGTGCTCGACGGCTTCGACGCGCAGCGCCAGGCCGTCATGCGCCAGGACAGCTTCGATCTCTACGACCAGTGGTTCCACAGCCTGGACTGCCTGTGGCCGACAGGGGCGCTGCAACCCATAGACATCGGCAGGCTGGCGCATTGGGACGAGGTCAACGCCCTGCCCAAGACCGGGCGCATCACGCCGCAGGCGGCCCTGGGCGCGGGCTGCAACCCGGCCATGCGCCTGTACGTGCAGGCCGATGGCACCCTGGGCGGCACGCCCGCATCGCGCATCAGCATGCTGCCGCTGACGCACAACGCCGACAGCTTCGTCTACCTGCCCGCCGCCGTGCCAGATCTGTTCGCGCAGACCGAGGAGAGCTGGTCGTGGCTGCTGTCTCCCGCCTGCCGTGGCCGTGCGGCCCTGCAGGCGGATGCGGCCATCGGCGCGCTGGATGCGGCCCTGGCCCTGCAGGCCGGCGGCGACATGCGTTTTGGCGACATCAGCAACCTGGGACTGGAGGAGATCGACCAGATGATGGCCCTGCTGCTGCAGCGGCAGGAGTCGGAGCAGTTCCGGGGCTTCTGGGGCAACTACGCCGATGCGGCGCGGCTGATGATCGATGCCGGCGTCGCCATACAAAGCCACTGGTCGCCGGCCATCGCCCACTACCGCGCGGCGGGGCTGGACTACCGGCTGGCCTGCCCGCGCGAAGGCTACCGGGCCTGGTACGGCGGCCTGGGCATCTCCAGCCAGGCCAGGGGCGACACGCTGGATGCCGCCTACCGCTACCTGAACTGGTGGCAGTCCGGCTGGCCCGGTGCGGCGATGGCACGGCAGGGCTACTACATCTCCAACCCGCTGCGCAGCCGCGAGCACCTGCGCGCCAGCGAATGGGACTACTGGTACGCCGGCCTGCCTGCCGCCGAGGACCTGCGGGGCACCGACGGACAGATCTTGATCCCGCGCGGCAGCGTGCGCGACGGCGGCTCCTACGAGCAGCGCCTGGGCCACATCGCCGTCTGGAACACCGTCATGGACGAGCACAACTACCTGGTGCGCCAATGGGCCACGCTGCTGCGCCGCGCCCGCCCCTTATAGTCCTGCCGGATACCGGCCCCCTTTGCGGCGGCCGGTGCACAGGTACATGCAGATGAAGCAGGAATGACAAGAGCCACCCCAGCACCCACGCAGCTTGCCCGCGACGAGGAAGCAGGCCCCGGCGAATCCGGTGAATCCGGCGATCCCGGCGAACGCCGGCTGCGCTATGAACTGATACGCCAGCGCCTGCGCGGGGCCATCGTCGAGCAGCGGATCGAGCCCGGCCTGGTGCTGCTGGAGGGGCCGGTGGCCAAGGTCTTCGGCACCAGCCGCATACCCGTGCGCAAGGCCTTCGAGCTGCTGCATGCCGAAGGGCTGCTGTGCACCTTCGACGGACGCGGCTACCTGGTGGCCCGGCCCGGGCAGGCCGTGCAGCCCCAGCGCCTGCCGCTGGACGCGCGGGCCCTGGGCCTGGAGGAGGGCAACGCCACCATCCACATCCCCTCGGAAAGCGAGCGCATCCACGACGAGCTGGAGCAGACCATCTCCATCGCCATGATCTTCGGGCGCTTCCAGATCGACGAAAGCGCGGCCATGGAGCACTTCAACGTGAACCGCGTGGCCCTGCGCGAGGTGCTGAGCCGGCTCGTGGACCGGGGACTGGTGGACAAGAGCACCTATGCCTCCTGGCGCGTGGCGGCGTTGACGGCACGCGCGGTGAACCAGGACTTCGAGCTGCTGGCGCTGCTGGCTCCCGCGGCGCTGCGCGAAAGCGGCCCGCGCCTGGACAGGGACATGCTCGCAGACCTGCGCCGCCGCCTGCACGCCCCCGCCGCAACGCAAGCGCAGGAGCTTTTGCGGCTGGAGCAGCACCTGCACGGCGCCTTGCTGGCACGGCATCCCAACCACAAGCTGGTGGGCATGCTGCAGCAGTGCCAGATGCCGTGGCTGATCCACAGCACCTTTGACCGCATGTTCCCGCAGTCGCCCAACCCGCCCCTGCTCGAGAACTGCCGCCAGGTCATCGACGCCCTGTGGGATGGTGAGTACGAGCGGGCCGCGCAGGCGCTGCAGGACTACCTGGCCCAGGCACGCAAGCGCGCCCAGCTGCAGCTCAAGGTCCTGTCCGTGCTGCCCGAGGCGCAGCTGCCGGCCTATCTGGTGCGGCAGTCGTGACCCCCTGAGGGACGCATCGGGCCAGGCAGGGCCGAAGCGGACAAGACTGCGACCGGTGCGCCTGGTTGCATGTGCAACCACCGGTTTGCGCCGGGTTCACCGGGCGTTTACGCAAGCGCGGCATATTGGGCGGCCGACAGGGAACCGCAGGAACCCACAGGTACCGAAGGACCGCACCGAAAGACCGCACCGATGAATGCCCTGCGCATCAGCACCACCGTCTTCACCGAAGCCAGATTCTGGAGCCTGGTGGTTTTCTCGGTCGTTCTTCCCTGCGCCATCTACGCCGCCCTGCTGGCCAAGCGCAGCATCTCGCGCACCACGGTGCTGCTGTTCGGGCTGGCCCTGGTGGCCATGGCGGGGGTGGATGTCTACCTGCTGCAAAGCCTGGCCTCGGCGGCCAAGGCGACGCCTTCGCTGTCCGACAACACCCTCTTCGTCTCCGAGCTGTCCACGGCGCTGTACCTTCTGCCGGCCATGATTGGCGGCATCGGCGTGAACATGACCTCGCATGTGCTGATACAGCATCTGTTCGATGCGGAGCGCCGCTTCGACAGCAACCGCCACAACGAGAACACCTGAGCTGCGCCGGGCTCAGCCCATCACGTCCTCGGAGAAAAGCTGCCAGCGCCCGCCCGTCTTGCGCCAGTACTGGCGCAGCGGCAGGCCCTCGGCAAAGGACTTGCTGCTGGCGCGCAGGTTGACCACGCGGATCTCGCCCTTGGCGTCCTTCCAGGAATAGATGGACAGGTCCTGCAGCGTCACGCCGGGGCGGTTGAGGTAGGCGGCCAGCCGCTCCTGTGATGTGCGCGAGGCCGGCGACTGCAGCAGGTCGGGCGCGTAGAGGGCGGCCAGCTTGCGCGGGTCCGCACCGTTCCAGGCGCTCTTCCAGTCGTCGATGACGCGCACGAAGGCGTCTGCCGCCTTCTGCTGGGCCTGGGCCTTGGGGGCCACCCATTGCAGCTTTTCGCGGATCAGCACCGGCGTCTGCCGGTCCACGGTCTGCATGAGCAAGGTGAGATCGGGGTTGGCCAGCACCAGGCAGCCATCGCTGGCCTCGGGCGCCCGCGAGAACTGGTCGGGCGGCGAGCCATGCAGCCAGATGCCGCTGCCCGAGCGGCCCACGGCCTTGTCCCAGTCATTGGGAAAGTTCACCGTGAGCGCACCCTTGCCATAGAACTCCGGCAGACGGGGCCCGGGGATGTGGCGGCCCACGAAGTAGATGCCCAGCGGCGTGCGCTGGTCGCCTTCCTGCCATTTGTCGGTGCCCAGCTTGCCCACGGAGACATAGAAGTCCCCCAGCAGCCGCAGCCCGCCTGCCTCATGGGCGAACAGGTACAGCCGCGACTTGCTGGCGTCGATGGCAATGGCATGCCGCACGGATGCGCCCAGCATCAAAAACTCGCCGGGAACGGAACCCGCAGGCGGCGCGCCGCTGTCCGCCTGCAGCCGGCGCTTGAGTTCGTTTTGCAGATCCTGCAGCTGGGCCTGCGCGGGACTGGCCGGACCCTCCAGCCGTGTGACGCTGCCCACGGACAGGTTGTGCCGCACCAGCACGCCCTGGCCCGGATGGCTGGGGGCGGCGGACGCAGCCACGGGCGTGCCCGCCAGCACCTCGCCGGCACGGCCGGTCTTGAAGCGCAGCAGGTCTGCATATACCAGCTGGGCTGCGCGGAAATTGGGGACTTCGGCGGTGAGATCGGCGGCCGCCTTCAGGGCGCCATCCAGATCCCGCTGCTCCACCTGGCGGATGATGGCCAGCAGGCGGGCCTCCGCCTGGCTTTGCGAGCCGGCCGCCGCCTTGGCATGGCCTGCCGTGGCAGCGACGCCGCCTGCCGTAGCCGCCACCGCAGCGGCGGCCACGGCCGTCTTGCCCGACGCCGAGCGCAGCCTGGCTGCGCCGGCCTTGCCGGTCTTGCTGGTCTTGCCCGTTGCAGGCTTGGCGGATGCCGTCTTGGAGGCCTTGGCCGGCTTGGCGTAGGCCGCCGTGCCGAACGACATCGTGGACAGAGCGGCCAGCAGCACGGCCACGCCGGCGGCCCGCGCATGCAGGCGCAGCAAGCCGGCGGATGACCGTGCCAGGGGGCGCGCTCTTTCAGGCATCAGGAACCGGTTCCTTCGTGGGTGATGCGCCATTGTCCCTTTTCGCGCTGCATGCGCAGGGTCTTGCGGGTCGTGGTCTTGAGCGCGCCCGATGCGTAGTACTGGCGGAACTGGGCCGTGGCCTTGTCGCCGTCCACCGTCACCTTGAGGTCGCGCACGGTGACGACGATGGTGGTGCGTCCGACAATGCGCTGGCGGCGCTGTTCCTTCCACTTGGCCAGGCTGCTGCCATCGGCCGGGGAGAAGTGGTCGCTGTAGGCGTCCAGGTAGCGGTCCATGTCCTGTCCGGCCCAGGCGGTGGACCAGGCCTTGACGGCGGCCTCCACTTCCTGCGCTGCGGCCGACTGGGCCGCCTTCTTCTCGTCGACGGCAGGCGCTGCCTTGGCGGGCTCGGCGGCGGCCACAGCGGCGGCGGCAGGGGCCGCAGCGGTGGTGGTCACGGCGGCGGCCTTGGCCGCAGCCTGCCTGGCTTCCTCGGCAGCGCGCGCCTTGTCCTGTGCGGCCTGGGCAGCCTTCTCCTGGGCCAGCCTGGTCTCGGCGGCCTTGGCTTCCGCTGCCTTGGCCTGGGCCAGCTTGGCCTCCGCTGCCTTGGCCTCTGCGGCCTTGGCTTCCGCCGCCTTGGCTTCTGCGGCCTTGGCCTGCGCTGCCTTGGCATCGGCGGCCTTCACTTCAGCGGCCTTGAATTCGGCGGCCTTGGCCTCTGCCGCCTTGGTCTCGGCGGCGCGGGCCTCGGCCAGCTTGGCGTCGGATTCGCGGGCCTTGGCATCGGCCGCCTTGGCATCGGCGACCTTGGTCGAGGCAGCTGCAGCCTGGACCGTCTTGCCCTGGGCGCCACCTTGCTTGGGGAAGATCTGCGTGATCAGGGCCAGCTTGGGCTGGATGGCCTGGCGCGATCCGTCCAGCTGCAAGGCCTTGGCATAGGCATCGCTGGCCATGCGCGCATACAGGTCGCCCAGGTTCTCATGCGCCGTGGCGTAGCTGGGGTTGGTGCGAATGGCCTGCTCCAGCACTTCCGAGGCCTTGCGTTCCTGGCCTTCGGCGGCGTACAGCACGGCCAGGTTGTTGTAGGGCTCGGGCAGGCTGGGGTAGTCACGGGTCAACGCCGTGAAGATCTTGATGGCCTGGGCGTTCTGGCGCTGCTCCGCGGCGATCACGCCCTGCAGAAAGCGCATCTGCACATCGGCCGGGTTTTGCTTGAGGTAGGCCTCGGCCTGCTTGGCGGCCTGGGGCGCCTTGCCCTGCTCCAGCAGCCGTGAGACCTCGTCCACCGCCTCCTGCGATGCATGGGCAAACGCCCCGCACAAAGCCGCCCCCAGACTGAAGGCGGCAATGGCCACGGGCCGGGCTATCCGCAAATAGGTACGACCCGGCACTCGCGACGGAACTCTGGACGAAATCAGCATATGGGCGCTCTCTACGCAATGAAAGTTGGAAGACGGGCCTGTTCGCTTTTGGGCTTACTGCATGCGCCGATACACGCCTGCAGCCAAAAGCCAGCGATTTTATAGGCGAAAGCCATCTTGCCCCGCTGCATGGGCCCGCGAGTCAAGGGCCATGAAACATGGCGCGGCA
The DNA here is from genome assembly GCF_043104645.1 of Delftia sp. WSY_12. NCBI lineage: Bacteria > Pseudomonadati > Pseudomonadota > Betaproteobacteria > Burkholderiales > Comamonadaceae > Delftia > Delftia sp. WSY_12. The sequence goes on from NZ_JBICKW010000034.1 coordinate 213,419, forward strand.
CCGGCGCCCGAGTAACGGAGCAGACCCGGCAGCGTTACGTAACGTGTGCCGTAACAGACCCTTGATGAGACATTGTGATCAATAGATAAATCCATACAAATCAATATCTTAGGATGATTCCTAGGCCATCCGGACCTGCAGCGTGCACGTGGCATGCATGTTGCACAAAAGGGCTCGACAGATTTTTCACGGCTTCCAAGCCACCGTCTGACCTTGTCGTCTCAACCCTTGTCTGGAGAGAGTAAATGACCGCCCAATCGATGCAGCCCACCGGCAACACCACCGTCAGCCCCGTGCAGTTCGGTGACCCGCAGCCCTCCAGCGTTGTGCTTGCGCAGCTCAATACGTCGAACATGCAGCCCGGCGCAGCCGCAGCGGTCATGTCCCGGGGCACGCCTCCCGCCACGCTGTCCCAGGTCAGCCCGGGCGTGCAGATCGTGCGCAATGGGGAAACCCTGATGGCCCAGCCGGGCAGTGCCCTGCAGGTCGGCGACAAGATCATCGTGCCCGCCGATGGCAGCGCCAAGGCGCTGTTCCAGGGCAAGGACGGCCAGACCCTGGTCGGCACCTTCGAGGGCGGCACCCAGGCCACGCTGGCCCAGCGCGAGGGTGATGGCGCAGGCGCCATGGTGCTGGACCTGGCATCTGGCAACGTCCAGGTGGCGCCCGCCAGTGACGGTGACGCCGTGGGCCTGATCGTGACCAAGGAAAGCGCCGCAGCCGCAGCCGGCGGCTCCGTGCTCAGCGACTTCCTGCTGGCCGGCCTGATCGGCGCGGGCGGCGTGGGCCTGATCGCCGCAGCCAGCAACGACGACGACGACCCAGCCCCCCCGGTGCCGACCGATCCCACGAATCCGACCAACCCCACGGATCCCACGAATCCGACCAATCCCACGAACCCGACCAACCCGACCAATCCGACGGATCCCACCAACCCGACGAATCCTACGAATCCCACGGATCCGACGAACCCTACGAACCCCACCAATCCTACGAACCCCACCAATCCGACCAATCCCACGGATCCCACGAACCCGACCAATCCTACGAACCCGACCAATCCGACCAACCCCACGGATCCCACGAACCCGACCAACCCCACGAACCCGACCAATCCGACCAACCCCACGGATCCCACGAACCCGACCAACCCCACGAATCCGACCAATCCGACCAATCCCACGGATCCCACGAACCCGACCAACCCCACGAATCCGACCAATCCGACCAACCCCACGGATCCCACGAACCCGACCAACCCTACGAACCCCACCAATCCGACCAACCCCACGGATCCCACCAACCCGACCAACCCCACCAATCCCACGGACCCGACGAACCCGACCAATCCGACCAATCCCACGGACCCCACCAATCCGACGGATCCCACGGATGGCCACGGCCTGATCACCTCCGTGCAGGACGTGGTGGGTGCGCTGTCCGGTGGCACGGTCGCCGGCCCGGTGGGCAACCTGATCGATACGCTGGTCAATCCCGGCAGCGGCACGCTGTCCGGGGTGACAGGCCTGCTGGAGAGCCTGACCAGCACCAATGGCGGGCCGCTGGGCGTGCTCACCGAGCTGGTGGACGGCCTGGTCAACATCCAGAACCAGGGCCTGGAGCCCCTGATCAGCACGCTCAATGAGCTGCTCAAGGGCCTGGATGAAGCGGGCTCCGGCGGCTCCATCGGCACGGTAGTGGACAACGTGCTCGGCGGCCTGCTCGACGAAGACGGTGCGCTGGGCGGCCTGCTCGCCGGCGTGGGTGGCCTGCTGGGCGGCCTGGTGGGCGGCGGAACGGGCAACCCGCCCGGCACGCCTGACAGCGGGGTGGTCACGTCCGTGCAGGACGTCGTGGACGGCCTGCTGGGCGGCACGGTGGCAGCGCCTGTGGGCCAGTTGCTGGATGCCCTGGCCAATCCCACGGACGGACTGCTGTCCACCGTGACCGGCGCGCTGGAGAACCTGACCAATGTCGAGGGCGGCCCCCTGGGTGTGCTGACCGAACTGGTCAACGGCCTCACCCAGGTGGACGGCGAAGGCCTGGCCCCGGTGATCGGCACGCTCAACGAGCTGATTGCCGGCCTGGGCAACGGCCTGGGCGAAGATGGGCTCGGCGGACTGGTCGGCAGCCTGCTGGGTGGATTGGTGCCCGGCGGCGGCACGGGTGGCGGCACGGGAGA